>JAUNAF010000002.1 GCA_030527715.1 Eubacteriales bacterium
GATTGCTCTTGTTCTGTGCAGGAGCGTCCCACTGATTGTTGTTGTTCTGACTGTAATTGTTCTGATAATCTGTACTGCTGTTAAAATTAGCAGCATATTGATCGGCACCACCCTGTGTCTCATCATTATATGCCTTGCAGACAAGATTCAGATTCTTCAGGAAGATATGCATTCCGATCAACGGACCGAAGCCGCATAACAGTACACCGACCAGGAACCAGAGCAGATAGGTACTTCCATTGTCCTCAATATTGATACCATACTCTCTGCCGGCTGTCTTAATACGGTTTCCCTGCTTATACCACCAGTAGTATGCATAGATACCGCAGGTGACACACGTCAGAAGTACTACAATGATATAATTCGGGGACATCTTATCTTCGTCCGTCTCTTTATATCCGCATGCAGTATTCAGATCTTTTACTAAGGTGTACATAAAGTACAGTCCATAGATGCCGCAGGTCAAAGCTGAAAATATGATGTATTTCCAAAGCTTTCTGTCCTGATCGACTCGCCTCGTTTCCATCTCGTTTTCCCCCTGTTGTTTTTACTGAAATATGAGCCGGGCGATAAGCCGGGTTATGTCGTGAATGATCATCTATCCAGGCCCGGCGTTGCCGCCGGGCTCAAGCGACCTACCCAAAGCTGACGGGCCGCCATATGCTTTACTTCGGTCTTGCTTCGGATGGGGTTTACATATGCCCCGGCTGTTACCAGCCGGGCGGTAGTCTCTTACACTGCCCTTCCACCCTTACCTTTCTTATGAAAGGCGGTTCATTTCTGTTGCACTATCCTTGGAGTCGCCTCCACCGGACGTTATCCGGCATCCTGCCCTGTGAAGCCCGGACTTTCCTCGCCTGGCACCTTTCGGATACGCCAGCCGCGATCATTTACCCGACTCATATAAAATTATTATAAACTTAATGAAATAAATGTCAAGGCATGCATAGTTTTTCTCCTGCTCTTATGATATAATTGTTCAAAATGCAGAAAGGAAGAAAATGAAAATGGCTTTAACAAAGACCGAAGATGGTTATGTACACAAAAATAAAGGCGTCTGTTCTTCTGCCGTACAGTTTAACGTAGAGAACGGTACCGTAAAAAATGTTCAGTTTTTCGGCGGATGTGCCGGAAATACTGCCGGAATCTGCCGTCTTGTTGAGGGAATGCAGGTAGAAGACGTCATTCAGCGTCTGGATGGAGTAAAATGCGGCATGCGTCCGACTTCCTGTCCGGACCAGCTCGCCCGTGCCTTAAAAGACTATCAGGCACAGCAGGCATAATAACAGCTGCAAAACTGCAGCAGAATGGAGTGTAAATATGAAAGTAACAAATGAGATCATCAATGTTGGTGTCAATGATCACGCCGTAGACCTTTTTGAGGGTCAGTATGATGTTCCGAACGGAATGTCTTACAATTCCTATGTGATCCTCGATGAGAAGGTCGCTGTCATGGATACTGTTGACGCACATTTCACAGAGGAATGGCTGAAAAATCTTGATACTGCTCTCGCCGGAAGAACTCCGGACTATCTGATCATTCAGCATGTTGAGCCGGATCATTCCGCAAATATCGTAAGTTTCTTTAAGGCATATCCGAATGCCGTTCTGGTTGCAAACGCGAAGGCACACGCGATGATCGATGCCTTCTATGCACCGGATGAGAGCATTCAGAGACAGACCGTTGCAAATAAGGAGAGCCTTTCCCTCGGAAAGCACACGCTGACCTTCGTCTTTGCTCCGATGGTTCACTGGCCGGAGGTTATGGTGACCTATGACAGCACTGAAAAAGTACTCTTCTCTGCCGATGGATTCGGAAAATTCGGTGCGAACGATGTCGCTGAGGACTGGGATGATGAGGCACGCCGCTACTATATCGGTATCGTCGGAAAATTCGGTGCACAGGTTCAGAATCTCCTGAAAGTAGCTGCAACGCTTGACATTCAGACGATCTGTCCGCTGCACGGTCCGGTTCTGACAGAAGATCTCGGCCACTACATTTCCCTCTATGATACCTGGTCCTCTTATCGTCCTGAGGCAGAGGGTATTGTGATCGCCTACACATCCGTATACGGCAACACCAGAAAGGCTGTGGAGCTTTTTGCTGAAATGCTGAAAGAAAAGGGTGTTACTCCGGTCGTATATGATCTTGCAAGAGATGATATGGCCTCCGCTGTTTCCGATGCTTTCCGCTACAGCAAACTGGTTCTCGCAACCACGACCTACAATGGAGATATCTTCCCGTTCATGAAGGAATTTATCAATCATCTGACAGAGCGCAGCTTCCGCAGCCGCACGATCGGACTGATTGAGAACGGTACCTGGGCTGCTCAGGGTGTAAGAGTCATGACCAAGATGCTTGAGGAATGTAAGGATCTTACTTTTGCAGAGCAGACCGTTACTATCCGCTCCGCACTGAATCAGGCAAGCACTGAGGAACTGGAGAAGCTTGCTGCCGAGCTCGCCTGATCTAGGAAACGCGAAGCATTTTCGAGATAGACTTTGAATAATCAGTATAAACAATAGATTGAACGCTTCGCGAACATTCTACTCTCACGAAAAAAGGATGTCACCTATCTGGTGACATCCTTAAATTTTATCTGTTTGGACACGCTCAGCGCAATTCCCATCTCTACCATCAGGAACACGATCGATGTTCCTCCATAGCTGACAAACGGAAGTGTGATTCCGGTCGTAGGAATACTGTTGGTAACCACCGCAATATTGAAGATGACCTGCAGTGCGATGTGTGCAAATACACCGGTTGCGATCAGTGATCCCAGAAGATCCGGTGCATTGTTTGCGATAAACAGCAGGCGATACAACATGAAGATAAAGAGCAGGATCAGCATCAGCGCTCCAAATACGCCCAGCTCTTCACAGATGATCGTAAAGATCATATCATTCTGCGCCTCCGGAACATAGGAAAGCTTCTGCAGGCTGTTGCCCAGCCCCTTGCCGAACAGACCGCCGGAGCCAATCGCATAAAGTCCCTGCATTACCTGATAACCTCCGACAGAGGAATTTTCCACCGCTCCCGGATTCAGCCACACCTGAACTCGCTTCAATCGAAACCCTTCGCTGTCGGTCAGTCCGTGGGAAGAAACATACATCACGATCATCGATGCCAGTACCACCACACCGGTCAGACCCGCGGTAAACGGCCATACCTTCGGAAACACTACAAAGAGCAGTGTCGCCACGATTCCTGCAATAATGATCGCTGTACTCAGATTCTCGGTAAATACATAAGTCAGAAAGAATGTTATAAAACCGGTTCCCGCAACCATGAAAAATGCTTTCCATGTTTTCATGTTTCTGCCGATCTTTACGATCATATACGGCAGAAACAGAATGATCGCCACTTTTGCGATCTCAGACGGCTGGAAATTAATCGGTCCGACATACAGCCATCGTCTTGCACCGTTTACCTCTGTTCCGACAAATTTTGTAATAAACAGCAGAAAATTTGCACCGAGATAAAAAACACCCGAAAACTTTGCGAACCAGTGATAATCTATCTGAGAAATCAGGACTGCTATCACCAGTGATGCGGCACTGATCCCTGCCTGCTTTTTGAAATAAAACATATCACTGCTGTGGTTTATCTGTGCAGAATAGGCACTGGTGCTGTAGAGCATGATCAATCCGAAACAACTCAGCAATATTACGGTTGCCAGCAGATTGTAATCATAGTACTCCTGCTTTGCCAGAGATCTGCGCCATTTTATGTATAGTTTTTTTAACATGAAATCATCTCTCCGGTTAAGAGGACTTTAGCAGTCCTCCTCCTCTTCAAATCTTACATGAATACTGTTCGCATGAGCTGTCAGCTGCTCTGCCTTCGCAAACTGCTCGATATCTTTATGTACTGCCTGCAGAGCCTCTCTTGAATAGTAAACAATGCTCGACTTTTTCATAAAATCATCTACATTTAACGGTGAGAAGAATTTTGCAGTTCCGTTCGTCGGAAGAACGTGGTTCGGTCCTGCAAAGTAATCTCCGAGCGGTTCACTGCTGTTCTCTCCGATAAAGATCGCACCTGCATTGCGGATGCGGGTCATCACATCAAACGGATTTGCTGTCACGATCTCAAGATGCTCAGACGCGATCTCATTGGCTGCGTCGATCGCTGTCTTCATATCATCAGCGACAAGAATATATCCGAAATTATCGAGAGATTTCTGAATGATCTCTTTTCTGGAGAGAACCTTCACAAATCCATCCACCTCATCAGAAACCTTCTGTGCAAGTTCCTGGCTGGTCGTGATCAGGATCGCAGATGCCATTTCATCATGTTCTGCCTGGGAAAGCAGATCTGCTGCCACATATCTCGGATTTGCTGTCTCGTCTGCCAGAACAAGGATCTCACTCGGTCCGGCGATCGAATCGATGCTGACAAAGCCAAACACTGCTTTTTTCGCGAGTGCCACAAAAATATTTCCCGGACCGACGATCTTATCTACCTTCGGAATGCTTTCTGTACCGTAGGCAAGTGCTGCGATTGCCTGCGCACCGCCGACCTTGTACACCTCATCGGCGCCTGCCTCATGAGCAGCCACCAGAGTATTCGGGTTTACTTTTCCCTCCGCGTTGCACGGAGTCGTCATGATCACACGCTCTACTCCGGCAACCTTTGCAGGCACAATATTCATAAGTACAGAGGAAGGATAGACTGCCTTTCCGCCCGGAACATAGACACCGACCTTCTGGATCGCTGAGATCTTCTGTCCAAGCAGGGTGCCGTTCTCCTGGCTGTCAAACCAGCTGTACTTTTTCTGCTTCTCATGATAAGAGCGAATGTTTACCAGAGATTTTCGGATCACAGCAAGCAGCTTCTCATCTACCTGTGCATAGGCTTCTCTGATTTCTTCTTCAGTGACACGGATATTCTCTGCGTTGATCTTTGCATGATCAAACTTTTCTGTATAGGAAAATACCGCCTCGTCTCTGCGGGCACGCACATCGTCAACGATACCTGCAACGATGCTCTCGTATTCTCCGTAATTTGAAGGACTTCTTTTTAAGAGATCCTCCAGAAGATTCTGCTTTGTCTCCTCTGTCAGTTTCACGATTCTCATTTCTTACAGTACCTCCTTAAGCGCATTCAGTATTTTAGTGATACGCTCGCTCTCCATCTGCATGCTCACCCGGTTGACTACCACACGGGCAGACAGCGGGCAGACCTCCTCAAGCACCTCCAGACCATTCTCTCTGAGTGTTGCTCCGGTCTCCACAATATCTACGATCACATCGGACAGTCCCACGATCGGTGCAAGCTCAATAGAGCCGTTCAATTTGATGATCTCTACGGTCTGACCTTTCTTATTGTAGAAATAATCTTTGGCGATCTTCGGATATTTGGTGGCAACGCGAATGCGCTCCTGATGCTGGAGCAGCTCTTTTGCCGATGTCGGTCCGCAGACGCACATACGGCACTTGCCAAAGCCAAGATCGAGGACCTCATAAAGCTTTCTGCTCTCTTCATCGATCGTATCCTTGCCGACAACACCGATATCTGCCGCACCGTATTCTACGTAAGTCGGTACATCCGGTCCCTTTGCAAGGAAAAATTTGAGTTTTAACTCCTCATTTACAAAAATCAGTTTTCTGGAATTTTTATCCTTCATCTCCTCACAGGTAATCCCGATCTGCTCCAGAAGCTCCAGGGTCTTACTCGCAAGTCTTCCTTTGGTCAGTGCAAATGTAAGATATCGCATGATTTACGCTTCCTCCTTCGAATAAATGAGCTTTACGCGCTTTCCCTCTGCACGCAGTTCACACGCCTGACGAATGATTTCTCTGCGGTTATCGGAAGTAACCGTAAGTTCCGTCAGTTCCGGCTCTGCCTTTGCAGGAATCTTCTGTCTCTCCAGTGCGAGAAGCAGCGGATCGATCACTGCGGCAAATCCGATCGAAGGAGCGTCCTTTCCAAAGTGCTGAAGAAGATGATCGTATCTTCCTCCCTTTACCACGGCATCTCCGGTACCGAAGGTATAGCCTCTGAAAAAGACTCCTGTGTAATAATGATATCTGCTCAGCATGCTGAAATCGAAGCTGATGTACTGAGTCACACCGTAGTCCTCAAGGATCTCATAGATCTCTCTGAGACGCTGCACGGCAGCTCTTCCATCCTCATTTACTGCCAGCTTTTCTGCACGGTCCAGCACTTCCACAGAACCATAGAGATTCGGGAGCGCAGTCAGCACCTGATGCACCTTCTCCGGGAGTCCGGCTTTAGAGAGCAGCTGTTCCACGCCAAAGATATTTCGGTTGGAAATAAAATCTCTCAGCTCCTCCTCGGTCTCCTCGTCGATCTTCAGCTCTTTTAAAATGCTTCGGAAATATTTTACCTGTCCGACACTGATCAGAAACTCGTCCAGTCCTGCCTTTTTCAGACAGTCTACCACCATTGCGATAACTTCTGCATCTGCCTCTGCACTGTCACTTCCGATCAGCTCAGCACCGATCTGAGTATTTTCTTTCAGTCTTCCCTGATAACTGGAGTTATTGATAAAGGTGTTTCCCTCATAGCAGAGGCGGATCACCTGCTCCTCCTCGCTGAAATATCTGGATACCACGCGCGCGATCGACGGTGTCATATCCGGACGAAGCACCAGTGTATTGCCGTCTCTGTCAAAAAACTTGTACAGTTCTCTGGATTCGATACTTCCGACATCTCTGCTGAAAACGTCGGAATATTCGAACGTCGGCGTTTCAATATCGCTGTAGCCATAGCCTGCAAGCACCTCATGCAGATCACTCTGCAGACGAAGTTTGCGTGCACATTCGTTGTTGTAAATATCTCTGACACCTTCCGGTGTATGTAGTAATCTGTTCACTTCTTCTTCTCCTTTCAAGAGCGAAAGTACATTCCTGCTCTGAGATGAGCAATGCTTCAGCCGCACCTTCTTAATCTGTTATAGTATAATTTGGCAGTTTTTATTTGTCAATCCTGCGTTCCTCACCGTTCTTCTCACTCATCGCGGAGCATAAGATCTCTCTTCACTCCTTCAAGAAACGGTACAAGCACACCCGACTTCGACTGCAGCCGAAAGCTCTGATCAATTTCTTCGAAACGAAAGCTCTTTCGTCCGCCATTCTCCATGCGCTGCCAGAAACGCTCCATATCCGCAAACGGGACATAGTATATCTCATCTCTTGAGGTATAATAAATCAGAAAAAAGGCAAGTCCATCCTGCCTTTCAAACTGTCTCATAAATTCCATCTGATGAGCGTGTACATTCTGCAGAGCAAAGGTGTCCGTTGCACACTCCTTTGCATCGAAGCAGACCGCGATCCCCTGAACCACGCCGATATAATCGACAGTACTCTTCTGTTCAAAATAAGCAAGCGTGATATGTCTGCTCTCCTTATCCATCCGAATCGGTGTGATCGGGGTGGGAATTTTCTGGATCAGGGCCAGTCCCTGCTCCAGATATACTTCATTTGACCGGTTGATCAGATCCTCAAATACCGATCCACGCAGTCCTCTTGATTTCCATGCCATTTCTTCTCTCCTGTCCGGAATCTATCCGAACCTTCCGTTTATTTTTCTGAGGTGATTCTTGCAAATGTCTCCGGAAGCGGAGCCTCGAAGCACTTTCCTGAAAGATATCCCAGTTTTCCGTCAATCACCGGCAATTCCACTCTTGCTGCATGCAGCGTCTGATGACGGATTCGATGATTCTGCAGGATCCTCTGATTTGTCTTTGCATCTCCGTATTTCGGATCTCCGAGTATTGGATGTCCGATGCTTGCAAGATGCGCACGAATCTGATGTGTTCTTCCGGTCACCAGCAGGATCTCCAGCAGTGTTCCTTCTTTACAGTAGGCAAGCGGTCGATATTCTGTCACGATCTTTTTTGCATCTTTTCCGGGTTCTTTCGTGACCCTGACTTTATTTGTCGTCTCATCCTTGCTGAGATAACCGCTGATCCTCTGTGCCTCTGTGATCTTTCCCTTCACAATACACTGATAATATTTATGAAGGCTGCGGTCTTTGAGCATTCTGGACATTTCCTGCAGTCCTGCCAGAGACTTTCCGCCGATCAGAATCCCGCTCGTATTGCGGTCCAGGCGGTTGCATACTGACGGATGGAAGGTGGAAAGCTCTGCCTCTGTGATCTTTCCGCTTCCCACAAGATAGGCAAGCATCCTCTCATTCATGGATACATCCTTCGGTTCTGCCTTCTGAGACAGCCATCCTGCAGGTTTATTCATCAGAATAATGTGCTCATCTTCATAGAGAATCTCTGCCGCTTTCAGCGGTTTCACTCCGGACGGAAGCAGCTGCTTTGCCGAATCCTGGGGACCCGCAAATTTTTCGTAGGTCTCATCTGACAGATAAAACCGTATGCTGTTCCCGGTCTTCAGGATCTCATTTCCGGAAGCTTTTTTTCCGTCCAGTGTAATATTTTTCTTTCGAAGCATCTTATAGATAAAGCTTTTCGGTGCCTCTTTCAGATATTTTGAGAGAAGCTTGTCCATGCGCTGGCCGGCTTCATTCTCTCTCACGATTATTTCTTTCATTCCATCCTCACTTTTCGGATCACACGGAAACAGCCTTGATCACAGCGGCGACGAGTTCTTCTCTTGTCGCATCCGGATACTGCTCATTCGGCTTAAACGGGATCTGCTCTCCGCCCGCCTGTTTCAGCGCATAAAGCTCGTCCACTCTGCGGAAAAAACCCTTTTTCTCAGTAAAGATCTTCACATTTGAGCGAAAACCGTTTCCCTGAAGGATCTTTTTGATATGTGTCTCTGTTTCAGAGGCATTCAGCTTTGGATCCTCGCTGTAGCAGATCACGTTCAGACCATACAGCACGATGCAGGCGATCGAGGTATTTCTTTTCTCTGAGCTGACAACACATTCATAGAGCACATCAAGATCTCTGACGTGTTCCTGACATTCCCGGTACAGCGCCTCCTGCATCGGTTTCTGCAGTAGCACAAGGATCATACCGATCGCACTGCGGCTGGCAGGAAGACAGCCCATGATCGCCACAAAGGTGAACATATTTTTTCTGGTTCCGGTCTGGAGAAGTCCGGTGATGTAGATCACAAGCGGGATCGCAAACATCACCGCCGTGATCAGTGTGCGCTTTTTCTTCTCATACTTCAGATATCCATACTTTCCTTTTGCTGTCTTTTTCATTTTCAGCCCTTCTTCTTATGTACATTTCGAATCGTTTTCTTCTTCTGAGGTCTCTGATTTTTCTGATTATTTTTCTGCGCAAAGCCGCCGGATGTTTTCTTTCGGTCACTGCCGGCTGCCGCTGACTTCTCCATTCTGCGCGGACGGATCAGACATTTCCTGTCAAATCCGATCAGATCTTTTCTTCCGGCCTTCATCAGTGCCTCATAGACAAGATCATAGTTCTTCGGATTTCGATACTGGATCAGTGCTCTCTGCATAGCCTTCTCATGCGGATTGATCGGCACATAGACCGGCTCCATCGTCCGCGGATCCACACCGGTATAGTACATACAGGTAGAGATCGTAGAAGGTGTCGGATAGAAATCCTGTACCTGCTCAGGCATATAGCCAAGATCGCGAAGATACTCTGCAAGTTCCACCGCCTCTTTCAGCGTAGAACCCGGATGTGAGGACATCAGATACGGAACCAGGAACTGTTTCTTTCCGCACTGTTCATTCAGTTTTTTATATTTCTTTACAAATTTCTGGTAAACATCGTTGGACGGTTTTCCCATTTTGGAGAGAACCGCGTCGGAGATATGCTCCGGAGCAACTTTCAGCTGTCCGCTCACATGGTACTCTACCAGCTCTCTGAAGAAATCATCTTTTGCATCTGCAAGCAGGTAATCAAAACGGATTCCGGATCGGATGAATACCTTCTTCACCTTCGGAATCGCTCTGAGTTTTCTGAGAAGACTCAGATAATCCTCATGATCTGCGATCAGGTTTTTACACGGTTTCGGGAACAGACACTGTTTGTTCGGACATACGCCCTTTGTCAGCTGTTTTTTGCAGGCAGGATGTCTGAAATTCGCGGTCGGACCGCCGACATCATGAATGTAGCCTTTGAAATCCGCATCTTCCGTCAGCATCTTCGCCTCCGTCAGAAGAGATTCGTGGCTTCTGGTCTGCACAAATCTGCCCTGATGGAAGGTCAGTGCACAGAAACTGCAGCCTCCGAAACAGCCGCGATTGCTGACCAGCGAGAATTTCACTTCAGAGATCGCCGGTATTCCACCCGCTTCGTCGTACATCGGATGCCAGGTCCTCATATACGGCAGCTCATAGACACGGTCCATCTCTTCCTGAGACAGCGGCATCTGCGACGGATTCTGAACCACATAGATTCCGTTCGGATAGCCTTCGGTCAGCCGCTTTGCCGAAAACGGATCCGTATTGCAGTACTGTGTATAAAAACTTCTGGCATATTCGATCCGGTCTGCCTTCAGCTGCTCAAATGACGGAAGCGCCAGCGCATCATATGCAAGTGAAAGATCCTTTGTCTTAAAGACTGTTCCGGCAATATAGGTGATATCCTTTACCTCGATACCTGCTGCAAGTGCATCAGCGATCTCAACGATCGAGCGCTCTCCCATGCCGTAGGAGATCAGATCTGCTCCGGAATCGAGCAGGATCGAGCGCTTCAAAGAATCAGACCAGTAGTCATAATGTGCCAGTCTTCGCAGACTCGCCTCAATGCCGCCGAGAATGATCGGTGTCTTGCGATAGGTGTGTCTGATCAGATTGCTGTAAACAACAGCTGCATGATCCGGTCGTTTTCCCATCTCTCCGCCCGGAGTGTAAGCATCCGTCTTTCTTCTCTTTTTCGATACGGAATAATGGTTGACCATTGAATCCATGTTTCCTGAGGATACCAGAAATCCCAGTCTCGGCTCTCCGAGTATTGTGATACTCTTTTCATCCTTCCAGTCCGGCTGTGCAATGATTCCGACCGTATATCCATGATCCTCCAATACCCTGCTGATCACAGCATGCGCAAAAGAGGGATGATCCACATAGGCATCGCCGGTGACATAGATAAAATCCAGCTGCTCTATTCCATCCCTCTCCATGTCCTGTCTGCAGACAGGTAAAAATCTTCCATTCATACCAGCTTCGCATCCTCCTTCAGCATCCTGATTTCTTCTTCACTCAATTCACGAAAGCATCCGGCTGCCAGATGTTCATCCAGAACAAGGCTGCCCATGGACATTCTCTTCAGATAGATCACTTCATTGCCGACGGCATGAAACATGCGTTTCACCTGATGAAACTTTCCTTCCTGAATTGTGAGCAGTACTTCGGATTCGTCCGCTTCTTTCAATATCTCAAGTCTGGCCGGGAGGGTCTTCTTCTCTTCTCCGATATCCAGACCTTCGGTCAGTGCTCTCGCGCCGTCCTCTGAAACTTTTCCTGTAATACGGACAAAATACGTCTTATCCACATGTCCGGACGGTGACAGCAGACGATGTGCGAGCTCACCGTCATCCGTGATCAAAAGCAGTCCCTCCGTATCCTTGTCCAGTCTTCCAACCGGAAAAAGATCTCTGACAGCCACATCAGACATCAGTTCCATCACAGTCGGATCCCTTCGGTCTGTCAGCGCTGTCACACAGCCCGCAGGCTTATGAAGCATATAGTAATGATGCTCTGCCCAGGAAAGAGACTTTCCGTCTGCTTCCACAACATCTTTATCCGGATCCAGCTTTGTCTCCGGCTTTCTGCAGATCTCCTGATTGACTGTGATCCTTCCCTTTCGGATCAGCGTCTTTACCTCTGTTCTGGTTCCAAGCCCTGCATCTGCAAGATATTTATCTAATCTGATACTTGCCATTATCTGACTCTCCATCCCGGATAATATTTGTTTCGAAGTGTTCCATTGATATTTTTCGCCCATCCAAGCGGAAAACCATCCACGCATACCAGACACCAACCCTTATCCGGTGTCTCTTCGTCCGTCAGTTCTATCGTTTCTCCCTTCAGATATCGCCAGGTACGCGCATCATCAGGTGAGAAAGAGACCGTATTCTTTGCCTCTTCCTGATTCAGATACATAGCCAGTGCCTGGCTGGGCTCAAATCTTTTTTTCTGTACATCTCCCAGATACAGACCGGTGCGAAGGAACCTCAGCCCCTTTGGGATCCCGATTTCAGAAGGAACCGCATAGATCCGTTCCTCCTTCTGCACGAAGGTCACATTTTCCCAGCGATGCTTCAGATATTTCTGATCAAACTCTTCCCAGAGCGCCTTTGCCTCCTTTGAGAGTTTCTCTGATCCGGTCGGCTTTACTTTCTTTAACGCTTCCGCTGTTACATTCTCATCTTTCTGAAGCAGTACTGCGAAGTGTCCCTCACCGCGTATTCTGTGCGGAAACAGTCTTGCTGCCTCCGTCAGCCCTCTTCTTCCGTCTGCAAAACCTTCTGCTTTTTCCATCGGAAGCAGGTGCATCTCAGGGTGCATCTGCAGCATCTGTTCGATCACTGCCTCATTTTCCAGTTCAGAGAAGGTACAGGTGGAATACAGCAGCTGTCCGCCGGGTCTGAGCATCTGTACCGCATACTCCAGAATTTCCGACTGAAGCGGCGCATAGTCCCCCGGCCTTCTTGTCTGGTAAGTTTTTACCATTGACGCATCCTTGCGGAACATTCCCTCTCCGGAACACGGAGCATCGATCAGCACTTTGTCAAAAAACAGTGGAAATTTATCTGCCAGTTTCTGCGGAGTCTCACTGCAGACGAAGGCTCTTCCGACACCGAAAAGCTCCAGATTTTTCAGCAGTCCCATTGCCCTGGAATGGCTGATATCATTTGCTATCAGGATGCCGTCCTTTCCGATATGACTTCCAAGCTCAGTCGCCTTTCCTCCCGGAGCGGCACAGAGATCCAGCACGCGGTCTCCCTCACAAACCTTCAGTCTCGCAGCTGGCAGCATGGCACTCGGTTCCTGTACATAGTAAAGTCCCGCATAGTAATACGGATGCTTTGTAATCTCTGCCTCAGGTTTTGTGTAAAACCCGTTTGCCGTCCACGGTACCGGTGTCAATGTCTCAGAAAACCGTCCGAGAAACTCTTTCACCTCTGTTTTTCCAACATTTACACGAAGTCCCTGCGCGCTCTCCTGATCAAAGCTGTTCAGATAATCGGGGTATTCCTCCCCTAATAATTCCTGCATGGAGGAGAGATACTCCTCCGGCAGGTTTCTGTAATCTGTCATAAAACCTCATCTCTTTTTAAGATCATACCCTCGGATAGGACAGGCTCTGTGCCTTGTATCCCTCAGATATGATATCCAGCTGCTTATGGAATCTGTGCAGCTTGCCCATATCCTTCTCACGGTACACCTCATAGAATTCATCCTGAATCTTATCGATCTCCCGCTTATTGGCATAGGTGTACAGATTCTGTATCAGAAGCAGAATCTCCTCCACCAGCTGTTCCTGTGTTCTCATGGAATTCTGAGCATCCATGATCTCATCTCTGACTGAGGACATCTCACTGTCGAGCAGAACGATCGCATCTGCACATTTGGAAAGTTTTTCTTTCACGTGTACCGGAATGTTCTGCTTGTACTTATACTGCAGCGAATGTTCGATCGTTGACCAGAAATTCATACCCATCGTTCTGACCTGGATCTCTGCACAGACCGTCTTTGGTCCCTGGATCGTCCATACTTCATAGTCAATGATCACGTGATAACTGCGATAACCACTGTCCTTTACATGATCGATGTAGTTCTTCTCATGTGTCACCTTCATATCTGAACGCTCACGGATCATCTGAACTACCTTCGGTATATCCTCGACAAACTGACAGATGATTCTCACCCCTGCCAGATCCTCAAATCTGGTCTCGATATCTGCCAGTTCTACGTTTTTTTTCTGCATCTTATCCAGAATACTGGCAATGCTTTTTACACGACCGGTCACCTGCTCGATCGGGCAGTAGATCCCTCTGGTCATATGTTCATATTTGATATGTTCGAACTTTAAAACAAGTTCTCTGACTGCCAGATCATAAGGATCCAGCATATCTCTCCAAGAATGTATTTCCATATATTGTTTTGTTTCCCCCTGATGTCAAAATAACCCCTAAAACTATGTAAACATAAAAGACACCCATCAGGTCCGCCCCCAATAGATGTCTTTTTTTCTCATCACATTCAATACTGTACTTTCCTGTTATGCTTCCTCATACTCTTCTTCTGCTGCATTCTGTGTCTGAGTATAACTTCCGCTTGCGTTGATCTGCGGTGAAAGCTCCATACGGTTTTTGTTTACTATCTCGTAGCTGGACTGAATTGCGCTCATAAAGCTCTCATACTTGGCACTGATGGATTCATTGGCATGAGCCATCACCTGCTCAAGGTTAGCGAGCATATCATCTGTATAGCTGATCGCACTCATGCGAATATTGTTTGCATCGTTGGTAGCGGAATCTAACAGTTCCTGAGCCTGCTGTCTGGTCTCGTCCATCAGCTGCTGTGCCTGATTCACTGCGGTACGCATAACTTCGTCTTCCTGAACTAAAGCTTCCTGCTGTGCTTTTGCATCCGCGATCATGGCATCTGCCTTTGTCTGTGCATCGGCAAGAATGGCATCCTTATTACTGATAATCTTCTGATATCTCTTGATCTCGTCCGGGGTCTTCATGCGAAGCTCTCTTAACAGCTCCTCAAGCTCCTCCTTATTTACAACAATCTTTGTTGAGGACAGCGGCTGAAACTTACAGCTGTCTACATACTCCTCGATTTCATCAATTATCTGCTCTATTCTGCTGCTCATTACTGTCTTTTCTCCTTATACTGTAATTTTCTATTGATCGCCCGAAGCGCCGGCTCCGGTACAAATTCAGATATATCGCCCCCGTAGTAGGCTACCTCTTTTACTGTTGATGAACTGAGGTATGCATACTCCAGACTGGTCGTCAAAAATATGGTATCCACATCCGGCGCAAGCACCCTGTTGGTCTGTGCCATCTGCAGCTCATAATCAAAGTCGGTGATCGCTCTCAGACCGCGCACCAGAAATCCTGCTTCGCACTTTCTGGCAAATTCGATCGAAAGTCCGCTGAATGACTCTATCCGGACATTCTCAATATCCTTAGTCACCTCTTGAAGTATCTTAACACGTTCTTCTACAGAAAACAACGGATTTTTTTTATTATTCTGCAAAACCGCAACCACCAGTTCATCCACCAGTTTCGCGGAGCGTTTAATGATATCCAGGTGTCCGAAGGTTACCGGATCAAAGCTTCCGGGATATACTGCTCGCTTCATTTCATCCTCCCTAAATATTGGATTTGGGGCTGACAAATACATGTGCATTTGTTTTATATTTTTTATACTTTACGAGTTCGTATCCGGCCGCCTCCAGCCAGGAAAACTCTGTATCAAGAGCTGCCTCGATGATGATCAGACTGTGCTCATCTGCCAGTCCGTTTTTTAAAAGCATCTCCAGAACCGGCGGTTCAAAGTCTTTGCGGTAGGGCGGATCCAGAAAGATAACATCAAACGGCTGCTCTCCTGCCAGTTCCGCTCCTGCATGAAGGACATCTCGCACGATGACTCTTCCCCGCTCTGCAAGTCGGGTAAATGCAAGATTATCCCGGATCACCGCGGCTGCAGCAGAATTCTGTTCCACAAACACCGCGCATTCGGCTCCCCGGCTCAGCGCCTCGATGCCGATCGCACCGCTGCCTGCGAACAGATCCAGAAATCTGCACCCCGGGATATCCGACTGGATCATGTTGAACAATGTCTCCTTGATTCGGTCAGTCGTCGGTCTGGTATCCATCCCTTTTATGGTTTTTAGCGGAAGATGCTTTGCACTTCCGGAAATTACTCTCATGCTGCCTGCTTTACTCCTTATTCATGTTCGCTGATGACGTAACCTGCAAGGTTGAATGCGTGGTCTGAGATACGCTCAAGGTTTGTCAGAATATCAAGGAACGCTACACCGTGCGTCGGCTTGCACTCCTGTCTTGACAGACGCTCGATATGCTTTTCTCTGAGTTCTTCTTCAAGATCATCTACACGCTCTTCGTATTTTCCTACCAGAGATGCCGCATCGATATCCTGTCCTGCGATAGAATTGATGGCACATCCATAGCCCTCTTTTACCATTCCCATGATCTCGGCCATCTCACTGATCGCATCCTCTGAGAAGATGAGCGGCTTTCCGTCTTCCTTGTTTTTCAGGATCTCTGCGATATTTTCCGCGTGGTCGCCCACACGTTCAATATCATTGACCGCATAAAACATATTTTTGATCATCGCGTGCTGCTTCGGTGTCAGTGACAGATTATCGATCTCAACCAGATACTCTGTGATCAGTTCTTCCATCTTGTCGATGGTCTTCTCTGTTGCAAAAATATGCGGCAGAAGATCTCTCTCATTTCCAAGCACACAGCGACAGACGTTGGCGAGGTTCATATAGGTGACCTCTCCCATGTGAACGACTTCTTTGATCGCATTCTCTACCGCGAAATCCGGGGATCTGAGAATACGGCGATCCAGATGACGCAGCATTACTGCATCCTCCTGCTCCTCTTCCATCGGGATCTCTTCCGGAACTTCCTTGATGATCACTCCGGAAAGTTTTACCATCTGATTAGCCAGCGGGAACAGAATTGCGGTACAGCAGATCTTCAGGCCGGTATGGAACATTGCGATACCCGGACTGTCAATGGAATGCAGTGCAATGTCCGGTTTGAAATGGAACAGGACAGCTGCGATCGTTCCAAAGAAAATAGCACCAAATACATTGTACATCAGATGCATGGCCGATACGCGCTTTGCATCTCTCTTAGCGCCGAATCCGGAAAGTACCGCCGGCAGACAGGAACCGATGTTGGCACCGAGACTGATGAATACCGCAGCACTGATATTAACGACACCACTGGTAGCAGCAAGTGTCTGCAGCACTCCGACGGATGCAGAGGAACTCTGCATGATCGCTGTTACGATCATACCGATCGCAATACCCAAAAGCGGTGAGCTTCCGAACATCAGGAACATATCTGTGAAGATCGGCAGCTCCATGTAGCTCTGCGCTGCATCTCCCATAAAATCAAGTCCGATGAACAGCAGACCCAGACCAAGAAGGATTTCTCCGATGATCTGTTTCTTTGTTGTTTTGCTGAACATCGCAAAAAGGGCACCGATACCCAGCAGCAGCGGCGCATACAGAGACGGTGAAAGTGCCTTAAAGCTCTCTCCCAGCTGTCCGAGCGATACGATCCATGCTGTGATACAGGTACCGATATTTGCACCCATGATCACACCGACTGCCTGTCCGAGCGTCATCATGCCTGCATTTACAAATCCGACTACCATAACGGTGGTCGCTCCACTACTCTGAATAATTGCGGTGAGCGCTGCTCCGACGAGCACTGCTACCAGTCGATTGTTTGTCAGGATCCCGAGAAGATCCTGCATTTTACCTCCCGCACCCTTCTGGATACCGGCTGACATACTATGCATGCCGTACAGGAACATTCCCATTCCGCCGACAAACATAAACACATTTGAAAGGTCACTAATAGACATCAGAAATTTTTCCTCCTACCTCAGACAATATTTCGCCAATCCAGATCGCCGCGTGCAAGTCCGAGAATCAGAGACTCTGCGGTTGCGATATTCGTAGCTATCGGAATATTGTATTTATCACAGCATCTGGTAATTCGCTCAATATCTGCCTGTCTCGGATCGGACACAACAGGATTGTAGAAAAAGATCACCATATCCATGTCATTTCTCTCGATCATCTCCGTAAACTGACGATCTCCTCCAAGACTTCCCGGCAAAAACTTGTGGACTTTAAGGTTGGTCACCTCTTCCATCCTTCGTCCGGTGATACCGGTGGCATACAGTTCATGCTTGCTCAATATTCTTTTATAGGCGAGGCAAAAGTTTTCCATCAGGCTTTTTTTGCTGTTATGCGCAATTACTCCTATATTCATATTTCCTCCCTCTTTGCTTAGAATCCATAGCACCTTAATTATAACACGTTTCGCGAAAATGGCAAATTGTTTTTAAATACTTCCTGTTTTTTCAGTAAATATTACAACGATATCCCTGTGTGTAAAAAAAGAGAGTCGACAAAACTGACGGCTCTCTCCTTCCTGCATGCAGGATAAATTTCAATATGTTCTGTACAACAGAATACACATTTGCTCACATTCTGTTGTCACGAATTACAGCTGTACCTTGCCGGTAACGCCCTCGTTTACTACGTAGTAAACAGCCATCTCTTCCGGTTTTACATACAGAGTCATGGAAGCGATCTCAGAAACTTTCATCTTATGCTCGTTTACACAAGCCTCTTTTACCATCTTCTTCAGATCCTCAACATCGAACTCGCTGCCGAGATACTGTACGAATACGGTCTCTTTCACAGACTTCTTGGTAGCTGCCTTCTTTACAGCCTTCTCAACCTTCTCAACTGCAGCGTCAACCTTTGCTGCTGCCTTCTCAACGGTCTCATCAGCCTTTACTTCCTTAGCTGCAGTTACAGCTGCCTCTTTCATCTCTTTACCAGCCTGTACAGCTGCATCCTTTACTTCCTTTACCTGTTCCATAACCTTAGCGGTAGTAGTCTTTTTTGCTCTTGCCATAATATATTCCTCCTCTGCAGGATTCCCGTATCCTGCCTTGACAAAACACACTATTTTCAGTTCGACTGTACTATACACCCGTTTGATTTGAATCGCAAGATTTTTTCTCTGCAATCTTCAAACTTTGGCGTTTTTCATAAAATTTGCCTAAAGACTCAGTTTTTTAAGTTCATTTGCCAGATATTCATCAAGCTTTTTGTGCAACTTTTCATGTCCGGAAGCGGTCAGTTCCGGATCTGTTTTCAACAGCAGATCCACCTCTTCGCTCGCTTCCTGAAGTACTGCAGCATCTGTAAATACGTCCGCTATTCTGAATTCCATGTCTCCGCTCTGGCGCACACCGAGCAGGTCTCCCGGACCGCGAAGCTTCAGATCTTCACTTGCAATATAGAATCCGTCGTTCGAGCGATTCAGGATATCCAGACGCTCCCTGGTCTTCTTGCTGTCATTTCCCGAGATCAGAATACAGTAGGACTGCCAGCCCCCTCTTCCGACACGTCCGCGCAGCTGATGCAGCTGTGCCAGTCCAAAACGCTCTGCATTCTCGATCATCATGACCGTCGCATTTGGGACATTTACTCCTACTTCAACCACGGTAGTCGATACCAGGACCTGGATCTCATTCCGAAGGAAACGCTCCATGATCTCATTCTTTTCTTTCGGCTTCATCTTTCCATGCAGATATGCAATGTGGATATCCTCCGGAAAGACTTCTTTCAGCTTCTTTGTGTAGGACAGTACATCCTCAGCCTCCATCATCTCGCTCTCTTCCACCATCGGACAGATCACATAGGCCTGTCTTCCCTGGCGGACCTGACCTTCAATAAAGCGATATGCCTTTCCCCGGTATCCGGTATCCACCACACAGTTCTTGATCGGTATACGGTTTGCCGGAAGCTCGTCCATCACCGAGATATCCAGATCTCCATAGAGAATCACCGCAAGCGTTCTCGGAATCGGCGTTGCACTCATCACCAGTGTGTGCGGCCAATTACCCCCTTTATCTGACAGTGCCTCTCTCTGTTTTACGCCAAATCGATGCTGTTCGTCTGTCACGACCAGCCCAAGTCTCTGATACTCCACTTTTTCCTGTATCAGCGCATGCGTTCCAATGATCAGATCTGCCTCGCCAGAGGAGATCTTTTCTCTTGCAAGTCGTTTTTCCTTCGCTGTCATCGAGCCGGTCAGAAGGATCGGATGGATTTCTTTGATCTGCTGCTCTTCCAGCAGTTCAGAAACTGCCTCAAAATGCTGTCTTGCCAGAACTTCCGTCGGAACCATCAGAGAACTCTGCAGACCGTTTTCTGCCGCAAAGAGCATCGCCAGAAATGCAACGATCGTTTTTCCCGATCCAACATCGCCCTGCACCAGGCGGTTCATCGTCTGCTCACCGCGCATATCTTTTTTGATCTGTTCCCAGGTGCGCTGCTGCGCTCCGGTGAGCTGATAAGGCAGTTTCTTCGGAACACTGTCCACCAGATCGTCTGATTGAAAGGAAAAAGCATTGCCCGCTGCGGCCTGACTGTCTTTATAGCGGCGTATCGCCAGAAGAAACCAGAAAAATTCATCAAAGACCAGCCTTCTCCTCGCCAGAAGCAGATGATGCTCATCCCTCGGGAAATGGATCTCTTCCATAGAATAGCGCAGCTCCGCAAGATGATGCCTCTCACGTACCTCTTCCGGAAGCACATCCTCCAGCTGAGTACAGCCGTCAAGCGCCTGGCGTACTGCTTTGCTGACCGTGAGATTCGTCAGTCCCTTCGTGAGTACATAGACCGGCTGAAGTTCCTTTCTCATTTCCTCATATTTTTCCGAAGTGTACATACCCGGCTGTTCCAGGAAAATTCTGGCACCCTTCCTGCGTATTCTTCCATGAAAAATAAAGGAGGTTCCCTTCTGAAGCGTTGCTTTCAGATATGGCATATTGTACCAGCGGACTTCCAGCTCACCAGTTTCGTCTGCAATGACCGTGCTGACGATCTGCAGTTTTTTGATATACTGCACAGACGGAGCCCTTAAAATCTGTGCCCGCACTGCTATCGTCTGGTCTTCCCGAAGCTCACTGATTTTCTGCAGATCTTCATAGCGGTAATAAGTACGCGGATAATAGGAAAGCAGATCTCCGATGTTGAAGATCTCCACTTTCTCAAAGACACGCATCGTCTTCTCGCCGATGCCCTTCAGTTTTAAAAGAGTGTCGTATGGATTCATTAATATGCTGCCTTTCTTGCTTTAACTCTCACCAATCACATCCATCATCCCTTGTTATAGGTATTATGAATTTTCCATCTCAGCCATCTTCGCAAATGCTTCTTCCATTTTGTCTGATTTGAATTTTTCTGCCATCTCCTCATATATCTCATCAAACATAACCATGTGTTCTTCATCCGCTCCCAGCATTATAGCAATAGCCTCATCCTCATCATCTCCAAGAAGTTCCATCAGCTTTGCAAAATATTCTTCGTGAGATCCGTACAGGCTTTGATAAAATTCTTCGTTTAGATGTTCGTCAATACATTGATAAACCATTTCTGCCTTCGTCATTTTTCGCTCCATTTTCAAAAATAGATTCCATCATCCTATACTTTTGCGACCTTCAGACAAAATCTCTTGAGGAAATATTGACACAAGTAAAATAACCCCAAAATCCTTTATTTACAAGGAAATTTGGGGTTTGCTCTCTTACTCTACACTTACTACGTAATAATAGATCGGCTGTCCGCCTGCATACACTTCAACTTCGCAGTCCGGATAAAGCTCTGTCAGCTCATCTCCGAGTGCATTTGCAGCTTCCTCTGTCACATCCTCACCATAATAGATGCTGATCAGTTCGCTGTCCTCATCGGTCATCTGTGCAAGCATATCCTTTGTGGTCTCTGCAATATCCTCACCTACGGAAAGAATTGCATGATCACCGATTCCCATGATGTTTCCTTCATGAATATCCTTATCATCGATATGGGTATCACGAACAGCATAGGTCACCTGACCGGTCTTGATATTTGCTGCACACTCTGTCATCAGCTCTGCGTTCTCTTCAGCAGTTTTTCCTGCCTCAAAACCAATCAGCGCTGCCAGGCCCTGCGGAACAGTCTTTGTCGGGATAACTACCACCTTCTTATCCTTGGTCAGGGACTGTGCCTGATTTGCAGCAAGAATAATATTCTTATTATTAGGAAGAATGTAGATGGTATCTGCATTCACCTGCTCGATCGCATTGAGCATATTCTCAGTACTCGGATTCATTGTCTGACCACCCTCGATCAGATAATCCACTCCGAGCTCACGGAAGATCTCTCCGATTCCTGCGCCGATGGATACCGAGATAAATCCGTTCTCCTTGTGCGGCATCTGAGGCTTCTTCTCTTCCTTTGCTGCCTCTGCTGCAAGCTTGGATGCATCTTTGATCAGTTTCTCACGATGCTCCTCACGCATATTGTCGATCTTCATTCGGGAAAGCTCACCGTAGGTCAGTGCCTTTGTGATCGCTACACCCGGCTCGTTGGTATGTACATGTACCTTTACGATCTCTTCATCTGCTACCACCACGATAGAATCACCGATTCCCTCAAGGAATGCCTTGAATTTCAGCTCTTCCTCAACTGACATCGGCTCTTTTGTCATGATAATAAACTCTGTACAATAACCGAACTTAATATCTGCAGTTGAGATATCTGCAGCCGGTGTATCTTTTACTGCACCGGCACTCTCTGCCTTCGCAGCCGGAATATCATAATCTACTTCTTTTCCAAGGTATGCATCAAATGCGCCCTTTAATACCTGGATCAGTCCCTGTCCGCCGGAATCCACTACACCGGCTTCTTTCAGTACCGGAAGCATCTCCGGTGTCTTCGCAAGTACTTCCTCCGCATAGGCAAGGGAGCCTTCGAGGATCTCATTGAACTCTGCATCTGCCTCCAGCAGTTCCAGAGATTTATCAGAAAATCCCTTTGCTACTGTCAGAATCGTTCCTTCCTTCGGCTTCATAACAGCCTTGTATGCTGTTGCTGTTGCTTTCTGGAATGCATCGACGATCACAACCTTGTCGATCTCCTCAGAATATTTGATTCCCTTCGTAAATCCACGAAGAAGCTGTGATAAGATAACGCCGGAGTTTCCGCGTGCGCCGCGCAGAGATCCGGAAGAAATAGCTTTTGCCAGCACTTCCATATTCGGAGCATCCAGTGCTGCCACTTCCTTTGCAGCAGACATGATCGTCATTGTCATGTTTGTACCTGTATCTCCATCCGGTACCGGGAATACATTCAGTTCATTGATCCACTCTTTATTTATCTCCAGGTTTCTGGCACCGGCCAGAAACATCTTTGCCAAAAGTTCCGCATTGATTGTACTGATGCTCACTTTTAAAATTCCTCCTTAATCGATTGCCCTTACACCTTCTACCAGAACGTTGATTTTGTCGATCTCCATACCGGTAAACTCTTCCACGCGATATTTTACGTTGTTCATCAGGTTTTCTGCTACTGCAGAAATACTCACACCATAAGACACAATTACGTGAAAGTCAAGAGAAATTTTATTATCATCGTTCACAGTTACGTTGATTCCATGCTTTAAGCTGTCTTTGCGGAGCAGCTTTACCAGACCGTCTTTCATGCTGACAGCCGCCATACCAACAATACCGAAGCACTCTACTGCTACGCTTCCTGCATAAGTTGCAATTACATCCAGATCTATGGAGATGGTTCCCAGTTCATTTTCCATGTATCCTCTCATACTAAACCTCCAGATATTTTATTTCTGCAGCCATTTCCTGATGATACAGCTGCTTATTGCTGAATTCACTTACTCATGCAATAGTATAAACGATAACCAGCAAATTGTGAACCCATTTTTTTTGAAAGCTTCACTCTGCCGGCTCACTTTTTTCAAATAACACTTGCAAATCAAATATGAATCTGTTAGAATACTATCGTTGTCAGTCTATGCATATAAGCATGGACTAATATAGTATAAGGGAGGTGCTGTCATGGCTAAGTGTGCTATTTGCGACAAGGGAGTACATTTCGGTAACAATGTGAGCCATTCACATAGAAGATCCAATAAAATGTGGAAGTCCAATGTCAAATCCGTAAAGGTAAAGGTTAACGGAGCAGCTAAGAAGATGTATGTATGTACTTCTTGCTTAAGATCCGGCAAGGTTGAAAGAGCTTAAGATGTTTAAAATGACAGCCGCTGATATTCAGCGGCTGTTTTTTTCACTGTTTCCGGTGTTCTTTGAAAAACGCCGGGCGAAACAATGTAAAGCGGAGATTCGCAGACCGCTTCACAGCTTGTCTACATCAAAAGCAAAAAAAGAGCCGCCGCTCCATAGATGAATCTCATCTATTTTGCAGCAGCTCCCTGTCTGTGCTACTCTTCAAAGTTATCACTGCTCTCTGCAGTCTTCTTCTCGGAAGCATCTTCTGCTTTCTTTTCCTTTGATCCAAATCCGAGATCTCCTGAGGTAAAGCGGTTTACCAGATCCGGAACCATATCGAGCACTTTGGTCAGACCATCCTGATTTCTTACATTCACCAGCTTTGAGGTACCGTTTGAGATCACGAGCACTGCGCTCGGAGTCATCTTCGCTCCCATACCTCCGCCGCCGTTATTTTTTACTTTGTTATTGTCTTTTCCTTCCAGGGCACCCGCTGCCATACCGAAAGACACATCCACCAGCGGAAGGATGATGGTATCTCCCACTGTGATCGCATCTCCCACAACCGTCTTGGACTGGATAAAACCATCCATTCCCTTGAAGAGGGACTCTACCTTTGATTCAAAATTCTGATCTGCTGCCATTGTTTTTTCCTCCTGATCTATCGTTTTAAATAATTCTCTTGTAACCTTTCAGAGCCTATCTCGAAAATGCTTCGCATTTCCTTCTATTTTCCTCTGAGTTTTCGGAATCTTCGCACAGTGATTCTGACCTGTTTGTTAAAGAACAGCACTGCGGCTGACTTTACAACATGGCAGAGTCTAAGGTGACCCTTCATTGTGAAGTTTCCTTTTAATACCTTATTTTCAAAGTCCGCTTCTGCCTGGATATGATTTCCTGAAAAACTCGACAGCACTGCGCAGACTCCGAGGAGCTGTCCGGTAAGGGCCGGATCCTCAAATCCGAATAGCAGATCTGCTCTGCATTTTCTCGGCCTGTAGTGACGCAGCAGAAAGTACAGTTCTTTTTTTCCAAGCTCTACGGTACGCCGTGTCGCCTTCAGATCCCAGAATCTCTGGTACTTATCCAGTGTCTCCCTGAAATTATTTACGAAAGACTTTATGCGCTCTCCTGCGTTCTTTATACTCTCTCCGATGTTTTTGATGCGTTCCTTGAGGGAATGAAGTTTCTGCATCGCTGCTTTCACTGCAGAAGTTTTTTCTTTCTCCGCCGTTTTATCTGCCAAAGACCATCCATCTTCTGTATCAGACTTTTTTTCTTTCTCTTCTGAAAATACGCGCTCTTCTGCAGTCTCTTCTACGGTTGCTTTTTCTTCAGCAACATTTTTTTCTTCTGCTGCAGTTTTTTCTTCTATAGCAGGGATCTCCTCTGCTGCAGTCTTCTCCGGTGTTATTGTTTTTCCCGAAGTCTTCTTTTTCTTTACTGCCTTTTTTCTTCCGGTCTTACGCTTCTTTTTTTCCGGCTTTTTCTTTCGGTTCTTTCCTATTAGATAAAACCAGAGGACACGAAGTTTGACCTCCGGTTTTCCCTCATAAGAGACCTGAAAAGAAATCAGGCGCAGCAGCCAGCTGACTTTAAAACTGCCCCGAGGCTTCTGTTCAAACTCTGCATCTGCATAGTATCGAACCGGCACAAGAAGCAATATCAATACCAAAAGCAATATCAGTGCGATCAGACTCAGAAGAATGATTCCTGCTATTTTCAATACTCCAAGAATAATGTGAAGCATATCCTACTCTTTTCCTTTTTCCGTATCGAATGCCTCATCCGCATTCTCTCGATTCATCATCTCTTTTAAATATTCCGGCAGCCGAAATCCTCCGGTCTGCCGATACATATCAAGTACGATCTCAACCGACAGATCCACGGCCTCATCGCGTCCTCTGCACAGGCCGAGTATCATCGGGCAGCTTCTGTGTAGTGCCGGCTGCATAAGATAATCTGCCGCAAACACATCCATCAGGTCTGTCCCGTTAGAAGCAAGGGTGATCACATAGACCCCCGGAACTCCTCGGCCCTGTTCAATTTTTCTGATCAGCCGGTCTTTTTTCTTTTCCAGACCTTCTCCAAGATATAAATTGCGATACCATCTCATACTGTGTTACTCCCGGATAATGTAAAAGACCGATGAAAGCTCATCAGTCTTTTGCAATAAAATACTTTTTTCCGCCTGCCCATAGATTTGCTTTTTTTAATGCCAGATATTCTTCGTAGGCACGTTCGAGCATCGTACGTTCATTTGCAAACTTCAAAAGATGATAGGCTTCGTGATACTTGTAGTATCCCGAGTCTATAAAGTGTTCCTCGCGTTGTGGCTTGCTATAGTAGCTCTCAGAGCGCATCAAATACCAGTGGACTTCCTTTTCCACCACGTCCTCAGGCACATTAAAAGAATATCGACTTTTACCGATATACTTTACAATCGATGCCTTTGCTCCGGTCTCTTCGAGTACCTCCCGCAGAGCGGTTTGCGGATACTCTTCACCTTCTTCTACAGTTCCCTTTGGCAGCACCCATCCTTCATACTTGTTCTTGTAGCTCTTGAAAAGGAGCAGGATCTTGCCTCGAAAAATGACCACACCGCCACAGCTCGTTGCCTCAATCATCGCAATGCCTCCTGTAGTGCGTTGTGTAATATGGGAACAGTATAACCCTTTTTTCGTAATTTAGCAACTCTATTTAAAAATCGTTTCAAAAAATATCTCAGCCGGAAACAGCTTCCGGCTGAGATATTTTATCCATAATAATAGGTATCAAAGATCTGTGCAGCGATCGGAACTGCAGCTGAACTTCCGGTTCCTCCGTCCTCCGCAATGACACAGACCACGATGTCCGGATTCTCTACATTTGAAAATCCGACAAACCAGGAATGCGTGGAGAAATTCTCCTCCTCACCGGTATTGCCGTCCACCTCATACTCTGCAGAACCGGTCTTTCCGGCCACGGTATATCCTCTTCCGCTCAGAGAGGTTGCTGTTCCGTATTCTACAACGGACTGCATATAGGAAGAGATCAATCCTGCCTGTTCTGCCGTCATCATCTGCTTGAACTGTGTCGGTTTTGTCTCCTTGACAACCGCTCCTTCGTTATTTTCGATATGATCTACCAGATACGGAGTCATCAGCACGCCCTTGTTTGCAACTGATGAGACGATCAGTGCCATATGGAACGGGGAAACCAGTGTGTCGCCCTGTCCGATCGAGGTCGTCATGACCTCTCCGTAGGAACTTCTGGAATTCAGCTTGAACTGACTTTCACTGTAGGCAAGTTCTATCGGAAGATCGCCGTTAAACAGCAGCTCTTTACAGGTGTCACGGAATTTATTTCCATCCAGAGAAAGACCGATGTTTGCAAACGAGGTATTACAGGAATTTGCAAAGGATGTCTGCAGATCCTCATATCCATGTGCAATGTAATCATAACACTTGATCGTGACATCATCCTTGGCATTTGTTCCGGAGCAGTTGTATGCATAATCCGTATAATCGTCCGGATGCTCCTTCAGATATTCCAGTGCAGTCACGATTTTAAAGGTCGATCCCGGAGGATAAAGGCCCTGTGTCACACGATTCAGCAGCGGACTCTTCGAATCCTCCGCTGTCAGATACTCCCAGCTCTCCTCCATCTCGTTCGGATTGAAATCCGGTTTGGAAACCATGGCAAGGATCTTTCCGGTGGAAGGTTCCATCACGATGACCGCACCGCGGTATGCTCCAAGCGCTGTACTGGCCGCCTGCTGCATCTTTGTACTCAGAGTCACATGCAGGCTGTCTCCTTTGACCTTTCGGTTGGCAGCCTCATTTCCGACCTTGTCGATGATCGAACTGTTGGACGTCAGCAGATCTCCGTTGTAGATGGATTCCAGTCCTGATTTTCCGTTGGTCGTATAACCCAGCACATGCGCATACAGGCGTCCCTCCGGATAAACTCTGGTTTCGTTGCCTTCCTCATCGATATTGGTTCCGGCAATGATCTCGCCGTCTGACGAGACAATACTTCCGCGGACTACATAGCCCTCCTGGGCATCCATCTTTGTATTGTACTGGTTGTGGCTGATTTCTTCCGTCTTTGTTACATTAAAATATACCATATAGCCGACCAGGCTGAGAAACATCGCTGAAAACAGATATGCCACACGGCTGTAGACACGGTTTCTCTGCTTCTTTGTCAGCTTCTTCTGCTGCGGCTGCTCCGGCTGCTCCGGTTTGGGCGGCTTCTTTTTCGTCGGTCCCTGCCTGGTTCCGGCTTTCTCCTGTCGACTACCGCCTCGGAAGTCCTCACCGATTCCGATGCCGTCCAGCCCGTCCATGATCTCGGGTCCTTCCACATTCACGCTGTTCCAGTCAAAGTCCTTATCGACCATTCCACTGTAGGATGTTCCGGTCTCCGTGCCGCTTTCTCTGCTGTTTTCTCTACTGATATCTCTGTCGTTCCAGCTGTCGTTCCCGTTCTCTGTATCTCTCAATTTGATCCTCCTCATCCTCTCTAAGGATGTATAATCCCTGAATAATCGCAAACATCATCTGGGTACTGAGCATAGAGCTTCCTCCCGCACTGACCAGCGGAATCGTCACTCCGGTCATCGGAATGAATTTCATTGCTCCTCCGACGGTCAGGAACACCTGTACCGCATACATCGTTCCAAGTCCGAGTGCTACCAGACGATAAAAACGATTGGAAAGTCTCATCGCGATATTTACAAACATGATATAGCAGCTCATGCATACCAGAACAAAACAGATGCCGAACAGGCCGCCGCATTCCTCCACGATCGCTGCAAACATAAAGTCCTGCTCTACGATCGGGATCAGATACGGAGTTCCCTGCGCAATTCCTGTTCCGAACCATCCCCCGGCAGAGATCGCAAACAGCGACTGGGCCACCTGATATCCGCTTCCGGAGTAATCCGAGAACGGATCCATCCAGATCTGTACTCGCAGCTGCACATGGGAGAACAGCAAATATGCCATAATACTTGCGATCGCCCCGGCCGCCAGACCCGCGAGCAGATACCACAGCTTTCCGGTGTATACATAGAGCATTACCAGATACGTCATAAAGAAGATCAGTGCGCTTCCAAGATCTGTGGAGAGCACAAGGATCAGGACATGAAACGCTGCCACTGCCGTTGTGATCACAATATCACGGAAGTTTTTTGCCTTTGTGAGCATTCCCGCGACACAGAAGACAAACAGTATTTTTACGAACTCAGACGGTTGAAAACTGATTCCGCCGACGGAAAATCCCAGTTTTGCACCATAGGTCTGTTCGGCAGCGACCGCTACCAGACCGAGTGCTCCGATGCCGGCGATCGCATAGATCCAGGTCCATCTTGTCAGGACACGCATCCTGCGCACGATCAGCGGAATGATCATCGCAACCAGTGTCGCCGCAGCTGTAAATTCAAAATTTCGCACCGGATCGATGCGTTCCAGATCAACTGAAAGTCTGGTCATCATCACCGATCCGATCATGATCAGCATACACATGTGATTTACGATCAGCTTCGATCCTCTCGGATAGAGATTATGAAAAAATACCAGAATTGCAGCGAAATAGATAAACTGCGCTCCATACAGGAAGATCAGTTTCATATCCGGCTGCTTCATATAAATATTCAGGTAGGCAATAAAGTGTATCGCAAAGATCATCAGATCCTGACGCAGAAAGATAAAATCCTTATCCTCGTCATCGTGGATACGAAACACCAGATAGCTCTGAAGTGTATAGACTGCCATCATCAGCAGTATCAAATATTTGGAAATCTGAACTATTATGCTTGTCAAATCCTCACCTACTCCACTCCTCGTTTAAAGTGGCCCCTCGTAAACTCTCCTGCAGCCGCTGTGACTGCTTCTCCTCTGTGATATGCACGAATATACAGATCCAGCAGTTCCCGAACTTCTCTCTCTGTCTCTTTTGAGAAGATCAGTCGAACGCTCTCAGGATGCAGATTCTGTACGCGCTGTGCTTCGTCGTGCAGCATCAGCGGTGCACTGTTGCTGATAATATTATAGCAGAAATCGCAGTGTGTGCGAACTGTAAATTGCTTATTTCTGCGATCGACCAGCGTAAGTTCTTCCGGTCTGTGATTGCATCCGACGGTATTTTTCTTCTGGCACTGCGCTGATACCATCAGCGGAAGATATCCGTACACGATCATCTCAGATCCTTCCATTCCCCGCACCGCCATCTCCTGCTCACGAAGCTCCAGAGGTGCTGTCATACGGTCGATCCCCTGCTTTTTCCAGAAATCAGCTGCTCTGCGATTCCAGGTATACAGATTGTGTTCCGTCATGATCCGTCCTTCGTAACCGATTTTTTTCAGAAACAGAAACTCTTCGAGATTACGGATGCGGATACCGTCATAACATAGAAGCGCCCTCTGAACTGTCTCCTCTGCATAGTAGGCAGCGGCATGATCCCTCCAGATCCACGGAAGAATGTACCAGCACTGTTTGCCAGACTCATGTGCGCTCTCTACCAGAGCTTCTGTCTGCTCCAGAAACTCTTTTTTTGATGTAAATGCAGATGCATCCAGATCTATTCTCGCAATATCTGCGCAGCTGCAGACCAGATCAAAGTATTTTCGATCTTCCAGCGATACAGCGATCTCTGTTCCGTATTCAGATGTCTGTGATTTCTCTCTGACCGAGCCTTTCTCCTGTACATCCGCGCAGTACTGCTGACTCTGACAGACTCGCCTTTCTTCTTTCAGAAGTTCTGTTTCCAGTGCCGCGAGTGCATTTCTTCGCAATTCGTTTAAAGACTGCAGCGGCAGGAACAGTTCTCCCTCCAGAGCGATCTCAAGAGACGTAAACTGATAATGTGTGCCTCCGGTCTTGCTGAGCTGTTTTCTGAGTGTCTCCTCGGTCAGAGGCTTTTTTTCTGCAGGGAGCGGCGTTTCTCCGAAAACAACCACAGTGCTCTCGCCTCTGCTCACAGTAAGCTTTGCCGGCTGTCCCGGCTGCAGTTCAAAGAAACCGCAAACAGGTATCTTCCAGGGAGTGTCAATAAATTCTGCCTTCAGCTCATCCAGCAGTTTCTGATTTCTCATACGGTAAAGCACTGCATTCTTTGGAAGAGAAAATGCGGAAAGCCGGAAAGTCTCTCCCTTTTTCACATGAGTCTTCATCGTGATCGTCGTCGGCTTGGCCCCGCCTCGAAACTCCAGTACATCGGACGGATTCAACTCCTGTGCCGCAAGAAATACCGGTGCGCCGCCTGCCTCTTTATTCCCTGATTTTCCTGTATTCTTCCGATTTTTTCTGTTTTTCTGCTCCTGCTTTTTCTCTGCTGCAGATGCTGCAACAGTTCCCCAGTGATTAGGCTGCTGCATGGACATCATATCCGGTCCATTATGCTGCAGATAGTAGCTTCTTGAAAAACCTCCACGATTGTAAAGGTCCATCAGCTTCTGCATATCCTCCTCACGCACACGGAAGTTCTCACTGCCGTGATCGAGGTACTGATCCATATAATATCTGTAGATGCTGACTACACCAGCCGTGTATTCCGGCCGCTTCATTCGTCCTTCGATCTTGAAGGAATAGATGCCCGCCTCTGCAAGCTGAGGAACAATATCCAGCGTACAGATATCCTTGGGGCTGAGCAGATAATTTTCCTTTCTTAAAGAGATCTGCTCCTTTCCCTTATACAGCGTATAGGGCAGACGACAGGGCTGTGCGCATCGACCGCGGTTTCCGCTTCTGCCTCCGATCATGCTGCTCATCAGACACTGGCCGGAATAACAGTAACAGAGTGCTCCGTGCACAAAACTTTCTATTTCGATATCTACCTGATCATGGATCCTTTTGATCTCAGAAAGCGACATTTCCCTGGCAGTGACCACTCTGGTTGCGCCAAGGCTTTTCAGCAGTCCTGCACCTTCCGCACCAAGGACGGTCATCTGGGTGCTGGCATGCAGATCGATCTCGGGAAATTCCTCTCTGATCAGCTGTACCGCTCCCATATCCTGGACAATGACGGCGTCCAGTCCCTGCTCGTACAGCGGTCTTAAATAAGCGTACAGCTCCGGCAGTTCTGCATCCTTAAACAGCGTGTTGACGGTCAGATAAAGTTTTTTTACGCGCAGATGTGCCTCATCGATCGCTGTCAGCAGCTGTTCCTCTGACAGATTATCCGCATAGGCTCTTGCACCGAATCTCGGACCTCCGAGATACACCGCATCTGCACCTGCGGAAAAGGCGGCACTCATACTCTCATAAGAGCCTGCCGGCGCAAGCAGCTCCAGTTCCATTTCTTTTCTCATATATTATTCTCTTTCTAATATATTGCCAAACGACAGAATGTACGTTCTTCGAACATTCTATGGTTATCAGTAAAAAAAGCTGCACCGAAATCTCTTCAGACTTTGTGCAGCTTTCTGTTCTTATTTTTTCTTCACTTCATCCAGCTGTCTCTGCAGATCCATCAGCTGCTGCTTCAGTTCAAATATCTCCTTATCCCGGTAGGCAACATCATTTTCAAGTGTCTCGACCTGCCGTTTTGCCTTGAAATAGTCATCTGCAACATTCAACTGTACCACCATATGCTGCTTTTCCTTTGTCAGTCTGCGGTATCCGTCTGTTTTCTGCAGCTCTGACAGCTTTCCACTCAGATAGCTGGCCACTTTCTGAATATACTCATCACTCTCATATCCGCTGATCATAAAGATCTGGCCATTGATCAAGACCTGTATCTGATTTCTTGCTGACATTACAGTTCCTCCCGGTGAAAACTTTTGCTTTATGATACCAAAGTTTTTTTATAATTGCAAGCCCAGATGATGATAGGCCTTCTCTGTCGCCACACGGCCGCGCGGTGTACGGTTGATAAAACCGTTCATCAGCAGATAAGGCTCATAGACATCCTCGATCGTACCCGCATCTTCTCCTATCGTTGCAGCGAGTGTCTCAAGACCGACCGGTCCTCCGGCGAATTTTTCGATCATGTTCAGAAGCAGATTTCTGTCTGTGATATCCAGACCATAGCGGTCCACCTCCAGAAGATCCAGTGCGAATCTGGCCACCTCTGCGGTGATCACACCGTCATACTTTACCTGTGCAAAATCACGCACACGTTTCAGCAGACGGTTTGCCAGACGAGGTGTTCCCCTTGATCTTCTTGCGAGTTCTGCCGCACCCTCCTCCTCGATCTCCACTCCCAGGATCCCTGCGGAATGGCAGATGATTTTTGAGAGCTCTTCCGGTGTGTAGAACTCCAGATGATGGATCACACCGAAGCGGTCTCTGAGCGGTGCTGTCAGCAGTCCGACTCTGGTGGTGGCACCAACCAGAGTAAAATGCGGAAGATCCAGACGGATCGAGCGCGCTGTCGCCCCTTTTCCGATCATAATGTCGATTGCGAAATCCTCCATTGCCGGGTACAGTACCTCTTCCACCTGACGGTTCAGACGATGGATCTCATCGACAAACAGAAGATCTCCCTCCTGCAGATTGTTCAGCACAGCCGCCATCTCTCCAGGCTTTTCGATCGCTGGACCGGAAGTGATCTTTAAATTCACTCCCATCTCATTTGCAATGATGCCTGCCAGCGTCGTTTTACCAAGACCCGGCGGTCCGTAAAACAGTACATGATCCAGAGAGTCCCCTCTCTGCTTCGCGGCCTCTATATATACTTTCAGATTCTGTTTTGCCTTTTCCTGTCCAATGTAGTCGGACAGTCTCTGAGGCCGGAGACTCGGTTCGAATCTGCTGTCCTCCGCCGTTGCCTCCGTCTCTATCATTCTTCTTGCCATATATTACCTCTGACTTAAGCTGCTGTTTCCAAGTGACATTTCTGCTGCCCGCATCCTGTCCTCAGATTTTTCTCAGTGCTGCTCTTAAAATATCTTCTGTGTTCATTCCCTCTGTGACAGCCGCTGCACGCACTGCTCGGAGTGCATCGGCAGCCGGATAGCCAAGTGCTACCAGAGCCTGCACCGCCTCCTGACGCGCTGCATCATCCTCTTCACCTCCGGAGACAGTCTCCTCCAGACGCTCCTCAAAGGCCTCCTCCAGGCTGAATTTATCCTTCAGCTCCAGAATCAGCTTCTGAGCCGTCTTTCCTCCGATTCCAGGTGCTTTGGAAATGGTCTTCGCATCCTGTGAGAGAACTGCAAACCGAAGATCGTTCGCAGTGAATGTAGAAAGAATACCCAGCGCTGCTTTCGGACCGATGCCGCTGACGCCGATCAACAGCTTGTAAACTTCCAGATCCTCCTTATGGAGAAATCCGAACAGCTGCATCGCATCCTCTCTGACTTGAAGATAGGTATAGAGCTTTACCGTTGTCCCGTCTCTGTGCAGGCGTTCTGCATCTCTTCCGCTGACCAGAACATTGTATCCGATCTGCCCAACTTCTATCACAGCTCTTCCGTCAGCAACCTCCTCGACGGTTCCCTTTAAAAATGCAATCATTGTTTCCTCCTCAGATCTTCCGGTAGTCTGCGGTCTCTCCGTTCCAGTCCAGAAGATATCCCTCTCCGTTTCCGACGGAGAACTCATAATAATTCTTTGCGGGCGTTCCATATCTGGCAAGGATACTCATGATCGTTCCTCCATGAACTACCATTGCCGCCCGGGAGACCCCCTCTCTTTCCAGCAGCTGCACCTCCTGATAGAAGGCATCCGCACAGCGCTTTAAAAATCCTTCTCTGGTCTCTCCGTTTGGAAACGGCAGTGCCGCTCCGCTGTCGACCCAGCGCTGATAATATTCATCATCTGCCAGTTCCAGATAATTTTTGTTCTCAAAATCACCAAAATCACATTCCCGAAACTCTTCTACCAGCTTCGGAGTGCTTCCCGGAAACAGAATCGCGGCTGTTTCACGGCAGCGCAGCATCGGACTGCAGAGCAGACGCTCCGGTTCCGGCAGCTTCTCCCTCTGTGCAAGCAGTTCTTTTCCCTCTTCACAGAGCGGCTCATCCGTTCTTCCGATATATCTTTTCAGTCGATTTCCTGCGGTCATTCCGTGACGAATCAGGTAAATATTCATTGATCTGTCTCCTTTATTGCCGTGCCGATCCCCATGCATACGCGATAGACATTTCTGGAAGCCGCAGCGATCCTGCAGCTGACTCTTCCGGTCTTCTCTCTCCAGAAACGGTCCTCGGGATCCATCGGTACGATGCCGTAACCGATCTCATTGGAGATGATGATCACATCCGGATTCTCTGCAAGCAGATTCTCACAGAGTGTATCTGCATCCTCCCCGCGTTTCAGTGCCGCCTTGATATACAGATGAAAATCACGGACCGCACGGCAGTTTAAAAGCTGTTCTCTGTTCGCAGCTGAACCGTCGATGATCTCCTCCGCCTTCAGTTTATATTTCCTGCACGCAAACTCCTGTTTTCCCTGGCAGGCTCCGCCGATCACAAATTCCATATGTTCCTCCGTTTCTGTCAGTTAAACAGATTAGCGCTGATGACTACAAAGCATGCCATGGTCAGCTCACAGATCTGCAGAAAAAATCCAGCCAGATCCCCGGTCATCCCGCCAAAATTTTTGTAGGAAATTCTCCGGTACATCAGAAACGAGAGCAGGCAGGCTGCAAGTGCCGCGCTGCCGAAGAGTGGATTCTGCCACAGCATATAGACAGCACAGAGTGCTATGATGATTCCTGATACGACCGTGATCGTCTGTACCTGTGCCGCGTCCGAAAATGCTGCTGCAAGTCCGCTTGTTCTCGCTTTTTTAAACCGCACGATCGACAGTGCACTGCAGGCTCTTGACAGACAGTAGCCTGCACAGAGCACCTTCATCTGTTCAAAGGTCACTGCGGTAAAAACTCCGTAGTTCAGGATAAAATAACAGCCTCCCATGATGATCGCAAACGCTCCGGAGTTGGAATCCTTCAGGATCTCCAGTCGACGCTCCATGGTCTGATAGGAACTAAGTGCATCGCAGGTGTCCAGATATCCGTCCAGATGGATACCTCCGCTGACCAGCACCGGGATCAGTACCAGCACTGCGGTATAAAATCCGTTTTCTCCGGTAAGTTTTGTTCCAAACTGCATCCACAGCAGCATCAATGCACCGATGACCGCTCCGACAAGCGGAAAGAAGCAGAGACTGTAGCGCATGCGCTCCTTATTCCATTCTATCTGCGGTACCGGTATCTTCGAATACATCGAGACCGCAATCAAGGCAGCATAAATCAGATTCATTTTTCGTTCTCACCTCTGTCTGACTCTTTGATCTTAACCGGAATCGAGTATACTACTTCCACCACCTCATCCGCAAGAGCTGCCAGCAAAGTATTTACTTTTCCAAGACATTTCAGATAATCCAGCGTCCATGGATCATACTCTGTTCCGTCGGAAAACACTTCATTCGTGACAATGACAAGATTTCTGCAGGACTCTTTCAATCTGCACACACCGCGCATGATCTCTTCTGAGACATTTCTCCAGTCCTGCTTCTGTCCTCCCAAAAACATCTCATTTGCAGTGAGATTTGACATACATTCCAGCAGTGCATCTGCCCCTGGCTCCATTGCCAGTGCAGCGAGGTTCCTTGGACATTCCAGTGTTTCAAAGCCTTTGCCGCTGCGCTGTTCTCTGTGCCTTGCGATCCTGCGTCTGCTCTCATCATCCCTGCATTCCATCGTTGCAATATAATATCTTTTCCTGCAAGCCGAAAAGTCTGTCATGCGCTTTTCTGCGTAGACAGACTTTCCACTTCCACTTCCACCGGTAACCAGTATAAACATTTTTTATATCCTCATAACAACGGCTGGTAGGCATCCAGATGAATCTCATCGAACGTACTCATCTTGTAGTATACCTCACAGGCCATATCCAGTATCGGAAATAACACCACCGCTCCGGTACCTTCTCCGAGACACATATCCATATGCAGCGGAGCCTCAAGCCCCATCGCCTCCAGAAGCAGGGAAGCTGCAGGCTCTTTGGATACATGAGAGACCAGCATAAACTCCTTCGCAGCCGGACAGATCCTTGCGGCTGTCATCGCAGCAACTGTGGAGATAAATCCATCGATCACCACCGGGATCCGGTAAATCGCGCCGCCCAGGAAGACACCTGCCATACCGGCAATATCATAGCCGCCGACTGCGCAGAGCATATCGATCGTGTCTTCGAAACCGGACTCATACTTTTCAATGGCTTCGCGGATGACCTCGACCTTCTTCTTCAGTCCCGCTGTCGTCAGACCGGCGCCTCTGCCGGTCATCCTCTCCGGATCCATCTTCAGATAAATCGAAGCCAGCGCGCTGCTCGTCGTGGTATTTCCGATTCCCATCTCTCCGGTAGCAAGCAGCCGGTATCCTTCCTCACTGCGTTCGCGCACCAGATCAATACCGGTCTGAAGCGCACGGATCGCCTGTTCACGTGTCATCGCCGGCTCTTTTCGAAAGTTTTTTGTGCCATAGGAGATCTTTCGCTGAATCAGTCGGGTATCTGTTGCGATCCCAATATCGACAGCAAACAGATCCGCACCTGCTTTTTTGCAGAGAACTGCGGCAGTTGCACGGTCAGACAGAAAGTTTTCCGAAATCAGTGCAGTCACTTCCTGCCCGGACTGTGTCACACCCTCTTCCACGATTCCATTATCTGCACAGAGAATCAGCAGTCCTTTTTTATCAATTGAGATCTTATCTGTCTCCATGATGCCGGCGATCTGAATCAGATAGTCCTGCATCTTTCCGAGACTGTGCAGCGGAATCGCAATGCTGTTCCAGTTCTCCCTGCATTTCTCCATTGCTTCCTGATTCAGACCTCTTATTTCCGGAAGGTGTAATTCTTCTCTCACGATGCTCCTCTTTTCAGTGTTGTGCTTTCGTTTTTCTTTATTTCAGCAGGCTGAGTGCCAGCTGAAGTTCCTGATTGTATCTGGATGCATATGCCGGAAATGCTGCTTTTCTCTTCTTATACAGCTTTTTCAGAAGCTTTGCATCTGACATAGAGCTTTTCACCTTCAGAGACTGGATAACGCTCACTGCGGAATTCTGTCCGTGCTGAATGGAGTAGCTGAATACTGCACCCTTTACAACATCTGAACGCTCTGTCAGATCTACACCGAGGTTAAACAGCTTGGTCTCCACATTGTCATAGTAGTTTACCTTGGCAAAGGTATCCTGCATTGCGGAGAAGGTCTTCGGATTACGCTTGTAGATCGCATGCCAAGCTTTGTAGAACTTTGTGTTGCTCTTCAGCTTCAGACCGCTGGTATAGGCAGCATAGGTCTTAAATTCCGGGCAGACTGCCGGATTTGACGCATATGCATATTTAACAAACGGAAGCAGTGCATATCGATAGTCAAACTGATAAGCTCCGCAGGCACTTCCATAGTCTCCTCCGGTCTGGTTGTACGCCTGGGAACCGGACTCAAAGGTCAGGAAGAACAGCATCTTGTCACTCGGTGCATCGGAATCCGGAACTACTGTGCAGACTCCGGCTGCAGAGATAATATATTTTCTTCCCTTATGCTCTACCGTTGTGTTGACCAGCATCTGACCGGTTTTTGTATCGAAATAATAGAGCTTTCCTGCGACACTGTAGATACCTTCTGCTCTCTGTCCTTTTTTCTTTGAGGACTTGATCAGATAATAGGTCTTGTTGTCAATGGTCACCCATCCGGTCTTCATGTTGTCGTTGAAATAATAAGCATGATCGTTGAACTCATACCATCCGGTGATCTTCACACCGTCAGAATCAAAGCCGTAGGACTTTTTGTTGGACGGCATTTTATAGATCTGATTCTGTACAGCTGCTCCGGTCGTAGGCAGAAAATAGTAGGTTTTTCCATCTACCGTCTGCCAGCCGGTCTGTCTTACTCCGTCATTGTCAAAGTAATACAGCTGATCCTTGATCTCCTGCAGTCCGGTCACACGTCTTCCCTGCTCATCCACATAGTAACGGCTTCCCTTATACTTTACAAAACGATTGCGTAATTTCTTTCCTTTCGCATTGTAAAAATAATAGTCGTTGCCGATTTTGTACCAGCCCTTTTTAAAATTTGAAATGATGACACCATCATCACCGACGAATACTCTCTTGCTGACACGCTTTACGGTCTTTGTCAGAAACTTGTTTCTGTCCATCAGGCCGTCTGCATTCACATGACGGTTTCCGATCCACTGATTGGTAAGTACCGTTCCGTCCTCATCCACATAGTGCATATCTCCCGTTTCGTTGATCCTCACCCAGTCCGCTTTTACACCGGCCGGGATCAGAAGCATCACTGAGAGCAATACCAGACCAAACCATTTTCTGCAGTTTCTTAATCTCATTTTTCTCCTCCTAGCTGAAATAGTGATCACCGATTTTCAGTCTTCCGCCTCCGCCGTTAAAGAAATAGTATCCTTTCAGAATCGATCCGTTCCTCAGAACCTCCTCTGCAGCTCTGAGTGAATCTGCCTGGATTCTGCCATTTCCGTTGTTCAGTCTGTCCAGACTTCCGTTCAGTGCCGGAGTGAACTGACCACTCTGATAAATGACCCCTTTCAGTGTGTTCGGAAAACGACTGCTCTTGATACGGTTGACTACAACGCTTGCAACACATTTCTTTCCATAGTAGGACTGATTGCCCGCCTCAAGGTAAACCAGGGTCCCCAGCAGGCGGATCTCCTTCTGTGTCGGGTGATTTTCCGGGTTTTTGTTTCCCTTCGTGATCACACCTTTGCGATTCACATAGCTGTCTTCGATCCAGCACTGCGTCGCCATAGATCCATCTGCCTTGTAATAATGACCATCTACCCAGTAAGAACAGATCCTGCCCTTCTTTTTGTCAATGTAATAGGTTTTATCTCCGATCTTCACCTGTCCGGTACAGATCCTTCCGTCTTCACCGAAATAAAACCATTGGCCGTCAAGTTTGACCCACCTTGATTTTACCATGACACCTTTTTTCCCATAGTAGTAATCCCCTACTCTGGAACTGGTAATTCTGCCCTTCTTCTCATCCACATAATAGTGCTTTTTCCTGACACAGATCCTTCCGGTCTGAAGACACCCTTCCTCATCAAAGTAATACCATCGCTTTTTGATACACTTCCATGAGGATGTCACGTAAGACTTCGTGGCTTTGTTGTAAAACTTCCTGCTTCCATTCACCTCCCGCCACTTTGCGTTTCCCTGGATCGGAAGTCCCAGGACCAGCACAAAAAGCAGCAGAATCACTACATTAAATTTTTTTCTTCCCATACACATCCCTCAAAATCTGTCATTTTTACAACTTTTTATTACAAAATTGTTAAAAATTATCTTCATTATAACGAAAGACGAGGTTTTTGTCAACCGAAACGGTTTTCTCTTTGTCTACGGGAGGCAAACGCATGAAAAGCCTCCCCGTTTTTCAACGAAAAGACTTTTCTTTCTGGTTTTATCGGATGCGCTCCGGAAAACCGATCTTCTTCTGAACCTTGCGCAGGGTCTTGTTAGCATAGTATCCGGCCTTCTCAGCATTATTCTTGATGATACCGTCCAGATATGCCTTATCCTTTGAGATGCGCTCTACTTCGCTCTGAAGCGGACGAAGCTGATCTACGACAGACTCGCCAACAGCCATCTTAAGTTCTCCGTAACCCTTGCCGTCAAATTCAGCTAACACTTCTTCCACACTCTTTCCTGTGCATGCGCGATAGATGTCGATCAGGTTGCGGATGCCAGGCTGCTCGTCTCTGTAAAGGATCTGTCCCTCAGAGTCTGTCACAGCGCGCTTGAACTTGCGGATGATCGTGTCCGGATCATCCATCAGATAAATACTGCCGTTCGGATTTTCATCTGACTTGGACATTTTCTTAGCCGGATCCTGCAGACTCATGATCTTTGCGCCGGCCTTTCCAAAATACGGCTCCGGAATGGTAAATACATCTCCGTAGATGCCGTTGAAACGCTGTGCAATATCTCTGGTAATCTCCAGATGCTGCTTCTGATCAATGCCTACCGGAACCACATCTGCCTGGAACAGCAGAATATCAGATGCCATCAGAACCGGATAGGTGAACAGACCAGCATTGATATTGTCTGCATGCTTCGCTGACTTGTCCTTGAACTGTGTCATACGGTTCAGCTCTCCCATATAGGTAAAGCAGTTTAAGATCCATGCAAGCTCTGCATGTGCAGATACATGAGACTGATAGTAAATACAGTTTTTCTCCGGATCAAGTCCTGCTGCAATATAGAGGGTCAGCAGTGCGCGTGCTCTCTTTCTAAGCTCTGCCGGATTCTGACGGACAGTGATGGAATGCTCATCTACCACGCAGTAAAAGCATTCATACTCATCGCTGAGCTTCACCCAGTTTTTTAATGCTCCGAGATAATTTCCCAGGGTCAGGTTTCCTGTAGCCTGCATTCCGCTGAATAATACTTTTTTATCACCAATCATGACTCATCGTTACCTTTCTGTAGTTTCTTATGTACTCTTTTGCTTCACTGAAGCAGCAAGTTTTTCCACTGAGATAAATCCTATCATCCACTCTTCAGAAAGTCAATTGACATTTCATCTTACATAGGTCATACTAACCATAATCAGAGGCTGCCTTTTCCCGGCAGCTCCACATCAACTTGAAAAGGAGATTATTATGGAAAAAATCGCCAGCTTTACAATCAATCACCTTTCTCTTCAGCCGGGTGTCTATGTATCCAGAAAAGATCACATCGGTGCAGAGACCATCACGACCTTTGATCTTCGCATGACTTCTCCGAACGAGGAGCCGGTGATGAACACTGCTGAGATGCATACGATCGAGCATCTGGCAGCAACCTTCCTGCGCAATCATCCTGTATATGCAGAAAAAACCGTGTACTTTGGCCCAATGGGCTGCCGCACCGGTTTTTATCTTCTGCTTGCAGGCGATTATGAATCCAGAGATATCGTACCGCTGATGCAGGAGCTCTTCACGTTCATCCGTGACTTCTCCGGCGAAGTACCCGGCGCATCTGCCAGAGACTGCGGCAACTATCTCGATATGAATCTGCCGATGGCAAATTATCTTGCTGACAGATATCTCAAAAATGTGCTGATCGACATTTCCGATGAACGTCTGGTCTATCCGGACTGATAAGATCTGTCCGGCCTGCATTCTTTTATGAATGCGGGCCTTTTTTTCTGTCTTCTTTTCTTCCCTTCTTCAGATACACCTCCCGCACAAAGCGGAAGCATTCCTCCTCACCGTGGCGGTCCAGGATCTTCAGAAAGAATTCCAGCTCCTTCTGTGTCTTCGGATGGATCATATAATGTGATTTTCCAGCCATATAATATTTCAGCGGGTCATGCTGTGTGTAATGTCCTTTGTTATAGACCTTGGAAGCGGCGATTCGATCCGCCAGCATCTCTGCCACATAGTTTCTCGGCATTCTCATGCCGCCCATCGTCTGTCCCGGATGCTCGATATCATAGTCGATCCAGTATTCAAAATGATGTCTGTTTCGTCCCTTATGATGAAGCCAGGCAGAAGAATACCCCTTTTCCTCCCGCTCTGCGTTGTTCGGGCTTCGATCCCCCTGATAGTATTTCACACCGATCAGAAATTCTGCCGGAGTATATTTGGACAGGTCATGTGTCAGACCCTGACGGTAAATTCCCATCTTGAAACAGTGTTCCATCACGAGCAGCTTATGCTCTGTGATGGTTTTAAAGTGTCCGATCGGATTCATCTTTCTCTCCTCTTCCCTTCAGAATAACAATGGAACGTTCTGCGATCATACAGGTCTTCTCTCTGCTGTCCGCAAACAGTTCCTCCGTTTCCGGAAAGCTTTCTTCTCTTGAGGTATCTGCCAGAAGATACCATTTCAGATCTCCTTTCAGGAACGGCAGTGCCATCTCCTGAGGCTGTGCATGGAAGTTGTACAGCACATAAATATATTCGTCATCATCGGCATACTTTCCGCAGTAGAGTGCTCCGAGCTTTCTGCTCTGATAGGAGAAGTTGCCATACCAGGCTCTCTCACCGTGATAGGAAAGATCCGGACAGCCGTATGCCTGATAATCCATGCATCTTGGTTCCTTTTTCTGATGAAGCACACCGTGTTCACGCCTGAATGCGATCGCCTTTTTCACAAATTCAAGGAGTTCGCGCTTCCATGGCTGTATGCTCCAGTCCACCCAGGATATTTCCGTATCCAGACAGTAGGGATTGTTATTTCCCTTCTGAGAATTTCCGATCTCGTCACCCGCTGTCAGCATCGGTGTTCCCTGAGACAGCAGCAACAGAAGCCATGCATTTTTCTCCTGTCTCATGCGCAAAGCTCGCACTTTCTTCTTTCGTGTTTCGCCCTCTTCGCCGCAGTTCCAGCTGAAATTGTACTCGCTTCCGTCCTGATTCTGCTCACCGTTCTCCTCGTTATGCTTCCCGTCGTAGGAAACCAGATCCCGCATTGTAAAACCGTCATGATTCGTCAGGTAGTTGATCAGCCCGTACTGCTCCGGCTTTCTTCGGGTACGCCAGGCAAGCTTTTCCACCATGCCTTCGTCACCCTTTAAGATCTGCCTTATGTCGATCAGAAATCCGTCATTCATCTCTGCCTTGTTCTGATATCCCTCGCCCTCTTTGAAGCGACGGAGATCCATGTCAGAATAACCGCTGCAGATCAGCTTTGTATCAGCAAACTGCGGCGCATCTGTGAGAACACGGATGACTTCCTCTCTGCCGAACACATGGAAACCATCCACGTGATATTCAATCATCCAGAAAGTCAGACAGTCAATGATCGTTGTGAGCGGTATCTCTTCTGAGAAATAAAAATCGAGCAGCACCTCAATGCCGGCACGATGAAACTCACGGATCATCTGCTTGCATTCTTTGACTGCATCCTTTCCTGATGCGTATCCCGCCTTCGGTGCAAAGCAGAAGCTGTCCTGATAGCCCCAGCAGTTCAGCTTCACCAGATCGGTAAACGGAACCTTTGTCGCTGTCGGATGATATCCTACTGCCGGGCGGATAAATTCTTCAAATTCGGTGATCGGCATCAGTTTTACCTGATTGATCCCGAGCTTCTTCAGATACGGGATCTTCTCCTGCAGTCCTGCAAAGGTACCTTTGCGGCGAACTGAGGATTTCTTCTGCATTGTATAGTTTCGCACATGAAGATGATACATCACCACATCCTCCCAGGGGATCTCCGGTTTTTGATCATCCTTCCAGTCAAACTGATTAAAATACAGGCCGCTCTGCACATCGGATCCGCTGTCATTCTGGATGAATACACCAAAGTGCTCTCTTCCGCTGATCACTCTGGCATAGGGGTCCGGACAAACTTCTCCGTCAATGCAGTAATTATAATTGTAGTTTCTCCAGGCAAGCTTCGGAATCAGCATCGATCTGACGTTTCCAACCACCCCCTGCTGCGGAAAACTGATCTCCTGTGCAGGTTTTGATCCGTCTTTCGGATACAGGATCAGGCTTGCCTCTGCTCCTCTCGGAACTTCTGCAGTAAAACGGATCCCTCCGCTTTCCCTGGAAGCGCCGAACGGACACTGTCGGTACCAGTATGCTCCTGCTTGTGACTGTTTTCTGTTTTTTTCCATTTTCCCACCCTTTCATCCCTTTTTCTGTAAGGGAGTCCGTTAAAACAAGCAAGCTGCTCCGATAGATAATATCGTTTTAAGATCTACACTGGTTCTAATGAGTATAGCATACTCCCGGTCAGATTTCATCTTGCTTCTCGGATTTCTCGATACTTTTTTGGGGCTGCATGATTCCTCTTGCTTTTATCCTCTGCTTCTGGTAAAATGCATGAATAATTCTATATTTCAAGGAGGATTACCCATGAGCGATTTTGAAAACAACTGCAGTGGAAACTGCGATTCCTGCGGCTCTGACTGTGTAGATACAGAGCATGCTTCTGTCACCCTGACACTGGACAGCGGTGAGGAGCTTGAGTGTGCGATCCTTACCATCTTCCCGGCCAACGGTCACAAGTACATTGCACTTCTTCCGCTGGATGAGAATGGTGAGAATGAGGACGGCGAAGTCTTCCTCTATCGCTTTGCTGAGGAGAACGGCAATCCGATGCTCGACAACATCGAGGATGACGAAGAGTATGAGATGGCCGCTGACGCTTTTGATGAGTGGATGGACAATCAGGAATTTGAAGATCTCGGAGGCATCATCGAGGAGGACTAATAGCTCCTCTTCCTGCCCCCTGCATACTGAGATGCAGTTGAAATAAACGGTGAGAGCTCCACGGCTCTGCCGTTTTTTTCTTTAACTGAATAGATCAACAGATGTTCTGAGGCCCTGGTCATTCCGACATAAAACATACGCCGCTCTTCTTCTATATCCGCTGTCATAATCGCTTTTTTGTAGGGAATCACTCCCTCATTCACATCAATGATAAATACCACCCGGTATTCAAGTCCTTTTGCACTGTGCAGTGTCGTCAGAGTCACAGCCTGTGTCAGGGTTTCCTGCTCCTTTGCGTGCTCTTTCAGAAATTCGCTGTACTCCTCAATATGTGCAAACCACTCTGTCAGAGTTGCATGTCCGTCCGCACTCTGCATCACCTGATCGCATACATCCAAAAGCTCATCTGCATTCATCTTTCGATACTCTGCATATTCTCTCAGAAAGTCATCATACCCCATCACCTGACGGATGTATTTCACAGCCATAAATGGTTTCATCCTGTTCAGACTTCTGAGATCCGCTTCCAGCTGATCGATTCTCTGCACGACCCAGTATTTATCGTCGTAATACCTACGCAGTCGCTCCAGATCCACCGTCGGCTGGTCCAGACATTCTCTGGACAGGTAGCGTTTCGGCCGGTTCATGATCCGCAGGAAATTTTTTCTCGACAGATCTCCCTGCGCAGCCCTCAGATAGGCGATCATATCCTGTGCGATCCAGTGTTCGTAAATATTCGGAAGTGCATCCCGCATCCGGAACGGCACATTGTACTCCATCAGTTTCTGTGAGGGGATTCTCGCATCCGTATTATTGCGAAACAGAATTGCCATTTCTTCCAGCGGGATCCCTGCTCTGTAAAATTTCTGTATATTTCGTATCAGTCCCAGGCACTCCTCTGTCTCATTGGCAAATACCTGATATTCGATTGGCGCCCCCTGCGGCTTTACAGCACGGATCTTTTTCTGAAATCTTGTGATATTTCTTCCGATCACAGTGGCTGCCGCCTCTGTAATATTTGCTGAGCAGCGGAAATTTTCGTCCAGCAGGATCTCTGCTGCCTCCGGATACTCTTTCTTAAAATTCAGCATCAGTTCCGGACGCGCACCGCGGAAGCGGTAGATGGACTGATCATCATCTCCTACCACAAACAGATTGTTTTCCGGTGCAGCGAGCAGACGGATGATGCGGTACTGAAGCTGATTGATATCCTGAAACTCATCGATCAGGATATATCGGTACCTGCGCTGCCAGCCCTGCAGAATGTCCGGCCGCTGTGTCAGCAGTTCCCAGGTATATACCATCAGATCATCATAGTCCAGCAGATTCTTCTGCTGAAGCGTATGCACGTAGATCGTGAAGATCTTGCGGAATACTTCCTCTGACACCGTACTTGAATAATAGTGATCCAGTGCGATCTGCTCTGACTTCACCGTACTGATCTCGCGGATCAGATTTTTGATCATCTCCGCTTCATCATCCGTATCCAGAGAGAAGGCTGCAGCAATTTCCCTGATCAGTGTATACTTCTGCTCTTCCCCTAAAATATTAGCGGCAGTGTAATGATATGCATGCTTCAGGATTTCAAAAAATACAGAGTGAAATGTCCCGAACCGGACAGGTGTAGATGTTTTGCGGCACATGGTAAGAAATCGCTGCTTCATCTGCGTCGCAGCAGCTCTTGTAAATGTGACGACCAGTATGTTCGAAGGGGGTATCTGATATTCTTCTATCAAAAATTTTGTACGCTGTGTGATGACGGTAGTCTTTCCGGAGCCGGGGCCGGCTAGAATCAGGGCCGGCCCCTCCCGGTGCTGTACAGCTTTATACTGTGCTTCGGAAAGCTTCATGTTATGCCTCCAGCTTGCTGATCGCTGCTTTCAGGCGGGAAATCGTCTCTTCCTTTCCGATGATCTCCATGATTTCGGTTGCACCTGCCGGTGTCATCTGCTTTCCGGAAGCTGCGGTTCTGATCGGCCACATTACATAACCGTTCTTATACTCGTGTTCTTTTGCAAAACCGGATAACAGGGCAAACAGTGCATCATTGGAGTAATCCTCCTGTGCCTCAAGCAGCGGAAGTACCTCTTTGAGTACTGCAAGAGAAGTCTCCTGTGTGGTTTTCATTTTCTTGTGGGTGTACATTGCACTATCGTACTCCGGAACTGCTTCAAAGAAGTCTACCAGAGCCGGGATATCTGTAAACACCTCAATACGTGTTTTTACCATAGCCGCGATCTTCTTGAGATCGAATTCTTTGGTCAGAGCACTCTTCAGATACGGGAGTGCCATCTCATAGAAGGCATCGAAGTCCATTGCCTTGATGTACTCACCGTTCATCCATTTCAGTTTATTGATATCGAATACAGCCGGGGATTTGCTCATATGATGATAATCAAAAGCCTCGACCAGCTCTTCCAGAGTGAAGATCTCGCGGTTATCAGGCGGGCACCATCCGAGCAGTGCGACATAGTTTAAGATCGCATCTGACAGGAAGCCCTGCTCAAGCAGATCCTCGTAGGAAGAATGTCCGCTTCTCTTGCTGAGCTTTTTATGGTTCTCGTCCGTGATCAGCGGGCAGTGTACATATACCGGAATCTCCCATCCGAACGCATTGTACAGACGGTTGTATTTCGGAGCGGAGGAAAGGTACTCATTTCCGCGCACTACGTGAGAGATCTTCATCAGATGATCATCTACTACGTTTGCGAAATTGTAAGTCGGATATCCATCGGACTTGATCAGGATCATATCCTCAAGCTCTGCATTCGGCACCTCAATGGTTCCATAGATATCATCCTCAAACTTTGTGGTTCCCTCATTCGGAACATTCTGACGGATTACATACGGAACCCCTGCTGCCAGCTTCTCCTCGATCTCTTCCTTGGACAGGTGCAGACAGTGCTTGTCGTAAATAACGATCTCTTTTCCTGCAACTACCTGACGCAGAGAATCCAGTCTCTCCTTATCACAGAAGCAGTAATATGCTTCCCCTTTTTCAATCAGTTTTTTTGCATACTCCAGGTAAATTCCCTGTGCCTGACGCTCACTCTGTACATACGGACCGTAACCCTTGTCCAGATCCGGGCCTTCATCGTGATGCAGTCCTGTTTTCTCCAGTGTGCGGTAAATGATCTCCAGAGCGCCTTCCATAAAACGCTCCTGATCTGTATCCTCGATACGAAGCAGGAAATCTCCTCCCTCATGCTTCGCGATCAGATATGCATAAAGTGCTGTTCTCAGATTACCCACGTGCATTCTTCCGGTTGGGCTTGGTGCAAAACGGGTTCTAACCTTGCTCATAGTTCTCCTCCCATATTTCCTTTGTCATCTAGGATAGTATAAAAGCCTGCGTACATCTGCTCTCGCAGTTATATCGCAGGCTCTGCAAAGCTCCTGGCCGGACTCGAACCGGCGACCTACGCATTACGAATGCGTTGCTCTACCAACTGAGCCACAGAAGCATTGGTCTTAGAAATCACCGACCTCTAAGACATCGATTATTATACACAATCACCATATACTTTGCAAGTATTTTTTCAATTATTTCATAAAGCGGTCAATTGCCCTGTTCAGTTCTTCTATGGCTTCCATATCGCCTGTTTCGATTGCGTCCACCAGACAGTGAGAAATGTGATCCTGCAGAATCACCTTGCCTGTATTGTTGATCGCCGCGCGTACCGCAGACAGCTGCACCAGTACCTCACTGCAGTCTCTGCCGCTCTCGACCATTCTTTTAATGGACTCCAGATGACCGATTGCCCTGGAAAGCCGGTTCAGAACCATCTTGATCTGTTCCGGATCATGTGTGTGTGTATGATTGTGATTATGCTCAGGCATCTCTCCGTGAGCATGTGTGTGATCATGCGTGTGTTCATGTGCATGTGCATGCTCATGACTGTGCTCATGTGCCTCTGCAGTATGTACATGCTCGTAGACAGTTCCGTCCGGGCGTACATGAGTATGTTTCTCTGCCATCAGTATTACCGAGAGGCACTCCGGATACAGGAGTGCCTCGTCCTTTCTGTTATTTCCTGTCTTCTATTTTTTTACGGCTTTCTTTGCAGCTTCGCGCTTCGCCTTTGCCTCCTTATTGGTTGCAGCCTTCGGAGTCGTTTTTCTGTATGCAAATACAGAAATACCCATCGGCGGAACCTTGATCGTGATGGAATCCTCACGATCATCACACTCGGATTTCTTTGACTGTTTTACGCGCGGATTTGTATTTCCCTCACCGCCGAAGATGGCTGCATCACTGTTAAAGATCTCCTTGTATTTTCCCGCATAAGGAACTCCGATCTTGTGATCCTCATATACCAGCGGGGAGAAGTTGCACACGATCAGAAGCGTTTCATCCTTCTTCTCTGTATTTCTCGTAAATACCAGCATATTCTCGTTTGCTGAGATCGCATTGATCCATTCAAAGCCGCTGCTGTCAAAATCCAGCTGATACAGTGCCGGCTGCTCCTTATACAGCTTTAAAAGTTCCTTCACATAGGTCTGCATCTGCTGATTCGGCTCATTTTCGAGATCCTTCCAGTCCAGTCCAACCGCCTCATTCCACTCACGGTACTGCGCAAACTCCTGTCCCATGAAGAGCAGCTTTTTGCCCGGATGACACATCATATAGCCGTACGCTGCGCGAAGATTTGCAAACTTCTGTGTGAGATCTCCCGGCATCTTGTTGATCATGGAGCACTTTTCATGTACTACCTCATCGTGCGACAGTGTCAGCATGAATTTTTCGCTGTAGGCATAGATCATGCTGAAGGTCAGGCCGCCGTGGTTGGCTGCCCGATAGATCGGATCCAGTGACATATATCCGATAAAATCATTCATCCAGCCCATGTTCCACTTCAGATCAAAACCCATGCCTTCATCATCGAGCGCTCCGGTGATCTTCGGCCATGCGGTGGACTCCTCTGCGATCAGCAGTGCTCCGTCTTTTCTCTTTTTGAAGATGGAGTTCAGATGCTTGAGCATCTCGATCGCTTCGAGATTCTCGTTACCGCCGTACATATTTGCCACCCATTCACCGTCATTCTTGCCGTAATCAAGATAGAGCATAGAGGCAACTGCATCCATGCGGATGCCGTCCGCATGATATTTCTCTGCCCAGAACAGTGCATTGGAGATCAGGAAGTTTGAAACTTCCGGTCGTCCGTAATTGTAGATCAGGGTACCCCAGTGCGGGTGACTTCCCTGTCTCGGATCCAGATGCTCGTAGAGGCAGGTTCCGTCGAACTCTGCCAGCCCCCAGGTATCTCTCGGGAAATGTGCAGGAACCCAGTCAAGGATCACGCCGATCCCCTGCTCGTGCATATAGTTCATGAAATACATGAAATCCTGCGGGGTGCCGTAACGTGAGGTCGGTGCATAGTATCCGGTCACCTGATATCCCCAGGAACCGTCAAACGGATGCTCCATCACCGGCATCAGTTCGATGTGGGTGTAGCCCATCTCCTTCACATACTCAGCAACCATCGGTGCAAGCTCGCGATAATTGTAGAATTCTTTTTCGATTGGCTTCTTCCAGGAACCGAGATGCATCTCATAGACTGCCATCGGAAGTTCGTCAGCATTCGCCTTTTTTCTGTCCTCCATCCATTTCGCATCTGTCCACTCAAAATCTCTCAGATCGGTTACGATGGAAGCGGTTGCAGGGCGGAGCTCTGTGCGGTTTGCATACGGATCTGCCTTCAGGAAGGTCAGTCCTCCTTTTGCCTTTATCTCATATTTGTAGATCTCACCTGCAGAGATATCCGGCACAAACAGTTCAAAGATACCGCTGTCCCAGAGCCGGCGCATCGGAAGTCGTCTGCCATCCCAGAGGTTCATATCTCCGACCAGACTGACTCTCATCGCATTCGGTGCCCAGACTGCGAAATGTACACCCGGCACACCGTCGACAGTCATCGGATGTGCGCCAAGTTTATCATAGATGTCATAGCAGATACCGGCATTGAATTTCGCCGTGTCTTCTTTCGTAATGACCGGACCGAATGCGTACGGATCTGTATATTCGATGGAAGTTCCGTCATCAAAGATGACATACAGTGTGTAATCCGGAATCTTTGTTCCCGGGATCAGAACTGCAAAAAATCCGCTCTCATCCTCCATCGTCATCTCATAGGATTCTTTCTTTCCCTTGATCTGTACAATAATACGGTCTGCTGTCGGAATATAGGACTGAATCAGGATCCCGTCCTCCGTTAAATGCGGTCCCAGAATACTGTGCGGCTGATCTTCTTCAGAATAAACCAACGCCTCAATTGCTGCCCAGTTCATTAAATCATACAGCTTATCCTCTGCCATCATATACTCCTTTCTGCTCTGATAAAGTTGCTTCCGGCTCTCGTCTGCCGGTTTAAAAGTCGGGTTCTATGACTCGCCTGAAATATCATGTATAAATAATCCGCTGCGAAGCTTTGGCTCAAACCAGGTCGACTTCGGCGGCATCAGACGGTGTGCGTCTGCCACATCAAACAACTCTTTCATGCTGGTCGGATACATCGCGAAGGCGACACCTCCCTGTGCATCGGTGATCCGTTCAAGCTCCTCTCTTCCGCGGATGCCGCCGATAAACTGTATCCGTTCATCGGTTCTCGGATCTTTAATTCCAAGAAGCGGCTCCAGGATCTGCTTCTGCAGGATCGACACATCCAGATCTTCCACCGGATCCTCACTGCGAAGACTTTCCTTCAGACAGAGCTGATACCAGCATCCCTGCAGATACATGCTGACTTCGCCTTTTTTCTGCGGGGCACGATCTGCCTTCTCGATCTCTGCAACATCTCCTATTTTTTCGATCAGCTGCTCTGCACTCCAGCCGTTCAGATCCCTGACTGCCCTGTTATAATCCATGATCCGCAGTTCATCCTCCGCAAACAGCACGGAGAGGAATCTGTCGGATTCCTGTTTTTTCTCTGTTCTGCGCTTCAGTCCAACCTTCACTGCAGATGCTGCGCGGTGATGACCGTCTGCAATGTAGATCTGTCCGATTTTTGAAAAAGCCTCTTCGATCTGAGCGATCACTTCCGGCTCATCGATCTTCCATCCGCGGTGTCCGATGCCATCCGGTGATACAAAATCAAACAGCGGCGCTTTTTTCTTCGCCTCATTCATTTTTTCGGAGATCAGATCATTGTGGCGGTATGCCAGAAAGATCGGTCCGGTCTGTGCATCGCAGGTATCTACATGGCGAATGCGGTCCTGCTCCTTTTCCTCTCTGGTATTTTCATGCTTTAAGATCACATTATCCAGATAATCCTGCACTGAGGCACAGGCAACCAGTCCGGTCTGTGCTCTTTTGTTCATCGTCAGCTCGTACACATAAAAGCTGTCGGTCTCATCCTGAATAAACTCTCCGTCTGCTTTCATCTGCCACAGGAGCTCCCGTGCTTTCTGATACACCTTCGGATCATAGATATCCGTTCCTTCCGGAAACTGTGTCTCTGCACGGTCGATGCGCAGAAAGCTGAGCGGCTCTTTGCGCACCTCCTCAAGTGCTTCTTTTCTATTGTAAACGTCATAAGGCAGTGCCGCAATCCTTGCTGTCAGATCTGTACGGGGACGGATACCTCGAAATGCTGTAATATTTGCCACAGCGCTGTCTCCTTTCTGAAATCACTCTTTTTCAGCTGTTCCATTGTTTGTCTCTATTTTAACATTTACTCTCCTGTTTTACAAGGAGCAAAGAATCTCTGAAGGCAAAAGAACGTCCAGCGGACATTTTCTTTGCATGCCATGCAAAAAAGGAACTGTGAATTTTCACAGTCCCTTTGACTCTTACAGTAATCTTACCTTCAGAACACCCTCGATCTGACCGATCTTTTCGATCACTTCTGCCGGCACCTGATGGTCCATATCAAACAGAGAGTAGGCAAACTCACCCTTACTCTGATTTGCCATATTTGCGATATTGAGATCTGCCTCTCCAAACACTGCCGTAAACTGGCTGATCATGTTTTTGATATTCTTATGGCAGATGGCAACTCTGCGGTTTCCGCTGCACACGCCCATATCACAGTTCGGATAATTGACGGAATTGCGGATATTTCCGTTTTCGAGATAATCAGAAAGCTGTTTTACTGCCATTACTGCGCAGTTATCTTCTGACTCTTCGGTAGATGCACCAAGATGCGGTGTCACGATGCATCCCTTTGCTCCGGCAGTCGTCGGATTTGCAAAGTCGGAAACGTACCGTCTGATCTTTCCGTTGCGGAGTGCCTCAACAACAGCCTCCTCATCCACCAGAAGATCTCGTGCATAGTTGATCAGCACCGCAGTATCCTTCATTTTTGCGATGGCCTCACGGTTGATCATCTTGCGTGTAGAATCCAGCAGCGGCACATGGATCGTGATGTAATCACACTCACGATAGATCTCATCGACATCCTTGATATGACGGATATTTCTGGACAGGTTCCAGGCTGCATCTACGGAAATATACGGATCGTATCCGTAGACCTCCATACCAAGATGGATCGCTGCATTTGCAACCAGCACTCCGATGGCACCGAGACCGATGATACCCAGCTTCTTTCCCTGGATCTCACAGCCTGCAAAATGCTTTTTCTCCTTCTCCGCAGCCTTTGCGATCAGATCATTCTGACGTTCTGACTGAACCCAGTTGATACCTCCTACCAGGTCTCTGGATGCCAGGAGCATAGCGGCGATCACCGCCTCCTTTACGCCGTTGGCATTTGCACCCGGGGTATTGAAGACAACGATACCCTGCTCTGCACATTTCTGAAGCGGGATATTGTTGACACCTGCACCTGCACGGGCAATTGCCTCAAGCTTGTCAGAAAACTCCATATCATGCATCACAGCACTTCGCACCAGAACAGCCTCTGCTTCCTTCATCTGCTCTGTCTGCACATACTGTGGTGAAAACTTCTCCAGTCCTTTCTTGGAAATTGGATTCAGGCAATGATAATGATACATGATTTACAGATTCTCCTCTTCAAATTTCTTCATAAATTCAACAAGAGCCTTTACGCCCTCGATCGGCATAGCATTGTAAATGCTTGCTCTCATTCCGCCGACAGAACGATGTCCCTTCAGATTCATAAAGCCTGCTGCAGTCGCCTCAGCAACAAACTTTGCGTCCATCTCCTTGTCGCCGGTAACAAACGGAACGTTCATCAGAGAACGGTCTTTTTTCTCTACGGTGCCATGGAACAGGCGGCTCTGATCCAGGTAGTCGTACAGGATCTTTGCCTTTGCCTCATTGCGCTCCTTCATTGCAGAGAGTCCGCCGTTCTTTTTCAGCCACTTGAATACCTTTCCGCATACATAGATACAGAACACATTCGGTGTGTTGTAGAGAGATCCTGCATCTGCATGGGTCTTGTAGGTCAGCATGGTCGGAGTGCCTTCCAGCACATCCTCTGTGATCAGATCCTCACGAACGATCGCGATCACCATACCTGCCGGTCCGATATTCTTCTGTACACCACCGTAGATGATGCCGTATTTGCTGACATCTACCGGCTCGGACAGGAAGCATGAGGACACATCAGAAACCAGGGTCTTGCCCTTGGTATTCGGAAGCTCCTTAAACTTGGTTCCGTAAATGGTATTATTCTCACAGATGTACACATAGTCTGCATCCTCACTGATCGGCAGATCGGAACAATCCGGAATATAGGAAAAGGTCTTATCCTCGGAACTTGCAATTTTGTTTGCCTTTCCGTATTTCTGAGCTTCCTGATATGCCTTCTTTGCCCACTGTCCGGTCACGATGTAATCCGCAACTTTGTTTTTCATCAGGTTCATCGGGATCATTGCAAACTGCTGGGATCCGCCGCCCTGAAGGAAGAGAACCTTGTAATTGTCCGGAATCTCCATCAGATCGCGAAGATCCTGCTCAGCTTCCTCAATGATCTTGTCGAAAATCTTGGATCTGTGGCTGATCTCCATTACAGACATTCCGCAGCCCTGGTAGTCCATCATCTCTGCTGCTACTTCCTGTAAAACTTCCTCCGGAAGTACTGCAGGTCCTGCTGAAAAATTGTATACTCTGCTCATAATTTCCTCCTCTATTTCCTTTATTCTTGAATATCGTCCTGGTCAAATGCCTTCTCGATCGGGGCACCTGCCGGAACCATAGGAAATACTTTGTCATCCTGATCGATCACTGCGTCGATCAATACCGGCTTATTCAGTGCGATGGCTTCGCGGATCGCTCTGCTCATCTCCTCACGTGTGGTGACACGCATACCGGTCACTCCAAGCGCTTCCGCTACCTTCACAAAATCTACCTGATCATTGAGAATGGTAGAAGAATAACGCTTCTCATAAAACAGTGTCTGCCACTGGCGGACCATTCCGAGTACATGGTTGTTCAGCACTACCTCGATCACCGGGATGTTGTATCTGCCCGCAGTTGCAAGCTCATTCATATTCATACGGAAGCATCCGTCACCTGCAATATTGATGACTGTTTTTTCCGGTCTTCCGGTCTTTGCTCCGATTGCTGCGCCAAGTCCGTATCCCATGGTGCCAAGTCCGCCGGAAGTAAGCAGTCTGTGCGGTTTCTTATACTTATAGTACTGTGCTGCCCACATCTGATGCTGTCCTACATCCGTTACGATGATGGCATTGCCATCCGTAGCATTGTAGATCTCTTCCACTGCTGCCGGTCCGGTCAGACGGTCATTGTCATATTTGAGCGGGAAACGCTCCTTTAACTCGCTGATCTTTCCGATCCACTCTTCATGGGTCGCAGACTCCACCATCGGATTGAGACGGCGGAGAACTTCGCGCACATCACCGAGAACACTGCAGTCCACGCAGATATTCTTGTTGATCTCTGCGGCATCGATATCGATCTGAATGATCTTTGCTTTTTTTGCAAATGCGTTTGCATTTCCGACAACGCGATCAGAAAATCTCGCACCGATGACGATCATCAAATCGCAGTCTGTGATCGCGAGATTGGTACACTTTGTACCGTGCATTCCTGCCATTCCGGTATACAGTTCATCACGTCCGTCAATGACACCCTTACCCATCAGAGTATCACCGCCCGGACACTGGATCTTCTGCATCAGCTCACGTACTTCCGCTGCTGCATCAGAGATGACTGCACCTCCGCCGACCAGCACAAACGGACGTTTGCTCTTGTTGATCAGGCGTGCCGCCTCTGCCAGATGCTCCTCACGGATATAGTCGGTCTTTCTCTCCGGCTCTTCCGGAACGACATGCTCATACTCCGTCACCGCTGCGGTGACGTCCTTGGTAATATCGATCAGCACAGGGCCAGGTCTTCCTTCCCTGGCGATTCTGAACGCAGAACGGATCGTCTCAGCCAGCTCGTCCACTTCTTTTACGATATAATTGTGCTTCGTGATCGGCATCGTTACACCCTTGATATCGATCTCCTGGAAGCTGTCCTTTCCGAGAAGCGGAACGCCTACGTTTGCCGTGATCGCAACCATCGGAACGGAATCCATATATGCTGTTGCGATACCGGTTACCAGGTTCGTTGCGCCGGGACCGGAGGTTGCAAAACAGACACCGACTTTTCCGGTTGCTCTTGCATAGCCGTCAGCTGCATGGGAAGCACCCTGCTCATGAGAAGTCAGGATATGTCTGATCTCATCGCTGTGCTTGTATAATTCATCATAAATATTAAGGATCGCACCGCCCGGATAACCGAAAACGGTATCTACACCCTGTTCTTTCAGACACTCAATTACAATTTCTGAACCGTTTAATTTCATTCGTCGAATCCCCTTTTGTCCTATACTTCCAGAATAGCTCCGCGGTTTCCTGAAGTTACCATCTTTGCATATCTTGCAAGATATCCTGTCTTCACCTTCGGCTCTCTCGGCTGCCAGTTTGCCTTTCTTCGTTCAAACTCTTCCTCTGAGATCACAAAATCCAGTGTATTTTCCGGAATATTGATCTTGATGATGTCCCCTTCTTCTACGAAAGCGATTGGTCCGCCGACTGCTGCCTCCGGAGAAACATGACCGATGGAAGCACCTCTGGATGCTCCGCTGAAACGTCCGTCTGTGATCAGAGCGACAGAAGAACCAAGACCCATGCCTGCGATTGCAGAGGTCGGATTCAGCATCTCTCTCATACCCGGACCGCCCTTCGGTCCTTCATAACGAATGACTACTACATCGCCTGCTACGATCTTACCGCTCTTGATTGCTTCAATTGCGTCTTCCTCGCAGTCAAATACTCTTGCCGGTCCCTCATGCACCATCATCTCCGGAACTACTGCAGAACGCTTTACAACACCGGAATCCGGAGCGAGGTTACCCTTGAGCACTGCAATACCGCCGGTCTGGCTGTACGGATTCTCGATTGGACGGATGACCTCCGGATTGCGGTTTACACAGCCTTCGATATTCTCTGCAACGGTCTTTCCGCTAACAGTCATCAGATCCGTATAGAGCAGTCCCTTCTTGTTCAGTTCATTCATAACAGCATAGACACCGCCTGCCTCATTCAGATCCTCCATGTAAGTCGGACCGGCCGGAGCCAGATGACAGAGGTTCGGGGTCTTTGCGCTGATTGCATTTGCAATATCCACGTTCAGCTCCACGCCGGCCTCATGTGCAATTGCCGGAAGATGAAGCATACTGTTGGTGGAACAGCCGAGAGCCATATCAACGGTCAGTGCATTGTGGAATGCCTTCTCTGTCATGATATCTCTCGGACGGATATTTTTCTGTACGAGTTCAACGATCTTCATGCCTGCATGCTTTGCAAGCTTGATTCTCTCGGAATATACTGCCGGGATCGTACCATTTCCCTGAAGTCCCATACCGAGTGCCTCGGTCAGACAGTTCATGCTGTTAGCGGTATACATGCCTGAGCAGGAACCTGCTGTCGGACAGGTCTTGCACTCAAACTCATATACATCCTCTTCGGTCATGGTTCCTGCAGAATAGGAGCCGACTGCCTCAAACATGCTGGAAAGACTTCTCTTCTGGTTCTTCACATGACCGGCAAGCATCGGACCGCCGCTCACGAAAATCGTCGGAATATTCAGTCTCGCTGCAGCCATCAGAAGTCCCGGAACATTCTTGTCACAGTTCGGGATGCAGACAAGTGCATCAAACTGATGAGCCATTGCCATACACTCTGTGGAATCTGCGATCAGATCTCTGGTGACCAGAGAATATTTCATGCCGACATGTCCCATGGCGATTCCGTCGCAGACTGCAATCGCCGGAAATTCTCTCGGTACACCGCCTGCCAGGGCAACGCCCATCTTTACAGCTTCGGTGATCTTGTCGAGGTTCATATGTCCCGGTACGATCTCATTATAGGAATTCACAATACCGATCAGCGGCTTGCCCATCTCCTCATCTGTCAGACCGAGTGCGTTGAACAGAGATCTGTGCGGTGCCTGCTGCATTCCCTTTTTTACTGCATCACTTTTCATAATTGTCTCCTCTTAATCTTTTCCGTCTATCTTCACTGTAGTTTCTATACTCTCTCGGCGATCAGATCTCCCATGCGGGTACAGCCGACCTTCTCACATCCCTCTGACATAATATCTCCGGTGCGATAGCCCTCGGTAAGAACCTGCTTTACTGCTGCTTCGATCGCATCTGCTGCCTCATCCAGATCCAGTGAAAATCTCAGCATCATGGCTGCGGAGAGGATCGTAGCGATCGGATTCGCGATATCCTTTCCTGCGATATCCGGAGCTGAACCGTGACTCGGCTCATACAGACCGAATTTTGTCTCGTTCAGGCTTGCTGAGGAGAGCATACCGATGGAACCGGTCACCATGCTGGCTTCGTCAGAAAGAATGTCACCGAACATATTCTCTGTGAGGATCACATCGAACTGCTTCGGATCACGTACCAGCTGCATTGCACAGTTGTCTACCAGCATGTGCTCCAGTGTGACATCCGGATAGTCTTTTGCGACTTCCTCTACGACTGCTCTCCAGAGTCTGGAAGAATCCAGCACGTTTGCCTTGTCCACGCTTGTCACTTTCTTTCTGCGCTTTCTTGCAATGTCAAAACCGCGCTTTGCGATTCTGCGGATCTCATTCTCATCATAGGCAAGTGTATCCACTGCCTTTCTTACGCCGTTCTCCTCGGTTGTGTGACGCTCACCGAAATACAGTCCTCCGGTAAGTTCACGCATGATCATCATATCAAAACCGCCGCCGATGATATCCTCTCTCAGCGGGCAGGCTGCTTTCAGTTCTTCATAGAGATAGGCCGGACGAAGATTTGCAAAAAGATTCAGTGATTTTCGAATCTTCAGCAGTCCTGCCTCCGGACGCTTTGACGGCTCAAGTCGATACCACGGGGATGTAGCTGCATCACCTCCGATGGAACCCATCAGTACAGCATCACTTGCCTTAGCCTGGGCAATCGTTTCATCTGTCAGCGGAATGCCGTGTACATCGATGGATGCTCCACCCATCAGCAGCTTTGTATAATTCAGCTGAAAGCCAAATTTTTCGCCGGCTCTGTCAAGTACCTTCACGGCTTCTTTTACGATCTCAGGTCCGATTCCGTCTCCAGGAATCAGTGCGATATTATAGTTCATGCCTACCTCCATTCATGTCTTTATGCAAGGAGAGGACACAGCATCTGCCGTGTCCCCGGATCCTCACTTTCCTTCGCTGCTATCAGGCATTTGCCTTTTCAACCTCAGCGATTGCACTCTTCTTCATCGGAATACGACAGTTTTTATTGCTGCCAAACTCTACAATAACATCCTCATCTGTAATGTCGATCACGACGCCGTAAAAGCCGCCGGTAGTGACAATACTGTCTCCGACTTCCACTGTGGAGAGCATCTCGCTCACTCTCTTCTGCTCCTTACGCTGCGGACGGATCGCCATGAAATACATAGCTGCTCCGATAACTACTACATATGCAAGCAGAAGTGCGGTACTTCCGAATCCGGAAGCTGGTGCTGAAGCATCAAGTAAAAACATACTTTTTACCTCCGTTTTTGTTTTTCGTCTCTCAAATAAGACTACATGTGTCTTATCATACACAAATTTATTTCGTACTTCAAGCTTTTTTTCAACTATTCTTGGTTTCCTGCATCATTTCCAGACGCTCCTTCTTGAACTGCGCATAGCGTCCCTCATCGATCGCACCGCGGATATCCTCCATCAGGTGATTATAGAAATAGAGATTATGAAGCACTGCCAGACGCATACCCAGCATCTCCTTTGCCTTGAGCAGGTGTCTGATATATGCTCTGCTGTAGTGTCTGCAGGCCGGACAGCCGCAGCCCTCCTCGATCGGGCGGTCATCTGTCTCGTACTTTGCATTCAGCAGATTCAGCTTGCCGTACTTTGTGTAAACATGTCCGTGACGTCCGTTTCGGCTCGGGTAGACGCAGTCAAAGAAGTCAATACCGCGGTCCACACCCTCCAGAATATTTGCCGGTGTACCGACACCCATCAGATAGGTCGGTTTGTTCTGCGGCAGATGCGGTACTACGGAATCGAGAATGCGGTACATCTCCTCATGAGTCTCGCCGACTGCCAGTCCGCCGACCGCGTAACCGTCCAGATCCAGCTCGGAGATCTCCTGTGCATGTGCAATTCGAATATCATCATAGACTGCTCCCTGATTGATGCCGAAGAGCAGCTGATGACGGTTGATCGTATCCTCCTGTGCATTCAGACGCTGCATCTCATTCTTGCAGCGCACAAGCCAGCGGCTCGTTCTCTCCACGGATCTCTGCACATAGTCTCTGTCTGCCTTACTCGGCGGACACTCATCGAATGCCATCGCGATCGTGGAAGCCAGATTGGACTGGATCTGCATACTCTCCTCCGGACCCATGAAGATCCTGCGTCCGTCAATATGGGACTGGAAGTACACTCCCTCTTCCTTGATTTTTCTTAATCCTGCAAGAGAAAATACCTGAAATCCGCCGGAGTCTGTCAGAATCGGTCGGTCCCATACCATAAACTTATGCAGTCCTCCCATCTGTTTCACTACCTTGTCACCCGGACGAACATGCAGGTGATAGGTATTGGAAAGCTCCACCTGTGTGCCGATCTCATGCAGATCCATGGTGGATACGGCACCCTTGATTGCAGCAACGGTACCGACATTCATAAATACCGGAGTCTGGATGGTTCCATGCACCGTCTGAAACTCCGCTCGCTTTGCTCTTCCATCTGTTTTTAAAATTTTATACATTTTTAATACTTTGTTTCTCCTCTGATTATAGTACTGTGGATGTTACCATATTTTGCATGAAAACACAACATTTCAGTTATTTTTTCTCGCCGATTTGCAGATTGAACTTTCCATTTTTTTGTCGTATACTGAGGTTTAAACGAATTTTATTTTATTAGTTTTCAACAAGGAGGCAGTAATTTTTATATATGAATAAGAAAGCAAATTTTCGTCTCGGCATTGATATTGGATCTACCACTGTCAAAATCGCGGTGCTCGATGAGCAGGATCAGCTCCTGTTTTCCGACTATCGCCGTCATTTTGCAAACATTCAGGATACACTCGCAGCACTCCTGGAAGAATCCAATGAAAAGCTGGGATCTCTTGATGTATCCCCTGTCATCACCGGAAGCGGAGGACTGACTCTGGCAAAGCACCTCGAGGTGCCGTTTGTTCAGGAGGTGATCGCTGTTTCCACTGCTCTGCAGCATGAGGCTCCGCAGACAGATGCAGCGATCGAGCTGGGCGGTGAGGACGCAAAGATCATCTATTTCGAAAACGGAAACGTGGAACAGCGTATGAACGGCATCTGCGCCGGAGGTACCGGTTCCTTTATCGACCAGATGGCTTCCCTGCTTCAGACCGATGCATCCGGCCTGAACGAATACGCGAAAAATTATCAGTCGCTCTACACCATCGCTGCACGCTGCGGTGTATTTGCAAAGACCGATATTCAGCCGCTCATCAATGAGGGTGCCACCAAAGAGGACCTCTCCGCATCGATCTTTCAGGCGGTCGTAAATCAGACCATCAGCGGACTTGCCTGCGGTAAACCGATCCGCGGACATGTAGCGTTTCTCGGTGGACCGCTTCACTTCCTTTCCGAGCTGAAGGCAGCGTTTATCCGCACACTGAAGCTGGATGATGAGCATGCGATCACTCCGGAAAACTCTCACCTGTTCGCTGCCATGGGTTCTGCGCTCAACAGTGATCCTGAGGTCATCGTCTCCACGGATCATCTGATCTCACGCCTGAAGAATCATATTCAGATGGATTTTGAGGTAGCCCGACTTGAGCCGCTCTTTGTCTCTCAGGAAGACTATCAGGCATTTCATGACCGACAGGCTCAGAATATGGTGGTGACCGATGATCTCGCGACTTATGAAGGGCTCTGTTTCCTCGGCATCGACGCAGGCTCCACCACGACAAAGGCAGCACTGGTCGGTGAGGACGGTTCCCTGCTCTATTCCTTTTACAGCAATAACAACGGAAGCCCGCTGAAGACCTCGATCCAGGCGATCCAGGAGATCTATTCCCTGCTCCCGGATACCGCTCGCATTGCCTTCTCCTGCTCCACAGGATACGGAGAAGCACTGATCAAGAGTGCGCTTATGCTGGATGAGGGTGAGGTTGAGACCGTTTCCCACTATTACGCCGCTTCCTTCTTCGAGCCGGAAGTGGACTGTATTCTGGACATCGGCGGTCAGGATATGAAGTGCATCAAGATCAAGAATCATAACGTAGACAGCGTACAGCTGAATGAGGCCTGCTCCTCCGGCTGCGGTTCCTTTATTGAGACCTTCGCAAATTCCCTGAATTTCTCTGTCAGCGATTTTGCAAATGAGGCTCTTTTCGCAGAGCATCCGATCGATCTCGGAACCCGCTGTACGGTATTCATGAACTCCAAGGTGAAACAGGCGCAGAAGGAAGGCGCATCTGTCGCTGATATTTCCGCCGGTCTTGCCTACTCTGTCATCAAAAATGCGCTCTACAAGGTCATCAAGGTATCTGATGCCTCTGAGCTCGGTCAGCACATCGTCGTTCAGGGCGGTACCTTCTATAATGATGCGGTACTGCGCAGCTTTGAGCGTATCTCCGGTGCGGAAGTCGTTCGCCCGGACATCGCAGGTATCATGGGTGCTTTTGGTGCAGCCCTGATCGCACGCGAACGCTATGAGGACGGCCGTGAGACCACCATGCTTTCCATTCAGAAGATCAACAGCCTGCAGTTCACCACCCATATGGCGAAGTGCAAGGGCTGTACGAATCAGTGCCGACTGACCATCAACCGCTTTACCGGCGGCCGTCAGTTTGTCAGCGGAAACCGCTGTGAGCGCGGTATCGGAAAAGAGAAGACAAACAAGGATATCCCGAATCTGTTTGAGTACAAAAACAAGCTGCTCTTCTCCTATGAGTCTCTGACTCCGGATGCAGCACCGCGCGGAACCATCGGTATTCCCCGTGTACTGAATATGTATGAAAACTATCCGATGTGGCATACCTTTTTCACCAAGCTCGGATACCGTGTGGTGCTCTCTCCGCCTTCCACGCATAAGATCTACGAGCTCGGTATCGAATCCATCCCGAGTGAGTCAGAGTGCTACCCTGCAAAACTGGCTCACGGTCACATTGAATGGCTGATCCACCAGGGTGTGAAGACCATCTTCTACCCATGCATTCCATATGAGAGAAACGAGTTCCCGGACGCAAACAATCATTACAACTGTCCGATCGTTACCTCCTATGCAGAAAATATCAAAAACAATGTCGAGAACCTTCGCACGAAGTCCATTGATTTCCGCAATCCGTTCCTCGCACTCACTACCCTTGATACTGCTGTTTCCGCACTGATCAAAGCTTTTCCGGAGATTCCTGAGGGCGAGATCCGAGTGGCTGCAGAGGCTGGCTGGAAGGAGATGGAACGTATCCGTCTTGAGATGTACCGCAAGGGCGAGGAGACCATTGCCTGGCTGAAGGAGCATCACCGCCACGGAATCGTTCTCGCCGGTCGTCCGTATCATATTGACAATGAGATCAACCATGGTCTTCCGGAGCTGATCACCTCCTACGGTGTGGCAGTTCTGACCGAGGATTCGATCTCTCACCTGAAGCATCCGGAGCGCCCGCTGATCGTCAGCGACCAGTGGATGTACCACAGCCGTCTGTATGCGGCAGCAAACTATGTAAAGACCACTGACTTCCTCGATCTCGTTCAGCTGAATTCCTTCGGCTGCGGTCTGGATGCAGTCACCACCGATCAGGTATGCGATATTCTGAACGGTTCAGACAAGATCTATACCTGTCTGAAGATCGACGAGGTAAACAACCTCGGCGCTGCACGTATCCGTATCCGTTCTCTGCTTGCAGCACTCCGTGAGAAGGAGCTGCATCCGACAGAGCGCACGATCCGTCCGGCAAATATTGAGAAGGTGCTCTTTACCGAGGAGATGCGCAAGGATTACACCATCCTCTGCCCGCAGATGTCTCCGATCCATTTTAATATTCTGGAATCTGCCTTCAACAGCTGCGGCTATCATCTGGAGCTTCTCGGCAACGACGGCCAGACTGCCGTAAACGTCGGACTGAAATATGTAAATAATGATGCCTGCTATCCGTCCCTGATGGTCGTTGGACAGATCATGGATGCGATCCTCTCCGGAAAGTATGATCTGACCAAGACAGCGGTCATCATCACGCAGACCGGAGGCGGCTGCCGCGCTACAAACTATATCGGTTTCATCCGCCGCGCGCTGGAAAAGGCAGGTCATCCGGAGATCCCGGTCATTTCTCTGAATGTCAGCGGACTTGAGAAAAACCCTGGATTTAAGATCACGCTTCCGCTTGCCACCAAGGGCATGTACTCTCTGGTCTTCGGAGATGTGCTGATGCGCTGTCTGTACCGCATGCGCCCGTATGAACTCACTCCGGGTTCTGCAAACGAGATGCACAGAAAATGGGAGAAGCGCTGTCAGGCCTTTGTCGCAAAGGCAAGACCGGGCTACGGCGAATTTAAGCGTATCTGTAAAGAGATGGTCGCTGACTTTGATGCGCTTCCGATCACTGATGTGAAAAAGCCCCGCGTCGGCATCGTAGGAGAGATCCTCGTTAAATTCATGCCTGCTGCTAATAATCATCTGGTAGATCTGCTTGAGGCAGAGGGTGCCGAGGCAGTAGTTCCGGATCTTATGGACTTCCTGTTCTACTGCTTCTTCAACTCCAACTTCAAGGCTGAGGAACTGGGCATGAAAAAGAGTACCGCCTTCATCTCAAATGCAGGCATCAAATTCCTTGAGACGATCCGCAGCACTGCTGCAAAGGCACTTGCACAGAGCCGTCACTTTGAAGCACCGTCCCGCATTCGTGATCTTGCAGACTATGCAAAGGATATCGTATCTCTCGGAAACCAGACCGGAGAAGGATGGTTCCTGACCGGTGAGATGCTCGAACTGATCCACAGCGGTGTCAACAACATCGTCTGCACACAGCCTTTCGGCTGTCTTCCGAATCACGTTGTCGGAAAGGGTGTTATCAAGGAACTGCGCAGACAGTATCCAAAATCCAATATCGTAGCCATCGACTACGATCCTGGTGCGAGTGAGGTAAACCAGCTGAATCGAATCAAGCTGATGCTGAGCACAGCACAGAAAAATCTTTCTTCTGCCGAAGAAAAGAATGCATAACAGGATATAAAAAGGCTGCAGGCCATCACTTTTGATGACCTGCAGCCTTTTTCGTTTAGTTGCTCTTCTCTATGATCCACGGATCACTGCTGCTGTGCCTCTGTGCTCTCAGTGGTACTGCTCTCCTCACTTAAGATCTCACGAAGTTCCTCGATCATATCCTCGTCTCTGAGTCGGAATTTTACCTCCACTCGTCTGGACGCAGCGGCATCCTCATTTCCGCTCTCATCCAGGATCAGATTGCTGCTTGAGTGTCCGTTGACCGTCAGATAGTTCAGCAGGGCTTTCTGCTGCTCCTCAGATAAATGTTCCGCAGAAATGCTCAGCAGATACTGTGCCACTGCCAGTGAACGCTTCTGTGACAGTTCCAGATTGTACTCATATCCTCCGGTGCTGTCTGTGTATCCGTCTACATTGATCTCCGCCAGATACGGCAGATAGTTTTCCTGCAGAAGTACCGCACAGTAGATCGGCAGCACGCTGGAAAGCACTTCCTTACCTTCTTTGGAAAGCTCTGTCTCATCATATTCAAAGAGGACGCTGGAGTCCAGTACCAGAGAACCATCTGTCGGATCGATATTTACGCTGATATTTTTAGCCGTAAATTCTGTCGACAGTGCTTCTATTACCTCTGCTTTCACACCGATGATCTTGTCGATCCTCGCCTCCTGTGCTGCCAGCTGCGAGGTCTTCTCATCCAGCGCCTGTTTCTGACTGCTCAGTGTCACGCTCTGTGCATCCAGCTGCTCCTGCTGTGTTTTCAGCTGTGCGGCGAGCTCATCCAGCTGCTTTTTCTGTGCTGCCAGAAGCTCATCCTGTGTGGAAAGCTGCGTCTGCTGGTTTTCCACGATCGTCTGCTGGCTCAGAATCTGCTGGGTATATTCCTCCTGAAGAACGAGTTTCTCGTCTCTCTCCTTCAGGGATGCTTCATAGTTGATCTGAGACTGAAACAGCGTCACGCACATGATCAGAACAAACAGAAGCAGAATTCCGGCCATCATATCTGAATAGGACCGCCAGACGTTTAATCCTTCTTCCCGCTTTTCTTTATGCTTTCGCACCGTTTTCACCTCCGTCTTTTAACCGAAGAGTCCTCTGCCTCTGCGGTTTTTGCTGCTGCGCATCTGCTCGATCAGTTCCTCCATCAGCTGTTCCTGGCGTTCTCCCTGACGCTGCAGAGTATCCTGAATGCCGAGCAGCAGATCACGGTTGCTGTTTGCCACCGCAAGGTTGCGGATGTCTGTGCGGTGTTCATCCTCCGGAGTCGTCACAATATGATAAAGAAGCTTCTCAACCTCCTGCATCGTATTGGATGCCTGCTCCTGGCTCTCAATAAATTTCTTCAGGTGTGCATTGTAGCTGTCTACGACCTTGATATTCTCCTCATAAAGTCTGCTGTTGTGTGAGCTTGCCGCTGCAAAGCCTTCCAGACCTTCGCCGGCTGCGCTGACATACTGCTGCATTGCCTGATTGCATGCCACCCAGAATTTTGCTGAGGACTGCTCTGCCTCCTGAAGGTAGGCAACCACCTGACGATAGTTTCTTGCCAGCTCCTCCTGATACTTCTGGTTATTGTCAATATTCTGCTGCATGCTGGTCATGTATTCCTTGTGCATGGCTCCCATCTCATGAACCAGAGCGCGCATATTTGCATTCTCATTTTCAAATGCAGATTTCAGCTCAGATGCAGTCTCGTCATACAGCTCCTTCGTGCGTCCGGTCATCTCCTTCTGCGCTGCGGTCATCTGCTCAAGTGCCGTATTGAAATCGTCAAACTGCATCTGAAAGGAGGTGCGCATTCTCTCAAGGAAATCATCTACCAGAGAAGTCATCATCTCTTCCTGACCCTTAGCCAGTGTCTCCGTGAGGATATCCATCGACTGATTCATCTTGCGGAAGGACGGTGTGATGACCTTTTCAAAGCTGTTCGCAAGATGCTCTGAAAACTGATCTGTCATCTTCTGGATAGCCTCGGTCTGAGCTTCCTGATAATTCACAAGGATATTTCTGGTCTCTGCCTCAGCGGAAGGGATCACAAGTCCGTGGAAACGGTCAAGGAAAAGCTCCAGCTGTTCCATCATTGCACTGTAGGCAGACTTTGCACCGAAGCTGAATACCAGAGACAGAGAAAGTCCATAGATGGAAGTCAGAAACGCTACTTTGATACCGTCTACCAGTGCAGAGACGGAAGTCGTCATTGCCTCATAGTTGGAAGGTTCAAAGTCTTTCAGACCTACGACCAGACCGATGAAGGTTCCGAGAATACCAAGACTGGTAAAAATATCCGGGATCAGATCGATCATACGCTTGCCGATGAGACGGTCCATCTCGTCTCCGTTAATATAATCCTCGATATCTGCCAGACCGCTCTGGCTCTTTTTTACAAATGATGTAAATTCATGGTATCTGTCATCCAGATCCTGATTCTGAAACAGTTCCTCCGGCAGTGCAAGCACTTCTTCTGTGCCGTCTGCAGCGTCACCAAAGCTCAGATCTATCTCTTTTCTCGCTCTGGAGAATGCACGCTCAAAGCTGCCCATTCTTCCGAAGCCGACTACCATGCCCACCACATACAGCAGCGCCATGATGCCCAGGAAGACGAAATTGTAGATCATGGTCGTCCAGATGCCTCCGCTGACATACCAGGTAAATGCCACACTGGCAATCAGCACAAGGACCATAAAAATCTTATCTAAAATTTTCTTGCCCATCTGCTCTTACTCCTTTTTATCTGTCTTCGATCTGCCAGTCGATCGGTGTCTCTCCATGCTCTGTCAGGAATGCATTCGCCCTGCTGAACGGTCTGCTTCCGAAGAATCCGCGGTAAGCTGAGAGCGGACTCGGATGCGGTGCTGTCAGCACCAGATGCTTCGGATTGGTCAGCATGGACTGCTTCAGCTGCGCGGGTCTGCCCCACAGCAGGAAGACCACCGGTCGGTCCAGCTCATTGACTGCGCGTATCGCTGCATCGGTAAATTCCTCCCAGCCGATCCCCCGGTGTGAATTTGCCTGGTGTGCACGCACGGTAAGCACCGTGTTGAGCAGAAGCACGCCCTGCTCTGCCCACTTTGTCAGATACCCGTTATTCGGGATCCGACAGCCGCAGTCATCCTGAAGTTCCTTATAAATATTCATCAGTGAGGGCGGAATCTCCACCTCCGGTTTCACAGAGAAACATAGTCCGTGTGCCTGTCCGTCTCCGTGGTAGGGATCCTGGCCAAGAATCACTACCTTTACCTTTTCCAGCGGTGTCAGAGAAAAGGCATTGAAGATATCGTCAGGCGGCGGAAAGATCTGTCTTGTCTGGTATTCTTCCATCACTGTATGATACAGTTTTCGATAATATGGTCTGGAAAATTCCTTCTGCAGCGGAATCAGCCAGTCGTTTGATATTGCTGCCATAAAAGACCATCCTTCCTTATCTGCCATCCAGGCGGACGGAAACTCCGCGGTCGGCAAGATAGCTCTTTACTTCCCGGATCTCCAGTTCCTTATAATGAAACAGTGATGCTGCCAGCGCCGCATCCGCTCCGCCTTCTGTCAGAGCCTCATAAAAATGTTCTTTGGTACCGGCGCCTCCTGAGGCAATGACAGGTACAGAGACCGCTTCAGAGATCTGTCTGGTCAGCTCAAGGTCATAGCCTGCCTTGGTTCCGTCACAGTCCATACTTGTCAGCAGGATCTCTCCCGCTCCGAGTTCGCAGGCACGCACTGCCCATTCCACGGCATCGATGCCGACATCGATTCTTCCTCCGTTTTTATAGATATTCCAGCCGCTTCCGTCCGGTCTTCTTCTCGCATCCATGGCAAGCACCACACACTGGCTTCCGAACTTGTCTGCTGCCTCCGAGATCAGCTCCGGTCGATTGATCGCCGCTGAATTTACAGAGATCTTGTCAGCTCCTTCACGCAGGATCGCACGAAAATCTTCCACGGTGCGGATTCCGCCGCCAACGGTAAACGGAATAAATACCTGTTCCGCTACTCGTCTGACCATATCTGTCACGGTAGCTCTCGCATCTGATGATGCTGTGATATCCAGAAATACCAGTTCGTCTGCTCCTGCCTTATCATAGGCTGCAGCGATCTCTACCGGATCTCCGGCATCTCTGAGATTTACAAAATTTACGCCCTTGACCACACGTCCGTTATGGACATCCAGACACGGAATGATACGTTTGGTAAACATCAGACATCCTCCCTTCCGACTGCTGCAAAATTTTTCAGTATCGTAAGTCCTACCTCTCCGCTCTTTTCCGGATGGAACTGGCAGGCAAATACCTGTCCCTGTTCTACGGACGCATGGATCGGAACCACATACTCCGTGGATGCTTTTACGATTTGTTCTTCCTCTGCCTTCAGATAATAGGAATGTACAAAATAGACATAGGCTCCCTCAGGCAGTCCGCGGAATAATTTTCCCTCTGTCGGAAAATGCAGCGAATTCCATCCGATATGCGGCACCTTCCATCCCTGATCCCTCGGAATGGCAAGGATCTTCCCTTTCAGGATTCCAAGTCCTTCTACCCCCGGACTCTCCTCACTGCTCTCAAAGAGGAGCTGAAGACCGAGGCAGATACCAAGAAACGGTATCTTTCTTTCCACGACTTTCTGAATGACCGGGATCAGCTCATATTCCTTCAGCTTCTGCATGGCATCACCAAAGGATCCTACTCCCGGAAGGATGACGTGATCTGCGGACAGGATCACTTCCGGATCTCTGGTTACAGCGGTCTCTTCACCGAGATAGTGAAGCGCTTTCTCTACGCTCTTTATATTACCTGCATCGTAATCAATAATTGCTATCATATATTATCCTCCAATGTCCCCCGTTTTTCAGACAGCATTCTCATCGCTGCTTGCATAAAAAAGAGGGGATGCATACGCATTCCCTCTGATTCTAACACAACTGACCGGCAGATACAATGAATTAAACCCGAGAATATCCATAGCTGTTTACGATCGCATCCAGCCGTATATTCTTTGCACAGAGCGGACACTCTGTTGCATGGAAGGTCTCATAATTGTTGATATCCTGCGGTGAGAACAGCGAACTGATCCGCACATCATCGATCTGATTTGTCGCACTGAACAGTGCTGCTGCGCCTTCGATCACACCGCCGTAATACCGGATGCACTCTACCGCGCGCTTGATGGTAATACCGGTCGTGGCCGTTGCAATCAAAAGCAGGATATGCTTGTTATATATCATTGCCTGCATATTGTCCCGGAAGATCAGCTGACCTCCGGTATGCTCCTCAGGAGATACAATATACATCGTTTTGTGTGAATTTATGGACATAATTCCATTTTTTGTCAATTCATCCGCAAGATATGCACCGATGATCTCTGTACCGTCCATGCAGACGATCGTATCTACATACGTTGTCGACTCATAGTTTTTTGCAAGGATCCTGGCTGCCTCAGCCGCCTCACTCTTTCTCGCTTTCAGATAAGTCATGTCTACATAATAGTTAATGTGAGAATGTGTCGTTGCGAAATGTCCCGGGATCACTCTCAGTACTACACGACTGTTTACTTTTGACGGTATCCTAATCACTCTGTTTTCCATGGCATGTCCTCCTAATCTCCGACGATACGGTCATCACCAGTATTTTTAAGCACATTATACCATGAATTCAGATTTTTTCAATATATTTTGTGCAATTTGCGAATACTTATTCCTGTGTCAAAAATTGCTGCGCATCTTCTGCAATGCAGAGACTGCGCTCCTCTGCCTCCGGCGGAACAAATGCAAGTTTTTTATGTACGCGGACCAGTTCCGCTTTCTGGTTCCACTGCACCAGACGTTCAAACGGCATGCGCACGACCGACGGATACTCCATACCGACTCCGAATTCCAGAATACAGAGTTTTTTTCCTATAGTCGCACTCAGGTAGTTTCTGTAAAACTCCCACTGTGGAAGATACTCGGACTCATCATAGTTTTCATTTGTGATCACATTGCCGGACGCATCGCTGCCGCAGGGGGCAACGATAAACATCCGGTTCAGTTCCGACTCATAGATCACGTCATCCGTATTCAGTGTAATTGCAAACCATGGTTTCCCTGCTGCCAGCTTTGAGATCTCATGATATGCCGCCAGCAGTTCCTCTCTGCTGTGTTTTTTCAGTGAAAGCTCCGGTCCTATGCCGATCAGGAGCATGTCTGCTTCTGCAGCCTTTTTTTTCACCTGTTCTTTCCATTCACTGTTATGCATCTGCAACCTCCAATTCGAACCAGAAGGTCACTCCGTCCCCGTCATTGTAGACGCCGTACTGCTGGTTATGAGAATCCATGATCGCCTTTACAATGGACAGTCCCACACCGCTGCCTCCGTAGGCTCTGGTTCTTGCCTTGTCAACTTTATAAAATTTGATCCATAGTTTATCCAGATCCTCCTCCGGGATCAGTTCACCGGTATTATGTACCAGAACTCTGACTTTTCTGTCCAGTACCTGCTCCGTCACAGTGATACAGAGTTCCCCGTCCACATGGTTCAGAGCGTTGCTGATATAATTGGTCACGACCTCTTCCATCTTGAACTCATCTCCCCAGACAAACAGATCTGTGAGCGCTGCCTTTGCGTCCTTCGCATTCTTTTCCCTGACATTTCCGTCTGCATCGATGGTTCTGAGCACCAGTGCCGCATTCTTCTGCTCTGCAAGCAGTGCAGATGACTGTGCCACGCCGCTGATCAGCTCCGTCAGATTGAAGCGCTCGATATTGACCACATCCGTACCGAATTCCAGCTGGTTTAAGGTGAGCAGTTTCTGCACCAGACGGTTCATCTTGCCTGCCTCATCCACAATGACATCGCAGTAGAATTCTCTGCTCTCCGGATCATCACCGATCCCTTCCTGCAGTCCCTCTGCATAGCCCTGGATCAGTGCGATCGGTGTTTTCAGCTCGTGGGAGACATTCGACAGAAACTCCTTTCGCATCTCATCGATCTCCTCTTTCTTTTTCAGATCCTTCTGCAGTGCATTATTGGCGGTCTTCAGCTCTGAGATCGTCTGTTCCAGCTTCTCAGACATCTGATTAAAATTCTTTCCCAGAACTCCGATCTCATCCTTACCTCCGCTCTGATATCTGACACCGAAATCCAGATCTGCCATTTTTTGAGAGATCACGGTCAGCTCACGGATCGGCTTGGTGATACGCTCGGAAAATCTCCATACCAGGATAACCATCAGCAGAATCCCAGCCAGAGTAATATAGGTAGAAAACTGATTTGAGATCTTTACATTTTCACGGATCGACTGAATCGGCAGACGCATCAGGAAGAAACATCCATTCTCAAACACGCCGTAGGATTCCAGATAATCCATATGATTTACAGAATCATGAAACTTCTGTATACGGAACCGGTCGGTCTGCTTCAGAACATCCGAGGTATCATCCGTGATGGAAAATCCTCTCAGATATCCCTCGATTCGGCCTCTCATCAGTACATCGTCAGAGGTCTCGTAGACGATCGAAGCTGCACCGTCCTCCGTTGCCTTCAGAATGATCAGTACCACGCTGTCTGTCTCCTGAATCTCCTGGATCATCTGTTCAAAGTCATCGCTCTGATAATCTGCTGAATCTCCGATCGCATTGAGCTTGTCAAAGATCTCGATCATGGTGCTCTTCTTTTCACGAATATAATAGCGCTCCAGCCAGAGGTTGTTGATCACAAGGTTCATCCCTGAGATCAGTATGACCAGACTTGCAAAGACCAGCACCATCTGTGTTTTAATCGATGATTTCATGACTATACCTCGAATTTGTATCCCATACCCCAGATGGTTTTGATGTATTCTCCCTCAGCGCCAAGTTTGCTGCGCAGCTTTTTGACATGGGTATCGATCGTGCGGGCATCACCGAAATAATCATAGTTCCAGACGCTGTTCAGGATCTTTTCCCTGGAAAGCGCAATGCCCTGATTCTCCATAAAGTAGGTCAGCAGCTCGAATTCCTTGAAACTGAGCTCTACCGGCTGACCGTTTACCTTCACCTCGTGAGCTGCCTTATCCAGACAGATCGCACCGATCTCCAGCATACTTTCCGCTGTCAGAAGATTGCTTCTGCGCAGGATCGCCTCCACACGTGCCACCAGGATCTTCGGACTGAACGGCTTTGAAATATATTCATCCACACCAAGTTCAAATCCAAGCAGTTCATCTCTCTCATCAGACTTTGCTGTCAGCATGATGATCGGCACCTTCGACCTGGAGCGGATCTCTCTGCAGACCTGCCATCCATCCATCTTCGGCATCATGACATCAAGGATCACAAGCGCAATATCCTTGTCTGAAAAGAACTGATCTACCGCATCTGCTCCGTCTTCTGCTTCTATTACAATAAAGTCCTTTCTCACCAGAAAGTCTTTTACCAGTTTCCGCATACGTGCTTCATCGTCCACTACAAGAATTTTCAATTTATCCATTCTGCACTCTTCCTTTCCCGTATTCTTCGATTTCTTTTTTATCATAGCGGATAAATTTGTTGCATCTGTGAATTTTTCCGACAATCATTCTGTTTTGATCACAAATTTTTTCAGCATCTCCTGCGCACCCTTTGTCTCTCCAAGGTATCCGTGTTTATTGGAAAACAGGATCGCCTCCGTCTCGAGCGCTCCCTGACAGTGATGCTGAAGATAACGGTATACCCGGTCTGTCACGATCTCCATGACCTGGCTGCAGAGCTGTTTTTCCAGCAGAATATCGACCGCCTCTTCGGTTGTAAGAGTCTTCAGAATACGCTGGGCTGTCTCCAGATCTGCACCTGCACGAATCGCCTGTGCAGCCATCAGCTCTGCTCTGCAGTCTGCCTGGTGCGAATGGGTATTCATGATTCCTCCGGATACCTTGATAAACTTTCCGATATGAGATACGAAGAGGATTCCCTTGATTCCTGCATCCACTGCCATCTCCAGTGTTTCCCCGACATAATTGCTGCATTTCAGGGAATGGCTCATATCAAGGTCCATTTTCTCTTTCAGGAAGCTCTCCCCGTAATTGCCCGGGGTGATCAGCAGATAATCTGCCCCCTGCTCGCGATACATGTTGATCTCAAGCCGGATACTTGCGGTCAGCGCCGCCTCACTCATCGGCACGACGATACCGCTTGTTCCAAGAATAGAGATACCTCCAAGGATCCCGAGTCTTGGATTAAAGGTCTTCTCTGCGACCTTCTCTCCCTCCGGTGCGGAAATGATGATCTTCATGCCCCGCGTACAATGATATTCGCGGCGCACTTCCTCCACGGATGCAAGGATCATCTCCCTGGGCACGCGGTTGATTGCCGCCTCTCCCACTTTCTGCCAGAGCCCCGGTTTGGTCACTCTTCCGACTCCTTTGCCTCCATCGAGCACCAGTTCCTCCCCGTCTGTAAATTCCACGGATGCAAAAATCAGCATTCCATGCGTTGCATCCGGATCATCTCCTCCGTCCTTTCGGATCGCGCAGGATGCCTTCTGTCTGTCAAACACAGGCTGTATGGCTTCCAGATGAAGCAGGATTCCCTTCGGTGTCATCAGATCGACCTGATCTACACGCTCCTGCGTCAGCAGCATTCTGGCCGCCGCTTTCGCCGCCGCTGCAGCACAGGATCCGGTCGTATATCCGCACTGCATCTTCTTATTTTCCTTCAGAACATACATCTCGCCCTGATCTGTCACATGAATCATAGGTCTTCCTTTCGAAAAAAGGCAGACAGCTTCCGCCGTCCGCCTTTCGTCTCATTATTATTTCTGTACAATATTGATGATCTTCTTCGGAACATAGATCTCTTTTACGATCGTTCCTGTCAGCTTGTCTGCAATCGCTGCCTTACCTGCTGCAATTGCCTCTTCCTTGCTGCTCTCTGCCGGGATGCTGATCACGGCACGGGTCTTGCCGTTGATCTGTACCGGTACCTCGATCTCATCATCCTTCATCGCATTCTCGTCAGCTTCCGGCCAGGTATTCTTGAATACGCTCTCCTCATGTCCGAGCTCCTGCCAGAGTTCCTCTGCAATGTGCGGTGCGAACGGTGAAAGCAGGATCACTGCTGTCTCGAGTGTCTCCTTATCAATGCCGTCCTTCTTAGCCAGCTCGATCATACGATTGTTTGTCTCCATGAATGCGGAAACTACCGTATTCAGGTTGAAGCTGTTCAGACGCTGTGTGATCGTGAAGATCATGTTGTGACGAAGCTTCAGCATCTCCTTGTTTGCCTTTACTCCGGAATCCTTGTTGTCCATAACGAGCTTCCAGAAACGGTTCAGGAAACGGTATACTCCGTCGATACCGCGGTCATCCCACTCTGCATCCAGCTCTGGCGGACCAACGAACAGCTCATACATTCTCAGAGAATCACAGCCATAGTCTCTTACCAGATCATCCGGGGAAACTACGTTACCCTTGGATTTACTCATCTTGATACCGTTCTTACCGGTGATCATACCCTGGTTGAACAGCTTGGTGAACGGCTCATCGAAATCTACTACACCGATATCATACAGGAACTTGGTGTAGAATCTGGAGTACAGCAGATGAAGCACTGCATGCTCAACACCGCCGATGTACATATCTACCGGAAGAAGTGCATTTGCCTTCTCCTTGGAGATCAGCTCCTTGTCATTCTTATTATCCGCATATCTCAGGAAGTACCAGGAAGATCCTGCCCACTGAGGCATGGTATTGGTCTCTCTCTTTGCATCTGCACCGCAGACCGGACACTTGCAGTTTACCCACTCATCGATTGCTGCCAGCGGTGATTCACCGGTACCGGTCGGCTCGTAGGACTCTACCTCCGGAAGGCGAAGCGGTAATTCTTCCTCCGGAACCGGAACATTGCCGCAGCTCGGGCAGTGGATGATCGGGATCGGCTCACCCCAGTAACGCTGACGGGAGAATACCCAGTCACGAAGCTTGAAGTTTACGGTCTTGCGTCCGATACCGCGCTCCTCGATCATAGCCGGAGCCTCTTTCTTCAGCTCTGCAGACTCTCTTCCGTTCCACTCACCGGAATTGATCACGATACCGTTGGCATCTGTATATGCCTCGGTCATGTTCTCGATCTCTTTTCCGTCTTTTGCGATTACCTGAATGATCGGGATCTGGAACTTGGTTGCAAACTCAAAGTCACGGTCGTCGTGTGCCGGTACGCACATGATCGCGCCGGTACCATAGTCAGCAAGTACATAGTCGGACAGCCAGATCGGCACCTTTGCGCCATTGATCGGGTTGATCGCATAAGTTCCGGTAAATACTCCGGTCTTCTCCTTATCCTGCAGTCTGTCCACGTTGGACTTCATGGAAGCATCATAGATGTATTTCTCTACAGCCTCTCTGGTCTCATCGGTAGCAAGGCTCTTTGCGATCGCATGCTCCGGAGCCAGTACCATGAAGGTTGCTCCGTACAGAGTATCCGGTCTGGTAGTATAAACGGTGATCTTCTCATCACTGTTCTCTACCTGGAAATCAACCTCTGCACCGTAGGATTTTCCGATCCAGTCGCTCTGCATCTTCTTAACCTTCTCCGGCCAGTCAAGCTTGTCCAGATCATTCAGAAGACGGTCTGCATATTTTGTGATCTTCAGCATCCACTGACGAAGGTTCTTCTTGGTAACCGGAGTACCGCAGCGCTCACAGCTTCCGTTGACAACCTCCTCATTTGCAAGGCCAGTCTTACAGGACGGGCACCAGTTGATTGGGAATTCCTTCTCATATGCCAGTCCTTCCTTGAACATTTTTACAAAAATCCACTGTGTCCACTTGTAGAAGTTCGGATCTGTGGTATTTACTTCACGATCCCAGTCGTAGATCGCTGCGATCTGGTTGATCTGATCTTTGATTCGAGCAATGTTGGATGCTGTAGAGATCGCCGGATGCTGTCCGGTCTTAATTGCATAGTTCTCTGCAGGAAGTCCGAATGCATCCCATCCCATCGGATGAATCAGATAGTATCCCTGAAGCATCTTATATCTGCTCCAGACATCAGAGATCACATATCCTCTCCAGTGTCCTACATGAAGTCCGTTTCCGGACGGATACGGGAACATATCCAGACAATAGTATTTCGGCTTGGTGCCATCCTGTACATTTACCGGATGCTCTTCCCAGTTTTTACGCCACTTGTTCTCAATGGCTCTATGGTTATATGGTACTGCCATCTTATAAATCCTCCTGCAATTTCTAGCCTGCGGTCATTTTGACCCTTGTTCCATTCTATTATTTTCAAAATTCTTTGTCAAGACAGTTTGTCATCACAACGATTCCCTTCAAAGGTACTCCAAAGCAGTATTTCTACAGAGTAACCGAACGAAGAATGATCTGAACGGTGCGCGTTCCCCGGTATTCGTTGATCGACGGATCATAAATGGCTGCAAATTCTACTGCGTTCGGACGGTTCTGAAGCATACTCTCCACCTGTGCCGGTCCGTATCTCTGCTCGATCCTTGCAAGCAGTTCTTCAATATCCCCGAAATAGAGTGCATCCATGGTGCATCCAGCCGTATTTCTGACACGGAATTTCAGGACATTTCGATTCTGCCCCAGGACTCTCGCACCGAGCACCTTCAGATTTTTCTCTGCAAACACCGGTTTCTCATTCTTCTTGCCGCAGGGCTCCAGTACCTCCAGCTCCTCGATCAGTTTTTCGGAAATATAATGCAGCGGCATCGCCACATCGATCATGATCTTCGGCGTCAGCTCCTCCTCTGTCAGACGGCAGTTTTCATTCAGAGCTGCACGAAGCCTGTTGATATGTTCTTTTTTCAGTGAGAAGCCTGCTGCCATCGGATGACCTCCGTATTTCAGAAACAGCTCCTTGCATTTCTGCAGCTCCTCAAACATGGAATATCCTTCTATAGAACGCCCGGATCCTTTCACACAGTCCTCTCCGTCTGTAATGATCAGTGTAGGACGGTAATACTTTTCTTTGACTCTCGCTGCAATGATCCCTGCAATACTCTCATGGCAGTCCGGAAGATACACCACCAGCACCGGATCCTTCTCCCAGCCATTCTCCGTGATCTGTGCGTCTGCCTCAAGAACACCTTCTTCTGTCAGAGTTTTTCGCTGCACATTCAGCTGGTACAGTTCTGATGCGATCGCAGCTGCCTCCTGTTCGGATTCTGCTAACAGAAGGCTCAGCGAGGTATGCGCTGTCTTCAGCCTTCCTCCGGCATTCAGACACGGACCGAGTACAAACCCGATATGGTAAGCCATGATTTTCCTTTCGGACAGTCCGTTTTCCCTGATCAGAGCTCTCAGACCGATATTCTTCGTGTGATTCAGCCTGCGCAGTCCCTCTTTTACCAGGATCCTGTTTTCGCCGGTCAGATCCATAATATCTCCGACAGTTGCAAAACCGGCATACTCCACCAGCGCCTCTGATTCTTCTGAAGGAATTCCTTCCGCTTCGTACAGTGCGCAGACCAGTTTATAGGCAACAGCCGCTCCACACAGTTCCTTAAACGGATATCCGCAGTCCTCCTGATGAGGATTCAGTATCGTATCCGCCTCCGGAAGTACCGGTGTCCCCTGTTCACTGACCGGGATACTATGATGATCTGTGATGATCAGAGTCATGCCCTTTTTCTTTGCATATGCAGCCGGTTCACATGCCGCGATGCCATTATCGCAGGTCACGATCGTATCTATCCCGTCTGCCTCTGCCTCATCGATCATGCGGCAGTTCATGCCATATCCGTCGCGGACTCTCTCAGGCAGCATGAAATCCGTTTTTATTCCAATGCGTGATAATCCTCGATACAGCAGATAAGTCGCACAGATACCGTCGATATCGTAGTCACCGATGATTCTTATCTTCTTTCCCGCATCTCTCTTTTCACGAATGATCCTCACCGCCTCATCCATCCCTTTCATCAGATGCGGATCATGCAGCTGCTTCATGGAGCCGTACAGATATTCCTCCATAGCAGCTTCACCGACAATATCCCGGTTGCGGATCAGACGCACGATCACAGGATCCAATCCGAATCTCTCACCGAGGCCATAAAAATCCGCCTTTTTCGCAGTGAGCATCCATCGTTCTTTCAAATTACTCTCCCCCTCAATCTATAACTTTTTTCTTAATTATCATTTGAAATGATTCCCAGATATTTCATTATATCATAAATCCGTAGTTCTTCGAAATCCATTTCCTTGTTTCTTTCCTTTAGGTCACTTTCCTGCCGGGATCTTTGACCCATTTCTGCATTTCCTCGATTCAGGTCACTTCCCAGCCGGGAATTTTTGACCTATTTTACTCTTTCCTCGATTTAGGTCACTTCCCTGCCGGAAATTTTTGACCTGTTATGAAGTGACCTTTGTCAAGAGGTAAATGTTGCTTTCAAACA
>JAUNAF010000028.1 GCA_030527715.1 Eubacteriales bacterium
CCGGTGAAGCAGCCTGAAAAGCAGCCGGAGAAATCAGGTACCATCCCTAAGGGTGGTAAAACGGCTCCGAGCCATAAACACAGCTGGAGCAACTGGGAGACAAAATCTGAGGCAACGGTCTTTGCGGCTGAGCTGCAGACAAGATCCTGCAGCGAATGTAAGGAGACGGAGGAGAAGTCTGTCGGCAAGGCGCTGGCACCGACGATGAAGACGAACGCGGCAAATGATAAGATCTCCATCAAGAAAGGCAGCTCCACAAGCTTGTTCTATATCGGAGAGCTTGCAGCAGGTGATTCGATCAAATCCGTAACGAGCAGCAGCAATAAGGTAGTAAAGGTGACTGCTGTGAAGTCCAAACCGGGCTATTATAAGCTGAAAGCCGGAAAGCTGACCGGCAAAAAGGGTAAGGCAGTCATCACGATCACGCTGGCGAGCGGATTGACAAAAAAGATCAGTGTAACGGTAGTAAAAGGAAAGGTGAAGACCAGCTCCGTCAAGGCGGAGGAGACCAGTATTTCACTGAAAAAAGGCAAGACCATGAATCTGAAAGCGATGATCACGGTCGAACCGTTTACTTCCTCGGATAAACTGACATTTACCAGCAGCAGCAAGAAGATCGTCACCGTCAGCAAAAAGGGCGTGCTCAAGGCAAAGAAAGCCGGCAAGGCAAAGATCACGGTCAAGGCAGGAAAGAAGAAGCTGACGATCAAGGTCACTGTAACAAAATAAACAGAGCTTACCACAGGAATGACCCCGCAGCAGCGGGGTTATTCTTTGTGAAGATGAGGAAGAGCGAAAGCAGAAACGGAGAAGAAACGGATGTTTAAAAATTGTACACTGTGTCCGCGCAGCTGCGGGGTAAACAGGGAAGAAGGCAGAAACGGTGTCTGCAGAATGGGGGCAGAGGTCAGGATCGCACGTGCGGCGCTGCATATGTGGGAGGAGCCGTGCATTTCCGGCGAGGAAGGATCCGGAACGGTATTTTTTACGGGCTGTCCTCTGGGCTGCGTCTTCTGCCAGAATCAGCAGATCGCACATCTGAAGAACAGTGAACTCCCGGGATGGACGGTGACGGAGGAGGAACTGGCGTCTGTTTTTCTGGATCTTCAGGCGCAGAAGGCAAACAACATCAATCTGGTGACCGGAACTCACTTTGTGCCGGCAATCGCAGCGGCCATTCGGATCGCAAGAGAGCAGGGACTGACGATCCCGGTCGTCTACAACACCTCCGGATATGAAAAGGTCGAAACGCTGCAGCTGCTCGACGGACTGGTGGATATCTACCTTCCGGATTTTAAATATATGGAGGAGAGTACAGCGAGAGAATATTCAAGGGCAGCAGATTACCCTGAGATCGCAAAGAAAGCGGTGCAGGAGATGGTGCGCCAGACAGGAAGTCCGGAATTTGATGCGAGAGGAATGATGAAGAAGGGGGTGATCGTGAGACATCTTCTGCTTCCGGGACATGTGAAGGAAGCAGCATCGATCGTGGAATATCTGTATCAGACCTATGGGGATCAGATCTATCTGAGTCTGATGAATCAATATACGCCCATGCCGCAGATGCAGGAGCATCCACTGCTTGGGCGTAAGGTCACCAGACGGGAATATATGCGCCTGATGGATGTTGTATTTGATCTCGATATCGAGCAGGCGTTCGTGCAGGAGGGCGGAACCGCGAAGGAAAGCTTCATTCCGGAGTTCACACTCAACAGCGACAGCCCAAAGATGCGCTGATCAGTTCAGCACTGTGTTCAGAACATCGGTCACTTCTCTGACGGGAACGATATTCAGTGACTCAAGCACCTCCGGAGCGACCTCTCTCAGATCGAATTCATTTTCTTTTGGAATGAAGACGGTCTTTACACCGGCGCGCTGGGCAGCCATGAGTTTTTCCGGGAGTCCTCCGATCGGCATGACCTGACCGCGCAGAGAGACCTCACCGGTCATTGCATAGTCCGGGCTGACCGGGTGATCATTCACCAGGGAGGCCAGGGCAGTGGTCAGCGTGATACCCGCGGAAGGACCGTCCTTCGGAGTGGCTCCGGCAGGCACATGTACATGCAGATCATTCTCCTCAAAGAGGGAAGCCTTGTCCGGATAGAGTTTCTTGACGAGGCTGACTGCGATCTGCACAGACTCCTTCATGACATCGCCGAGCTGACCGGTGATGCGGATGCCGCCTTTGCCTTTGGTCAGCATCGTCTCAATAAACAGAATCTCACCGCCGACGGCTGTCCAGGCAAGTCCTGTCACAATGCCGGCGGCTTTTGTTTCCTTGACGCTCTCGTGGTGGATCGGACGCTGATCGATGAAATCAGACAGATTCTCCTCCGTCACCTCGATATGAGTCTCAGGATCATTTACCAGTTCTACAGCCGCATAGCGGCTCACTTCATCCAGACGTTTCTTTAAGCCGCGGACACCGCTTTCCATGGTGTATTCACTGATGATCTTCTGGATCGCATCAGAGGAAATGGTCAGGCGGTCCTTCGGAAGCCCGTTCTTCTCCATGGCTTTTCCGAGCAGATGCTTCTCAGCGATCGCCTGTTTTTCCAGCGGAGTATATCCGTTAAACTGAATTACTTCCATACGATCCAGCAGTGGTGCAGGGATCGTATCCATGGAGTTTGCTGTGCAGATGAACATGACATTTGAGAGATCATACGGCACATTCATATAGTGGTCGGTGAAGGCATGATTCTGCTCCGGGTCAAGCACCTCGAGCAGCGCACTTGCCGGATCGCCGTTGTAGCTTGTGGAAAGCTTGTCGATCTCGTCCAGAACCATGACCGGATTTGAGGAACCGCTCTTTTTGATGCCGTCCATGATACGTCCCGGGAGAGCACCGATGTAGGTGCGGCGGTGGCCTCGGATATCGGCTTCATCGCGGACGCCGCCGAGACTGATGCGGACATAGTCACGGTCCAGCGCCTCAGCAATGCCCTGCGCGATACTGGTCTTGCCGGTACCCGGAGCACCGACAAAGAGCAGAATGGAACCGGACTGCTTTCTGCTTAAGGACATGACTGCGAGCTGTTCGATCATACGCTTCTTTACCTTTTTCAGACCATAGTGGTCTCGATCAAGGATCCTCTGAGCCTTTTTCAGATCGATCTTTCCGACTCTGTGTTTTTTCCAGTCCAGATTTGTGACAAAATCCAGATAATCTGTGAGCATGCCGGACTCATGTCCATCCTGCCCCTCGGATTTCAGACGGCGGAGCACCTTGTCCGCCTCCTTGCGGGCGAGATCATTCATGCCGGATTTGCGGATCTTTTCCTCAAAGATCTGTACCTGAGATTTGTCCTCCGGATGCAGATCATCCAGCTGTTTCTGGAGAACATCGATCTGTTTTTTGATCGCATTCTCGCGGTACAGCTTCTGATAGTCATCATTTGCATCTTCGCTGGCCTCATGCGCCACCTCAAACAGAGTGAGCATTTCCTGAATCTGACGAGTGATGATCTCGATACGCTCTGAGTCAGAGTCTGCGGACATGATCTCGTATTTCTCTTCGTTGGAAGTGTTCATATACGGAGAAACGGAGACTGCGAGCTTGTTCCAGCTGTTCAGCGGAGCGAGATACATGGCTGCCATGTAGCCGCCGTTCTGAAATCTGGAAATTGCTGTCATCATCTGGCGCTTCAGCGTATTCAGTCTGCTCTCGGATTCCTCCTTTGAGACATCAGAGATCTCGGCACGGATGCCGGAGGCAACGGTCTGATTCTTCAGATCTACCTCCTCGATATTCAGACGATCCAGAATCTCGATATCGACACTGCCGTCGTCCTCAACCTGAACCACGCTGCCGGAGAAGCCGATCGGATAGAAGCGTCCCGGTCTGCCGTTCAGACGTTTCAGAAGGAGGACTACTTCATCATTTGCTCGAAGTGCAGGGATATTCACGGAATTCAGATTCTCTCTGGAGAGCTGAATCGTGGTACCCGGAAGAATAAGACTGTTATATAAAGGGATGATAATCATAAGGATACCTCCTTTTCCTGGATTACATTTGTATTTGGTGTTAGCACTCGATTTTAATGAGTGCTAACAATATAGCACCGATGAATGGAAATGTCAAGATGGGCAGAGAATTTGTGAATATCATACAAAAACTATACACTGAAAATATAAATAGTGTACAGTATACAAATGAAAGAGTGCATGATATATTAGATGTAGAATAGCTATATAGCTAGTGAGCGACCATACAGGATTCTAAAGGAGGGTATTTACAATGAAGAAAATCATGAACCAGGCGGAAAATTACACAGATGAGATGCTTCAGGGAATTTATGCGGTTCACAAGGATCGCGTGAAATGTGCTGCCGGAGATCTCAGATGCTACTGCACAGCAGAAAAGGTGCCGGGCAAGGTAGCGATCATCACCGGAGGTGGCAACGGACATCTTCCCCTCTTCTTAGGATATGTAGGAAAGGGTATGCTCGACGGCTGCGGAGTCGGCGGTGTATTCCAGTCTCCGTCCGGAAAGCAGATCTATAATATTGCAAAAGAAGTAGAGGATGGCGCAGGCGTACTCTTCTTATATGGAAACTATACCGGAGATATCATGGTATTTGATGACGCAGCTGAGCGTCTGGATATGGATGATATCGAGACAGCAAGCATCGTCGGAGCAGATGATGTAAACAGCAGTGAGGATGTCAATGTACGCCGCGGCGTGGCAGGTATCTTCTTTATGTACAAGGCAGCAGGTGCAAAGGCTGTTGAGATGGGAAATCTGGAAGAAGTACTTGCAGCAGCACAGAAGGCAAAGGACAATACCAGAACCGTAGGTTTTGCGCTGACTCCGTGCATCATTCCGGAAAAGGGCAAGCCGAACTTTGAGCTTGGAGAGAATGAGATGGCTATGGGTATGGGTATCCACGGCGAACCGGGCGTATGGAACGGACCGCTGAAGACCTCCGCTGAGATCGCAAAGGAGAGTCTGGATACGATCTTAAAGGATATGCCGCTGGCAGAGGGCGATGAGGTAGCTCTTCTGGTAAACGGACTCGGAAGCACACCGCTGGATGAGCAGTATATTCTGACAAATGATGCGATCAACTATCTGAAGGAAAAGGGTGTCAGCGTATATCGCAGCTGGGTCGGCGAGTATGCTACGAGCATGGAGATGGCAGGCGCTTCGATCTCTGTCTGCAAGGTGGATGATGAGCTGAAGAAATGGTTCGATGCACCGGTAGATACCCCGTTCTACACACAGAACTAATATAGAAAAAGGAAGTCAAGTATGCAAAGCGAACGTCCCATGGACGTTCGTTTGCTTGGATATAGAAAGGAAAAGATATCATGGATAAGGTAACATACGAGCAGCTTCCGGAGCTGTTTACAGCAATTGCACATCAGTTTGAAGAAAATGAGGAGCTTCTCTGTGAGATGGACAGCAAGATGGGAGACGGAGATCTCGGACTGACCATGCGCAAGGGATTCTGCGCACTTCCGGAGGTCCTGCGCACCATGGATGAGGCAGATTTTGCGAAGAAGATCCGCAAAGCAGGCATGGAGATGACAGATATCGTTCCGTCCACCATGGGCATGCTGATGGGCACCGGTGTCTCCTTCGGCGGCAAGAATCTTGCAGGAAAAACAGAACTGGACGCAGAGGGTGTCGCACTGCTTCTGGAGGGCTATGCAGCAGGTATCATCAAGCGCGGCAAATGCGCAAGAGGAGAGCGCACCGTCCTGGATTCCATCGGCAGTGCGGCAGATGCAGCGCGTGCAGCAGCAGATGCAGGAAAGTCTCTTGAGGAAGTCTGCCGTGCGGCACTGGAAGGTGCAGATGCGGGCGTGGAGGCTACCAAGGAGATGCTTCCGAAGTACGGAAAGGCAGCAGTTCATAAGAATGTGGCACTCGGTGTGGCAGATCAGGGAGCACTGGCAGGAGCACTGTTTGTCAGAGGTCTGACAGAATTTATCTGCGGCAAGTAACGATTATGGTAAAGTTGCATAAAACAGATGTATTAATTATGTGAATTAGAGACAATATACAAACAAGAATGCTTATGCTATTCTACATGTAGAATAGCTGTATAGTTAAACATCTACAAAGCAACGAAGGAGGAAGAGAGGAATGTTCAAGAAAGTGAACGACAATTTCGAGCGTGTGTGCATGATGATCTTTTTCATGCTGCTGTTCGTCATTGTGTGTGCGGGTATTGTTTCACGATTAGCCGGACATCCATTCAGCTGGACAGAGGAAGCAGCCAGACTGTGTTTCATCTGGCTCGTATTCATGGGCCTGTCTTATGGTACAAAGTACGATAAGCATATCAATGTTACGATTTTCCTGGATAAGATGCCGAAGAAAGTAGCTGCATTTTTCTACATTCTCTGGGATCTGGTCGGCCTGGCAGTATTCATTTACGTATCCATCTACGGCGTAAAGTACATCGGATACCAGACAACGGCTAAGACCCCGGTACTGCAGATCAACATGGGTATCACCACTTCGATCATCGCAGTCAGCGCAATTCTGAACTGTATCAGAATTGTCGAGAAAATGATCAAGGTTCATATCCCGGCATTTAAGGAGGCGAAATAATGAGTACAGCATTTATCGTATTTTTACTGGTTTTTGTTTGCTTCCTTTTCCTGGGAGCACCGATCTATCTCTGCCTCCTCTGCAGCGGACTCTCCTATGTGTACCTGCACGGCGGCATTGACAACATGGCAGTTATGGCAAAGATGTACGGAAGCTTAAACAACTTCGTACTGCTGGCAATTCCGATGTTCATGATGGCCGGTAAGATCATGAACACAGGCGGTATCACAGACCGTATCTTCGGTTTCTGCCGTTCCGTTCTCGGACATTTCCCGGGCGGTCTGGCATATGTAAATGTCCTGGCATCCTTCATTTTCTCCGGTATGTCCGGTTCCGCGCTCGCAGACGTTGGCGGACTCGGCGCTGTTGAGATCAAGGCAATGAGAGATGAGGGATACGAAGATGACGTGATCTTCGGTGTAACCGCAGCATCCGCTACAATGGGACCGATCGTTCCGCCTTCCATTCCGATGGTTATCTACGGTGCGGCAGCGAGCGTATCTGTCGGCACCCTGTTCATGGCAGGTATCGGACCTGGTGTTGTGATCGGTCTGATCTTAAGTGCCTATGTTTACTACATTGCAAAAAAGAGAAAGTATCCGGTACATAAGAGAAGCAACCTGAAGGAGATCTGGGGCTGGTTCCGCAAGAGCTTCTGGGCACTCCTGATGATCGCGATCATCCTTGGAGGTATCTCCGGCGGATTCTTCACACCGACCGAGGCTTCCTGCGTAGCGATCGTTTACTGTATCTTCGCAGTATTCGTGATCTACAAAGACATGAAACCGCATGAGCTGTTAGGCTGCTTCAGCGACACCGTAGTAGATATCGTTCCGGCGCTTGCGATCGTAGCAAGTGCATCCCTCTTCGGATGGGTACTTCAGTTTGAGCATCTGGGCAAGCTGATGATGAACGGCATGATGGCGATCTCTACCAATAAATGGGTCATCCTTGGAATGATCGATCTGATCCTTCTGTTCTTCGGTATGATCCTTGACTCCACACCGACGATCCTTCTGCTGGTTCCGATCTTCCAGCCGCTGGTACGTGAGATCGGTATCTCTGAGATCCATCTCGGAATCGTCGTTGTACTGAACCTGATGATCGGTCTGATGACACCGCCTTATGGACAGTCCCTGTTCATGCTCTCCGGTGCGACAAGAACTCCGTTCAATAAGGTCGTAAGCTATGTTATCCCATGGCTGCTTCCGATGTTCATCGCGTTGATTCTGGTCACCTTCTGTCCGGCAATCACGCTGACCATCCCGAGACTGCTCGGCATGGCTGTTTAATCACTGAATCTAATCGCGGCAGACGAGCTGCGTGAAAGAGATACTATTTATTTACACTTTTCAGGAAAGAAAGAGAGGAGATTACTATGAATCTTAAGAAAGCACTTGCACTGATCCTTGCAGCAGGCGTTGTTTCCACCACATTTGCAGCACCGGTATTTGCAGCTGATGACCACTATCCGGGATATGGCGTTTACTACAGAGAGAACGATCCGGAGATCAATGCTGATGTTGAGATTACCTCTGAAGATAAAATCACCTGGACCATTGCTTCCTGCATGACCGAGGAGAATCCGCAGTCCGTTAATATCGCAAGAATCGCAGAAGAGCTGTCCGAGAAGACCAACGGCAACTTCGAATGGGATATTTTCTACAACTCAGAGCTTGGTTCTGAGAGTGAGGCAGTTGAGCTTGTTCGTAACAACACCGCTCAGTTCGTAACCTCCAACGTAACTGTAATGTCCAGCTATGTAGACGCTATCGGCGTATTCGCTCTTCCGTATCTGTTCCACTCTGCAGAGGATGAGCTGACCTACCTTGCTACTTCACCGGTTGCATACGATCTGTGGAAGCAGCTTGAGGAGAGCACCAACCTGGTAAGCTTAGGATTCCAGTGCTCCGGTTCCAGATGTCTGTCCACCAAGGGTGTGGAAGGTGTGAAGTCTCCGGCTGACTTAAGCGGCGTTAAGGTACGTAGTATGGAGGCTAAGGTATGGCAGGATGTTATCACCGCTCTCGGAGCAACTCCGGTACCGGTTGCTTACACCGAGCTGTACACCGCTCTTCAGACCGGCGTAGTTCAGGGTCAGGATAACCCGGCAGCAAACACCGTAGACGGTAAGTTCTACGAGGTTCTGGATACCTTCTACAAGACAGAGCACAGCTACCTGATCTCTGCATTCTACACCAACAACACCGCTTGGGATGCACTTCCGGATGATTACAAGGCTCTGCTTGGCGGACTTCTTCAGAAGTACCTCGGCGACAGCTACAAGACCGATATCGACGCATTCCTTGACGAGTCTCTGACCATCATGGAAGATGCAGGCGTGACCATCGTTGAGCAGTCTGATCTGGATATGGATGCATTCTACGCATCAGCAGCAGACATGATCGAGGCTAACTATGCTTCCAACGAGACCTACGCTCCGATCATCGAGGATGTAAAGACCACTTTCGGATACTAAAAACTGAAATCACGACGCCTTAGTGAGGCGGCGGAAGTATCGCTTTCATGCCTCCCGGGTCCGTCCCGGGAGGCTGAAAAAATTGTAAATATTCAGAGCCTATCTCGAAAATGCTTCGCATTTCCTCGATTTGGCTTCTCGCCATATGATTCCGGATGAAATTTTGTGCTTACAAGCAAGCTTGAGCACAAAATCTATCCGAAATCGCATGCTCTGAATAGTTACCAATATTATAGATTAACAGAAAAGAGGATGTAAGATCATGCAGAAAGTACTTGTTTCAGCATCTCACTATGACACCCTGTGCAAGGATGCCTGGAAACTTTTTGAGGAAAATGGTTTTGAGGTCGTCTTCGATCCGGCAAAGCCGTTCCCTTCCTATACAACGGAGGAGATCGAGGCACGCAGCGACCGCGAGGATATCGTGGCAGCTGTCATCGGTATGGATGACTACCGTGATGAGAAGAAATATCAGGCACTTCCGAATCTGAAGGCAGTGGCAAAGTTCGGCGTAGGCGTTGACAATATCGACGGCGAGCTGGCTAAGAAATACGGTGTTAAGGCACTGAACGCTCCGGGACAGAACTCCAATGCAGTAGCAGAGCTGACCGTAGGATTCATGCTGGATGTACTGCGCTATGTAGTTCCGCTCCACAAGGAGATGGAAAAAGGAAAATGGCCGAGATACATGGGAAATGAGATCAAGGGCAAGACCGTAGGTCTTCTCGGTTTCGGTGCGATCGCAAGACTGGTTGCAAAGAAGCTGACCGCATTTGATGTAAAGGTACTCGCATTTGATCTGTATCCGAATGAGAAGGCGGCAGCAGAGCTTGGCGTGACCATGACCACTCGCGAGGAAGTCATCACCAAGAGTGATATCGTGAGCATCCATATTCCGGCAACACCGGAGACCCATCATCTGTTCAATGCAGAGACGATCGCGTCCATGAAGGACGGCGCTTACCTGATCAACCCGGCACGTGGTGCGCTGGTAGATCTGGATGCACTGGCAGATGCATTAAAGAGCGGCAAGATCGCCGGCGCAGCTCTGGATGCATTTGAGGTTGAGCCGCTTCCGGTCGACAGCCCGATCCTGGAGTGCGAGAATATCGTACTGACACCGCATACCGGTGCAGAGACCGTAGAGTCCTACTACAATGTAAGTATGACAACTGCAAAGGATATCATCAGCGTGCTGAAGGGTGAGGAACCGCTTCACTGCGTAAATCGTTAGGATAGAAGATCGGAGGCAACGGATATGGATCTTCAGCTTGCGGGAAAGGTCGCTGTGATCAGCGGCGGAGGCACCGGAATCGGCAGAGCAATTGCAGAAGAGTATTTGAACGAAGGCGTGCAGGTCGTGATCTTCGGCCGGAGACGTTCTGTTCTCGAACAGTTTGCAGAAGAGGCAAGGCAGCAGGGAAAGCAGATCGACTACGAGTGTCTGGATATCACAGATGCCGCAGGTGTCCGCAGCTTTGCAGAGCGTATTTATGAAAAATACGGTCGTCTTGATATCTGGATCAACAATGCAGGTATCGCGATCAACCGCGATTTCCTGGAGTTTACCGATGAGGACTGGGATAAGATCAATGACATCAATCTCAAGGGTGTTTTTCACGGTATCCAGATCGCAGGAGAGATCATGAAACGTCAGGGGCACGGTGTGATCGTCAATGCTTCGAGCTTTGCGGCATTGATCCCGCATGCAAACGGTGCTGTCTATGCAGCAACCAAGGCAGGCGTCTCAAGTCTGACAAAGACCGCGGCAGCCTCCCTGGCTCCGTTCGGCATCCGCGTGATCGGATATATTCCGGGTATGATCGTCAGTGAGATCAGTGAGCAGTTCATTTCGGAACACCGTGACAAGTTTGTCAAGGACATCTCGCTCGGAAGACTAGGAAGACCGTCAGATCTGGCAAAACCGGTCGTATTTCTCACCTCGGATGCAGCAGCATACATCAGCGGCTGCGACATTGAGATCACCGGAGGAAAATTTGCAGTGCAGGATGCAAGTCTTGCATGGCATCAGAAATAGTGCTATTATTAATAAGTTTGAAAAAGGTTAAAAACCATTGAGGAGGAGATTGAAATGCAGAGATTATATGGAATCGTAATTCCGCTTGTAACACCGCTCACAGAGGAGGACAAAATCGACGTTGAGTCCTTAAAGAGACTGACTGATTACTGTATCGACGGTGGTATGACAGCACTGTATCCGTGCGGAACCACAGGTGAGATGATGTACCTGTCCGTTGAGGAGAGAAAGCAGGTTGCAGAGGTCGTTGTAAAGCAGGCAGCAGGACGTGTTCCGGTATTCGTACATGTTGGTGCATGGAACCAGGCAGACACCATCGAGCTGGCTCAGCACGCTGAGAAGATCGGTGCTGACGGTATCGGCGTAGTTACCCCGACCTTCTACAGCATCAGCGACGCTGGTCTGGTAGACTACTACACTGCTGTAGCAAACAGCGTATCCAAGGATTTCCCGGTTTACATGTACGGTATCAAGCAGAATGCGATCAACGATATCAACAAGGCTGTATGCCAGGCAGTAGCAGAGGCTTGCCCGAACGTACTCGGTGCTAAGTACAGCTTCCCGGATATGACCAGACTGCAGGATCTTATGACTGTAAACGATGGAAACTTCGATGTTCTTGTCGGACCGGACCACCTCTTCGAGGCAGTTTGCGCAGTAGGCGGCAAGGGTGTTGTTTCCGGAAACGCTATGTGCATCCGTGAGCACTATGCAGCTGTATGGAAAGCAATCCAGGAGAAGGATTTCGAGCTTGCAACCAAGCTTCAGAGAAGAACCAACGTTCTGAACTCTGTAATGTGCAAGATCAACAACATCGCAGCTTACAAAGTAATCTTAAAGAGAGAGGGTATCCTTTCTACTACAAAGATGCGTCGTCCGATGGAGAACCTTACTCCGGAGCAGGAGAAAGAGCTTCTTGAGACCATGGACAAGCTGGATTACAAGAACGTGCTGATCTAAGCATCATCATTTTATCGTATCAGGTACAGGGGAGTTCTCATCTGGGCAGATCAGAGGAACTCCCCTGTTTGTTAAAACAGACCACAGCTCACAGCAGAGGAAAAGGCTATGGAAAAGACAAAGGGAATTCATACAATAAAGCGCGTCAATCTGTATGAACAGGTGGCGGATCAGATGGAGAAGATGATTCTGGACGGCATGAATGAGCAGTGGGGTGAAGGCTGCAAGCTGCCCCCTGAACAGGAACTGGCAGACAGCTTCGGTGTCAGCAGAAATGTGGTGCGTGAGGCACTGAAACTGCTGAAGGCAAGAGGGCTGGTCGATCCGAAAAACGGTGTCGGCGTCTATGTCACAAAGCCGGATCCCGCACAGCTTTCCGCACTGCTGTACCGCTTCACGTTGATGGATGATATTTCCATCCAGGATATCTATGATTTCCGTGCAATGATGGAGTGCTGGAGCGTGGCGAGGGCGGCGCAGTCCTGTTCAGAGGAACATCTTCAGGAGATGCGGGAGCTGATGGCGAAGCTGGAGGATACCTCCATAGAGCTGAATGAACGGCGTGAGATAGACTTTGCACTTCATATGCTGATCGCAAAGGCTTCGGGAAATGAGCTGTTTCATATGATGATGCTCACGCTGAAGGATGTATTCATGATCGTGATTGAGAAGGGGATCCGGATCGCAGGCGGCATTGACAATGCCTGCCTGGAGCATGCGCGGATCTTAAAGGCAATCGAGATGCACGATGAGAAGGAGGCTGTGGCGGCCATGCAGGCGCATCTGGAGACCTCAAAGGCGCAGGTACAGACCTTTGCGACGATCCAGGATGTGGATGGCTATCACGGGTAAAGTCCGGGAGGAAACGATATGTTATTAGAGAATAAGGTGGCGCTGATCACCGGTGCCGGCAGAGGGATCGGCAAGGCGATCGCGCTGAAAATGGCGGCAGAGGGAGCAGTCGCTGTGCTGACAGGCAGAAATATGGATTCCCTCATGGAAGTAAAACAGGAGATCGAGGAGGCAGGGGGCAGAGCGGTCTGCTATACCTGTGATGTAAGAGACCGTGAAAAGGTATTTGCACTGGTGGATACGATCGTGGAGGAGCAGGGCAGTATTGATATTCTGGTAAACAATGCGGGAATTTCCAAGGAAATGCCGTTCATGGAGATGCCGATCGAAGTATTTGACGAGATCCTGGAGATGAACCTGCGCTCTGTCATGCTGGTACTCAAGGCAGTGCTTCCGCAGATGGAAAAGCAGGGCGGCGGCAGTGTCGTAAATATCGGTTCCGGCGCAGCTTTAAGAGGACTTCCTGGAAGTGCAGCCTATGCGGCATCCAAGGCAGCTGTCGTATGCCTGACACAGGCAGTCGGCGATGAGGTGAGGAGCAAGGGGATCCGCATCAATGCGATCTGCCCGGGTCCGGTGGACACGGAACTGTTCCGCAAATCAGAGAGAAGAGATTTTATTCTGGCAGCAGGAGGAGACCTTTTCCAGCCAGAGGAGGTTGCCAATGCAGCGATTTTCCTCGCATCCGATCTGTCAGGATGCACGAACAGCCAGACTCTCGTTATGAGAGGGTTTAACAGATGGTAAAGAGCATGGAGCAGCAGAAGTGCTGCTCCTTTTTCAGGTCTTTTCACCATCTTTGAATTGTGATATACTTACCATGATCCTGCTTTGACTTCAAAGCAGGTTTTGGAAGAGTGTTATTGCAGTTTGATACTTCGAACAGAAAGGACGTTCTTATGAAACCGAAGGCGAATTATAGAGGGAGACTTCACTCTTACCTGCAATGGCCGATTTTCCTCGGCATTTTTTTGATTATCATGAATGTGATCGTCTACTTCTTTGAAGTGAAGGCAGGCGTGGTGGTATCCGTCTTTCTCGGAATCTATCTGATCCTGCTGCTGGTGCTGTATATTTTCAGACGGCCGCTGGTTCTGAAAGAGATGATCGCCTTCGCCTCTGAGTATGGTCAGGTCCAGAAAAAGCTGCTGGAGGAGCTCTCGATCCCCTACGGTCTGCTGGATTCTGACGGCAGGATTCTCTGGATGAATGCTGAGATGCGGGAACTGTTCGGTAAGGACAACCGTTATCAGAAGAAGATCCGTGAGCTGCTGGAGGAAGTGACAGAGGAGCAGTTTCCTCAGGAGAATGAGGCAGAGAGCTTTGATGTCACCTACAAAAACCATGACTACCGCGTAGAAGTGCGCAGAGTAAAGGTCGCGGACTGGATCGAGGCAGAGGGTGCAGAGGATGCGATCGCAGATTCTCTGAAAGGACAGAATTATCTGTACGCATTCTATATGTTTGAGACCACAGAGCTGAACCGCTATGTGCGCGAGAATGAGGAAGAAAAGCTGGTGATCGGACTGATCTACATCGATAATTACGAAGAAGTTCTGGAGAGTATCGATGATGTCCGCAGATCACTGCTGCTTGCTCTGGTCGAGCGAAAGATCGACCGGTATATCAGCAATTACCACGGCGTGATGAAAAAGCTGGAGAAGGACAAGTACTATGTCGTTCTGAAGCAGAAATATCTGAATGCGATGATGACCTCACGATTTACCCTGCTTGAGGAAGTAAAGACCGTCGATATCGGAAATGACATGAAGATCACGCTGAGCATCGGTATGGGCGCAGGCGGTGAGAGCTATCCGCAGACTCATGAGTTCGCACATGCAGCGATCGAGCTTGCACTCGGACGCGGCGGTGACCAGGCAGTCATCAAGGAGAACAGCAAGATCTCTTACTTCGGAGGAAAGACTCAGCAGGTAGAGAAGAGCACGAAGGTAAAGGCACGCGTGAAGGCACAGGCACTGCGCGAATTTATGATCGCCAGAGAAGATATCATCGTCATGGGACATAAGGTGACAGATATTGATACACTCGGTGCGGCGGTCGGTATCTACCGTGCAGCACGTTCCATCGGAAAGCATGCACACATTCTCGTAGACGAGAACAGTGCCTCGATCCGGCCGTATCTGAAACTGTTCCGTGAGAATAAGGATTATGACGCAGATCTCTTTATCAATCATGCGCAGGCAGATGACCTGCTCAGATCAGAGACTCTGCTGGTGGTGGTGGATACCAACCGCCCGAGCAATACAGAGTATCCGGAACTGCTGGAGAAGGCGAAGACGATCATGGTGCTCGATCACCACAGACAGTCTACGGAGATCATTGCCAATGCGGCGCTCTCCTATATTGAGCCGTATGCTTCCTCAGCCTGTGAGATGGTTGCGGAGATCCTGCAGTATTTCAATGACGGTATCAAGCTGAACAGCATTGAGGCAGACTGTGTCTATGCAGGCATCATTGTGGATACCAACAACTTTGTCGCAAAGACTGGTGTCCGCACCTTTGAGGCGGCAGCCTATCTGCGCCGCTGCGGTGCCGATGTGACCAGAGTGCGCAAGATCATGAGAAATGATATCGTCTCTTACAAGGCCCGCGCAGAGGCAGTGCGCGGCGCGGAGCTGTACCGTGACTGCTATGCGATCGCAGCGCTTCCGAATCAGAATCTGGACAGCCCGACGATCGTCGGTGCCCAGGCGGCAAATGAGCTGCTGAACATGATCGGTGTGAAGGCATCCTTTGTGATGGTGGAATACAATTCACAGATCTATATCAGTGCGCGTTCGATCGATGAGATCAATGTGCAGATCATCATGGAACGTCTCGGAGGAGGCGGACATCTGAACATTGCGGGTGCCCAGCTTCGGGATGTCACCGTAGAGGAAGCAAGACAGAAACTGAAGACAACGATTGATACAATGACGGCAGAAGGTGCCATTTAGAGAAACAGCAAGGAGAAGACAAAATGAAAGTAATTTTATTAGAGGATGTAAAATCATTAGGAAAAAAGGGCGATACCGTAAACGTAAGTGACGGATACGCAAGAAATATGCTTTTCCCGAAAAAGCTCGGTGTAGAGGCAAATGCAAAGAACATGAATGACTTAAAGCTTCAGAAGGCAAACCAGAACAAGGTCGCTCAGGAACAGCTCGAAGCAGCAAAGGTATTTGCTGAGGAGATCGCAAAGAAGGAAGTTGTGATCGGCATCAAGATCGGTGAGGGCGGCAAGTCCTTCGGCTCTGTTTCTTCCAAGGAAATCGCTGAGGCAGCACGCACACAGTGCGGTCTGGAGATCGACAAAAAGAAGATTCAGCTGGCTTCCCCGCTGCGCGCACTGGGAACCACAGAGGTGCCGGTAAAGCTGCACCCGAAGGTGACCGCACAGCTGAAGGTAACCGTAAAAGAAGCGTAAAACAGTAATTAGCAGAGAGGATACAGTTTTATGGATGAAGGAGTGATCCGGCGTATACTGCCGAACAGTCCGGAGGCAGAGCAGTCCGTGATCGGCGCGATGCTGATGGACGCCGATGCGATCATGGCAGCCTCGGAGATCCTCAGAGGTGAGGACTTTTATCAGCGGCAGTACGGCATCCTGTTTGAGACGATCGTTGAACTCTACAATGAGGGAAAGAGCGTGGATCTGATCACCCTGCAGAATCGACTGAGAGAGAAGGATGTTCCTCCGGAGATCTCAGAACTCGAGTATGCGAGAGATCTGCTCAATGCGGTCAGTGTCTCGGCAAATGTCCGTCAGCACGCACAGATCGTGCGCGAGAAGTCACAGCTGAGGGGACTGATCCGCGTGACAGAGGAGATTTCCAACACCTGCTATCAGGGAAAGGAATCCACCGCCGACATCTTTGCAGATACAGAAAAAAAGATCTTCGATGTTCTTCAGTCAAATACGACAGGAGAATTTGTCCCGATCAAAGAAGTTGTCATGAATGCACTGAACAGGATCGAGCAGGCATCGCGCATGAAGGGAAATGTGACCGGCATACCGACCGGATTTATCGACCTGGATTACAAGACCGCAGGCTTTCAGCGCTCTGACCTGATTCTCGTGGCAGCCCGTCCGTCTATGGGAAAGACGGCGCTGGTGCTGAACATCGCACAGCATATGGCATTTAAGGAAAATGTGACTGTGGCGATCTTTAGTCTGGAGATGTCCAAGGAGCAGCTGGTCAACCGACTGCTCTCACTGGAATCGCGCGTGGATTCTCAGTCGATTCGAACCGGTAATCTTTCGGACGAGGACTGGGGAAAGCTGATCGAAGGCGCGGGCATCATCGGCAATTCCAATCTGATCATAGAGGATACCCCGGGTATCTCGGTAGCCGAGCTGCGAAGCAAGTGCAGAAAATTCAAACTGGAGCACAATCTCGGCATCATTATCATCGACTACCTGCAGCTGATGACCGGCAGCAGAAAAAGCGAATCCAGACAGCAGGAGATCTCAGAGATTTCCCGTTCTCTGAAGGAAGTGGCGAGAGAGCTGGATGTCCCGGTCGTCGCGCTTTCACAGCTGAGCCGAGCGGTAGAGCAGAGACCGGATCATCGACCGATGCTTTCCGACTTGCGAGAATCCGGAGCGATCGAGCAGGATGCCGACGTGGTAATGTTTATCTATCGAGATGATTATTACAATAAAGATACAACGAAACCGAATGTAGCGGAGATCAATATCGCCAAGCAGAGAAATGGTGCGATCGGTACCATTGAACTGGCATGGCTCCCGCAGTATACAAAGTTTGCAAATATGAAAAAATAGTCATTCTGCAGAAAGGAGACACCATGAAGAAGAAAACAGCAGCGATGATCTGCCTCTGTTCCTTTGCACTCGCACTTCCGGTCTCTGCTCTGGCTGCTCCGGAAGTGTCCGGTTCCACAGCCAGATCCTATGATCAGGTCGTGGATCTGATGGACGGCGCAGATGATCTGGATGTAACGATCGAAGAGGTGGTCAGTGTAGCCGGACAGGCAGCAAATTCTGAGAAGACGATCAATGTGCAGACCTCCCAGATGTCCTCCGATGACAGCATGACCGCAGCCATTGAGGTGAAGACGGGAGACGGTGACCAGACGCAGTATTATGAGGATGGTTATCTTTATACAGATCAGGAGAACAGCCAGACCAAGTATTCGATGAGCCAGGATATTATGAAACAGCTTCTGGACCGCTATATTTATCTGAATCTTACTTCTGAATATCTCTCAGGCCTGCAGGCTGAGAAGAAGGAGGACGGCAGTACGACGTATTCCTTCACCGCCTCCGAGGAGACGATCGCAGGATATGAGGACCGTCTTCTGGAAGGTATCCAGGCAGAGCATGAGATCAATATCGTCTCGATCGAGGGTACGGTGGAGACAGACAAAGACGGAAATCTGAAGAAGAGAGACATCGAGATGGTCTACACCGTAAACAGCGGTGATCAGTCTCAGATGTGTGTGCTGACCTCGAATGCGACCTTCCACAATACGGCGGAGGAGACGGTTGAGGTCGAGCTGCCGAAGGAGCTGGAGAATTTCGATGAGAAGGCGCAGAATACGCCGGCGATCGAGATCACAAAGGAAGAACGCACGATCTATGCTACGGATGATCTGAATATCCGCGCACAGAACAGTGTGACCGCAGCAGTGCTCGGTGGCATCGAGGCGGGCGGCACGATCGAGCAGATCGGATACACCAACGACGGCTGGATCCAGATCCGCTATAATGATGTCACAGCCTACGTCTATGCGGAGTACACCAGTCAGACAAAGCCGGTGATCGTCAAAGAGATGGGCGGAAGCATGTACGCAACTGCACCGGTGAATGTCAGAAGCTCCTATTCCACGGACAGTAAGATCCTGGGAACTCTGGAGACCGATGATGAGGTGACGACGACGGGCTATACCGACAATGGATGGATCCGTGTAAAATACAATGGCAAAACCGCTTACATCAACCAGTCGTATCTGACCTGGACCGTTCCGCAGCATGAGGAGGACAACGATGTCTACACCGGTTATCTGGAAGGAAGAGTGACGGATACCGGAGTCAATACGGTTGTCGTACAGACGATGGACGGCATGGTCTACAATTTCTCCACCGCACATGCGACGGAGATCACCTCGGACGGCATTGTGATCGGGGACTGGGTAGGAGTTACCTACAAAAACAGAAACGGAAAGTACATTGCCTCGGAAGTGGAAGACTTCAGCTATGACTATACACAGAGAAGCTCTATGACACAGAGCGGCTACCGGGATCAGGTATCCTACGGAACCGTCATTGCCTATGATCTGAATCAGATCATCATTGCACTTGAGAATGGCATGACCCTGTCCGCGGATCTTGAGAATGTAACCATTGACGGAGAACTTTACAACGGAGCATATGTTATTGCAAACTATATCGGAAGCTATCTGTATGCCGTGACAAAATTTTAAAGAGATATGATGCAAAACAGAAAAATAAATCTCAGTCCGTTTCTGCTTCTGCTGACTGCCTTTATCTGGGGCACAGCCTTTGTAGCGCAGAGTGTGGGAATGGACTACGTGACCCCGTTCACCTTTATCTGCACAAGATATCTGATCGGTGGAGTGACGCTTCTGCTCTGTATGCCGCTGCTGTCGAAACTGCAGCGCGGATCAGAAACAGGATCGAAGGAGCAGGCATCCCACGAGAAGATGCGGCAGCTGATCCTGGGCGGCGTCAGCTGCGGAGTGGTGCTTTTTATCGCTTCTGCACTGCAGCAGTTTGGTATTATGACCACCTATGTGGGAAAAGCAGGCTTTATCACAGCGCTGTACATCATCTTTGTTCCGGTGATCGGGATCTTCCTCGGAAAAAAATCCGGGATCTCTATCTGGATCGGAGTGGTTCTGGCGGTGCTGGGACTGTATTTTCTCTGTATCACAGACGGACTGCATTTTGAGACAGGAGATCTCTGTCTCTTTGCCTGCGCAGTGATGTTTTCGATCCACATTCTCGTGATCGATCATTTTTCGCCGCTGACAGATGCAGTAAAGATGTCCTGTATACAGTTCTTTGTGAGCGGTGTCCTCGGAGGCATCTTTATGCTGCTGTTTGAACAGCCGCAGTGGAGTGATATTCTGCAGGCTGCAAAGCCGATCCTGTACGCAGGTGTGCTCTCAAGCGGAGCAGGCTATACACTGCAGATCATCGGTCAGAGAGGCATGAATCCGACGGTGGCCTCCCTGACACTCAGCATGGAATCTGTGATCTCTGTGCTGGCAGGCATGGTGCTGCTGCATCAGATGCTTACACCGAGAGAGATCCTTGGCTGCGTGTTTATGTCAGCAGCCATTATCATAGCGAATGTGGCAGGATAGGATCAATAGAGAATCGCAAAAGAGCTGTCTGAGTCAGGCAGCTCTTTTTTTGAAAGGAGAAGACTATGGCTTCAAATTATGATATTACCAGAGACAGTACGGAACTCAGATTTCTGAACTATGATCAGGAGAAGATGATCCAAAAGTTTGATCTGGAACATACGGAAGAATTTATGTTTATTGATTTTATCGGCAGGCACTATCGAATCAACCGGAAGAGCGGCCGTATTGAGTGGAGTGAGGATGGATTTCAGACTGTGGAGCATGCGAAATTTAATGAAGTGCTGTCGATCTGTGATGTCCTCTGCGATTCGAAGGAGGACTGTCACCTGTCAGGCTCTTTCTGTACCGTGAATAATCTTAAGGGAACGGTGCGAAGTGCCGGACTTGGAGATGACTTTAATGTGAGATATGCGAAGATCTTTGACGGCCATGAGGCGGAACTGGCAGACGCCTGTGAGAAGCTCGGCGGAGAAAAGCAGAAGATCGGTGATGTAGCCTACCTTCTGCATCCGTTCAGATTTCTTCCGATCATGCTTCAGTTCTGGGGATCAGATGATGAGTTCCCGGCAAGCCTGAAGATCATGTGGGATGAAAATGCACTCTCGTTTCTGCGCTATGAGACGACCTACTATGTGGTCGGACATCTGATCAAACGTCTGATGGAGCTTGCCGGAATACAGGATGATTCCGTTTTTCTGGGATAAACTGTTACTGGCACATCCACTCTGTAAAGGTCAGAGCCGCATCCAGACGCTTGCTGGTCGCCATGATGCAGAGGACCGGCTGCTTTGCGCTACCCTGATAGGTAAAGTAGGGACTGTCACTGTTCAGGACAATGCCGCGCGGCAGGGATTCATACTCTTTTGCAATACTGCCTTCGATGTCATATTCGATCTGACTGGAGGAGAGGATGCGGTCCTGTGAGACCAGACTGCTGTAGAGGTCTTCGGGAAGTACCGTGCTCAGATCTGCCGGAAGACCGTTCTCGGAGATCTTATCGAAATAATCCCTGTCGCAGATCACGACATCCAGATTGCCGACCGTGGTGACGGTGGTAAAGGCGATCTGCTGCTGATATTCCTCGAGGCTGTAATTGGTAAGAGAGACAGTCTCCTTGCTGCTTTTCAGGTCGTACAGGCTGCGAAGCTCTGCCTCCATTCCTTCGGTGTCGGTAAGAACGGCATCGTTGACGAAGGCTGCGGAAAGAACCGCGACAGACGGATGCGTGACCTGATAGATCAGATGGACCGCGATCAGGAGGATCGCTGCGCCGACAAGGACAAATTTCAGATAGTAATCCTTGAAGTAATCCAGCTTCTGCGAAAGCGGGAGAGAGGCGAGCTCCTCGCGGGAGACTTTCCGGTCGTGTTTCTGGTAGAGGATGGAATCATCCTCAAGCGTCGTTTTTTTATTCTCAATATTCATAGTGTAGATCCTCGCTTTATATGAAACTTTTGTAATTATAGCACTATATCCAGACAAACGACGAAAAAATAGGTATTAAATCTTTATAAAGTATGTTATACTTCTTGCAAAGACGATGTGTGAGGTGTATATATGAAACGTGTTTTATTGAAATTGAGCGGCGAAGCACTTGCCGGTCCGAAGAAGACCGGATTTGACGAGCCTACCGTAGTAAAGGTCGCAGAGCAGGTAAAGCAGCTTGCAGATGACGGCGTAGAGATCGGTATCGTCATCGGAGGCGGCAATTTCTGGCGTGGACGTTCCAGTGAGAATATTGACCGGACGAAGGCAGACCAGATCGGTATGCTTGCGACTGTGATGAACTGTATTTATGTATCTGAGATCTTCCGTTCCGTGGGACTGAAGACAGAGGTGATGACACCGTTTGTCTGCGGTGCATTCTCAGAGCTGTTTTCCAAGGACAAGGCAAATAAGTGCTTTGCGGAAGGAAAAGTAGTATTCTTTGCAGGTGGTACCGGCCATCCGTATTTCTCTACAGATACCGCGACCGTACTTCGCGCGATCGAGATCGAGGCAGAGGTGATCCTTCTTGCCAAATCGATCGATGGTGTCTATGACCGCGATCCGAAGGGGGATCCGGACGCAGTAAAATTTGAGGAGATCACGATCCAGGAAGTAATTGACAAGCGACTTGGCGTTGTAGACCTGGCTGCATCGATTCTCTGCATGGAAAATCATATGCCGCTGCTGGTATTCGGCCTGAATGAAGAAAACAGCATCGTTGATGCTGCAAGCGGAAAATCCAACGGTACCAGAGTAACGGTGTAAACCGGGACGGTATCTCAAAAATTTATCAATGGAGGAATCTATCAATGGATGAGAGACTGAAAGTATATGACGAAAAAATGACCAAGACCTACAACAACTTATTAAATGAGTTTGGTTCCATTCGTGCAGGACGTGCAAATCCGCACGTGCTTGACCGTATCATGGTGGACTATTACGGAACACCGACTCCGATCCAGCAGGTGGCAAATGTCAATGTTCCGGAGCCGCGTATCCTGCAGATCGCACCGTGGGAGAGAAGCATGATCAAAAACATCGAGAAGGCGATCCAGGTTTCTGATCTGGGAATCAACCCGACCAACGACGGCAAGGTGATCCGCCTGATCTTCCCGGAGCTTACCGAGGAGCGCAGAAAAGATCTGGTAAAGGATGTTAAGAAAAAGGGAGAGGCTGCAAAGGTCGCTGCCCGCAACATTCGTCGTGATGCCAACGATTCCTTCAAAAAGCTGAAGGGCACCGAGGTTTCCGAGGATACCATCAAGGAGCTGAATGACAAGATTCAGAAGCTGACTGATAAGTATATCAAGGATATCGATGCAGCGGTTGATACAAAATCAAAAGAGATCATGACTGTATAAGAAAATTCAGCCGGCAGTATCTGCCGGCTGTTGTATTCATGGCAGCAGAATGTTCACAGAGCGTACATTCTATTAATAAAAAAGGAGGATGAGGAATGGATCTGGTGATACCTCAGCATGTGGCGATCATTCTGGACGGAAACGGACGATGGGCCAAGAGCAAGGGCATGCCGCGCAGCTACGGGCATTCCCGCGGCGCAAAAAATCTTGAAGTCATCTGTGAGGATGCCTACAATATGGGCATCAAATATCTGACAGTGTATCTGTTTTCCACAGAGAACTGGAAGCGCTCACAGGAGGAAGTGTCTGCCCTGATGCAGCTGTTTCGCAGATATACGAAAACCAGCATCAAGACAGCCAAAAAAAATAATATGAAGGTGCGTGTGCTGGGCGATCCGTCTGCACTGGATGATGATCTGCAGAAAAATCTTGCAGAGCTGGTGGAGAGTTCCAAGGATCACACAGGACTGAATTTTCAGATCGCGATCAACTACGGAAGCCGCAATGAGATCGTTCGCGCGATCCGTCATCTGGCAGGAGACTGTGTAGAGGGCAGGGTGGCGCCGGAGGAGATCACAGAGGAGATGTTCTCCGGATATCTGGATACGAGAGAGGTTCCGGATCCGGATCTTCTGATCCGTACCAGCGGAGAGCAGCGTCTTTCCAACTATCTGATGTGGCAGCTGGCTTACAGCGAATTTTATTTTACAGAGGTTCCGTGGCCGGCATTTACCAAGGACGATCTCTGGAAAGCAATCGAAAAATATAATGGCAGAGAGCGGCGCTTCGGCGGCCGCCTGGAGGAATAAACTATGTTTTGGGTAAGACTTCGAAGCGGGATCATTCTGGTCGCAATCGCACTGTTGACCATCATCTCGGGAGGATATATTTTATTTGGCACAACACTGGCAATCTCACTGATCGGACTGGGCGAACTCTACAGAGCAGTCGGTATCGCACCGGTACCTGCGGCGGACGGAAAGAAGGCTGGCTGGGGACTTGCAGCGATGGGATACGCTGCGACGCTGCTGTATTATGCAGCACTTCTGCTGCATAAAGAATCCTACAGCATGATCCTTATGATCTTCGTGCTGATCGGATTCCTGGCAGTCTATGTATTTACCTTCCCTCGCTATCGCTCTGAGCAGGTGATGGCCGGATTTTTCGGAACCGTGTATGTCAGCGTTATGCTTTCCTACATTTATCAGACAAGAATGATGGCAGACGGTGCCTTCCTTGTCTGGCTGATCTTCCTCTGCTCCTGGGGATGTGATACCTGTGCCTACTGTGTCGGCGTGCTGATCGGAAAGCATAAGATGTCCCCGATCCTTAGCCCGAAGAAATCCATCGAGGGAGCTGTCGGAGGCGTGGTCGGTGCTGCACTGCTCGGTGCCATTTATGCACTGGTCGTTGGAAAATATCTGCAGGCAGAGAATCAGGTGCCGATCTATGCACTGATCTGTGCAGTCGGAGCACTGATCTCCATGGTGGGTGATCTGGCAGCCTCTGCGATCAAGCGTAATCATGAGATCAAGGATTACGGTACTCTGATCCCGGGACACGGTGGAATCATGGATCGATTCGACAGTGTGATCTTTACCGCACCGGTGATCTTTTTCCTGGCAACTGTTATGACAGGTCTGTAAGAAAGAGGAAACTGTGATATGAAGACAATATCAATTTTAGGATCTACCGGATCCATCGGAACGCAGACACTCGATGTCGTGCGTGCAAACGGAGATCTCCGTGTGGCGGGAATCGCTGCCGGAAGAAATGTGCGTCTGCTGGAGGCGCAGATCCGTGAATTCTCTCCGAAGGTCGTTGCCGTCTGGGAGGAGGAGGCTGCGAAGGAGCTGAAGACGGCTGTCGCAGATCTGGATGTGAAGATCATGACCGGCATGGAAGGACTGCTGGAAGTGGCGACCCTTCCGGAGGCAGAGATCGTTGTAACAGCGATCGTCGGAATGATCGGCATCCGTCCGACCATTGAGGCGATCAGGGCAGGAAAGGATATTGCGCTGGCAAACAAGGAGACTCTGGTCACCGCCGGACATCTGATCATGCCGCTGGCACAGGAGTGCGGAGTGCGTATCCTTCCGGTGGACAGTGAGCACAGTGCGATTTTCCAGTGCCTGAACGGGGAGCAGCCGTCACAGATCGAAAAGCTGCTGATCACAGCCTCCGGCGGCCCGTTCAGAGGACGTACCGCAGAAGAACTGAAAGGTGTCAGAGTGGAGGATGCTCTGAAGCATCCGAACTGGAGCATGGGACAGAAGATCACGATCGATTCCGCAACTCTGGTAAATAAGGGTTTGGAGGTCATGGAGGCAAAGTGGCTGTTCGGCATGGATCTGGATCAGATCGAAGTCGTGGTTCAGCCGCAGAGTGTGATCCATTCCATGATCGAGTTCAAGGACGGTGCCATCATGGCACAGCTTGGCACTCCGGATATGAAGCTGCCGATCCAGTACGCTCTGTACTATCCGGAGCGCAGATATCTGGCAGGCGATCGTCTGGATTTTGCAAAGCTTGGACAGATCACGTTCGAGCGTCCGGACACAGAGGTATTTCTGGGACTGCCGTATGCCTACCGTGCAGCGCGCGAGGGAGGCTCCATGCCGACGATCTTCAACGCGGCAAACGAGAGAGCAGTGAGCAGATTCCTTCAGAGAAAGATCGGATTTACGGATATTTACGAGATCATTGCAGCCTGCATGGATGCGCATAAGAAGATCGAGCATCCGTCCCTGGAACAGATCCTTGAGGCAGAGCAGGAAGCTTATGAACTGATCGAGAGCAGGTGGTAAATTGAGTATTGTGATTTCAGTGCTGATGTTCAGCTTTATCATTCTGTTTCACGAACTCGGACACTTCCTGCTGGCGAAATTCAATGGTGTGACGGTTCTGGAGTTTTCCCTCGGACTTGGACCGAGACTTCTGCACAAAGAGTTTCGGGGAACGAAATATTCCCTGAAGCTGCTGCCGTTCGGAGGCTCCTGCATGATGCTCGGAGAGGATGAGGGCGACAGTGGAGAGGGGTCTTTCGGAAGCAAATCAGTGCTCGCGAGAATGTCGATCATCGCAGCAGGTCCGATCTTCAACTTCATTCTTGCCTTCTTCTGCTCGGTCTTTATCATTGCAGGAATGGGTTACGATCCAGCAGAGATCCAGGGAATCGTGGACGGTTATCCTGCACAGGAGGCCGGACTGCAGGCAGGGGATACGATCCTGAAGCTGAACGGAAAAAGGATCCACATCTCCCGTGAGGTGACACAGTATCTGAGTGAACACCGGGGAGAGCCTGTCACAGTCACTTACAGAAGAGACGGTGAGACCTATACGGCCTTGCTGGAACCAAAGGTGAACGAGAACGGACGCTATATCATCGGAATTGACATCCATGCGGTCTATCGCAAAGGCGGCATCATCAACACGCTCCGGTACAGTGCCTATGAGGTGAAATACTGGATCGAGACGACACTGCACAGCATCAGAATGCTCACAAACGGCGAGGCGGGAATTCAGGATATGTCCGGCCCGGTCGGCGTTGTTGAGGTGATCGGCGAGACTTACACGGAGAGTGTGAAGATCAGCTGGTTTGCTGTCTGGATCAATATGCTGAATATGGCAGTGCTGCTCTCAGCAAACCTGGGAGTCATGAATCTGCTGCCGATCCCGGCTCTGGACGGAGGAAGACTAGTCTTTCTGATCATCGAGCTGATCCGCGGAAAGCGCGTCAAGCCGGAGTATGAGGGCTGGATCCATCTGGCAGGTCTTGCAGCACTGCTGGTGCTGATGGTCTTTGTGATGTTCCAGGATGTGATGAGACTGTTCTGATAAAATGAATCCAGATCTGGGCGGGCAAATTGACCTGAAATTAAAAAACGGAATTCAGGTCAAGAGATTTTGACTAGGAAATTGACCTGAAATCAAAAACTGGAACCCAGGTCAAGAGATTTCGGTCAGATAGTTGACCTGAAATCAAAAACTGAATTTCAGGTCAAGAAAATTCCTGAAAATCATTGACCCAGAATTAGAAAATAGAAATCAGGTCAAGAAAAGTCAGTAAAACTATTTAAACTGTACCCATAGGTGCGAACACTTCAAATCCAAAAAGACCAACTTTTCGGAAGTAGAATCCTAAGGTGTGGAC
>JAUNAF010000103.1 GCA_030527715.1 Eubacteriales bacterium
GAGGTATTTTTCATTTTCAATATCCACTATTTAAACTATACAGGAAGCTCCCTTACTTAAATTCCTTCTCACCGGCAATGATCTCCTGCAAATCAAAGATCATCTGTCCGTCTCTGACTACATACGACATCGGGATCGGATTGCATCCTCCCTTGAAACCTATCGTCTGAATATTCATGACTACATCGCAGCGCTTGCAGACCACCTGGTCTCCGCGCTCATAATATCCGGCGTCTCCGCAGACATCGCAGGCATCCAGTCCTACACCGTAGGCCGCAGAACCCGGCTTTTTGATAACGATCCAGCGCACGGCGATTTTGTTGTCCGTTGTATACTCAAAACGATGCAGATGACCGTCCTCCACCTGCGACAGCGGAACGCGCACCTCATTGCCGTCTACCACGTACTCCTCCGGGGAGGACAGCTCGATCGTTCTGTTTGTGTATGCCTTCACCACCGTCAGGATCAGAACACATGCACAGAAGCAGACCACTACCGTCACTGCCTGACGACGACAGCGCTTTGCATTTGCCTTCAGTCGGCGCAGCTGTGCCGGATTGTCGTAGGTACCGTGTATTTTCATATTGTAGATGAACAGTGTGATGACCAGCACCAGTGCAAGCCCTGCAATGATCACGGAAAACAGCAGGGTACCGTTCGCCACAAACTTTACGACCGGAAATGCCCACGGAAAATCTGCCTTACTGTATTTCGGCAGGAAGTCCGGCAGCCATTTGGCACGGGAGACCCAGGGGCGCAGGGACTGACCTGCACAGCGGCAGGCATTTACCAGCACTGCGACATTCGTCACGATTCTGAGAAGCGATCTTCTGTTCAGCGCACGGATGCACTTTCTCAGATAAACTGCGTAGATCAGCAGAAGCAGCAGCGCGCCGAGCCACCCGAGAAAACGCAGAAGAAACGCCACCGACAGTCTTCCGGACTTGCCGGTATCAAACAGGAACGGATAGGCCATGACATCCGGCAGCTCATAGAAAAGCAGGGCCGCCAGTACAGCTGCTCCGAAGGGAAGAACCACTGCTCTGCCCTTTCCGTTTTTAAATACACATGAAAAAATCACAAACAGCAGAGAAACCACTGTTGTGAACAGAAAGATCCACAGATTCCAGCGGTTGGTCGCAACCTTGCTGGTCAGATTTTTGGTTAATGCCATCGCCGCAGAGGCAGCAATGCCGACACCGATGCCGATACCCAGGATTCTGACACTGTATCTGTCATACACCGCGCGACAGAGTTCCCAGATCAGTACCAGCAGTGTCACGGTGATCAGCAGATCATCGATAACCGTAATTAAATAATTTAACACTTCCTGTTCCTCCATAAACAAAGTTAGTATGCGACCGTAAAGACCGCATACTACTCTGTTTGTTATGTTATTTTGATAGTTTTTTGATTACCACTCCTGCGGTGTGTACTCCCAATCCGGGAACTCTACAACGATCGGCTCAGACCAGAACTCTCCGGTAACACCGGTCTCCTCATCGATGTGGAGCAGATAACCGTTCTCAGACGGGCTGTAGAAGGAGCACTTCAGAGTATATGTGCCTGCATCCGGAAGGTTGATGTTTGCACCATAGTGCGGACCGTCACTTGCTGCCATCGGCATGAAGTCACCTTCCTGAACGACCTTCTCGGTGTCCTGATCAATGATTTCGTACTTCACAGTCATGTACGGGATCCAGTCACCCACACCATAACCCAGCTCATTCTCCAGTGCGGAAACATCTGCCTCGATATGCAGGTTGGAATCTTCCTTGGACAGACCGGCGGACTCTGCCGGAACCATCTCTACCGGCTGGAAATAAACTGCTGCAACATGGAGAATGTCTACATCCTGCTCCTCACCGATCGGGAACTCCTCGAAACCGGCCTCGTCAGTTGCAAGTGCGCTCATGCAGCTCAGAGACATTACTGCTGCCATTGTGCAGATAGCTAATTTTCTTTTCATGGTATGATACCCTCCTTAAATAATCGTCATTTCGACTAGCAATATATACCTTAAGAGCACTCCTCTTTATGAGATGAGTTTACTCGTGGTAACAACTTACTTTGAAAGTCCCGGACAGCGGCTGAGCAGATGTCGAGTTTACTCGAGCAGATGCTCAGACATTGGACGGGCAAGACGGTATGAGCAAGCAGGCCGATCAGGCCGGATTGCGAATACCGGCGGCGATTCCGAGAGCTGCAATGCAGCGGAGGAATCGACTTTCCTACTTAGTGATGTTCTGCCCCAGCAGAACAAGTACGTTTAGTGCCCCTGCAGTTTGCGGATCTCCGCATCCTTCAGTGCAAGTTTGTTTCTGTAGTGTGCCATCATAAAAGTGATCAGCAGGATGATGGCAAGTATCAGCTGCGGTACCAGTGTTTCCAGATACGGATAGATACCAAAGATCTGAATGATATCATTTTCCGGAATGCCTCCGACCTGAAGCACTACATCGAAGACACCGCCCTCTGCCAGTTCCTTGATACCGGAACCCAGGAAGGATACACACATGATGGCCATCAGAATACTGGTCGCTGTAAAGAAGATCTTCAGCGGCAGTTTGATCGAAAGCTTGGTGATTGCCAGGTAGACAAATACCAGCAGTACGCAGCCGGCTGCAAATCCGGCCCATACCATGTTGGCACGTCCCTCACCGAGCATCGGCTGATAGAACAGCACCACCTCTGCACCTTCACGGAAGACAGACAGAAAAGCGGTGAAGGCAAGTGCCATAGCCGAACCGGTCTCCACTGAAGACTGCACTTTACTGTCAATATAATTGGACCATGCCGCAGCCTCGGATTTGGAGATCATCCAGTTGCTGACATAGAAAAGAACGCACACTGCGATCAGGGCGGTCACACCCTCAATAATCTCCTGAGACTGTCCTGCACCTGCCCATGCCTGTTTTACATAATAAAGAATGGCTGCTGCCACAAAGCTGGCAGCTATACCGAGCACTCCGCCGATGTAGACATTCTTCAGGCTCTTTCTGTTGCCGCTCTTGGCAAGATATGCAATGATCGCTGCGATGACCAGGATCGCCTCAAGACCCTCTCTGACGATAATTCCGAAGGCAGCGATGAAGGTCAGCCAGTTCTGATCCTCTTCCGAAGCAGCATTTGCCTCTGCCTCCTGTGCTGCCGCAGCAGCTTCTTCTGCCTGCTGAGCTGCGATCTTTTCATCGACAGATGCCGCTTTTGCGCTGACTACATTCTTCAGCTCACGGATCTCTCTCTGCACAGCCTTACGCTGGAACTTCTCTCCTTCCACCAGCTCTAACAGAGCTGCGAAGCGGGCATCGACCTCTTTACGGTCTTCTACAGACAGTTCTGCATAGATCGTGTGATCCAGTCGTGATTCCTCATAGACCATATAGAAGGCAGTCTCAACGTTATCCTTGGCAGCCTCCATATCCTTGCCCTTGTATGCGGTAAATGCAGTATCCAGAAGCTCATTCAGCGCCTCTGCCGCTGCACCCCAGCTCGCATAAGTCACAGCTGCATTCGGATCGCCTGCATACTCTGCATATGGATCCGACGCAACCATCTCCCCGTCCTTGTAATACTTGGTGACGGTCTGCTCTTCTCCATCCTTCGCTGCAAGCTTGTTGCCATCCTCACGGATCATGCTCTTCAGCTTGTTCAGCTCCGTACGCACTTCCTTCTGGACCTCCGGATCGCTGTTATCCTTTTTCACTGCCGCCTTACAGGTGGAATACTGCAGTTCCACGGCATTTTTACGCGGCCCTGACACATAACTCATGGTCTGACGCTCAAATCCGGTAACCTCGTAAACCTTAAAGTAGGCGTCGTTGACACTGTTGTAGGCAGCCTTCGCATCCCCGGCCAGATAATACTCAAATGCAGCATCCAGATATTTGTCGATCTCATCCGCTGCATCGCCCCATCTTGTCCCGGAACCTGCATCAGATGCATAGCTGCTGATTGGAGTCATTACCAGGGTAAATACAAGCATCAGTATCATCAGACTGCGAAAACCTGCGATACTTCTTCCTCTTTGCTTCATAACAAGCACCCCTCTGTTCAGTTCGTATTCACTTTTTGTTCAGTCTTACTACTTTTGGTTTATCAATACTACTCGTTATTCATTATAACTATTTATTATTGTATTAGACTATCTTTCATTAGTTTCGACTGACTTGATACTGATGTTAGCATAAGCTAACTCAAAAAGCAAGCATTTTGCACAGGAATGCGCAAAAAAATACCGGCACCAGGCCGGTACCGGTAAAATCAGTCTTATTTTTTATCCCTGATCACGAAGATAAAGATCAGAGAACTGAGCAGCAGCAGATATGGATAAAACAGATTCGGAATGATCTGAAAGGCTGAGATCTCATGCCCCAGCTCATTCACTGCGGAGATCGCCACCAGCATCTGCGCACCGTAGGGAATGATTCCCTGTGAAATGCAGGAGAAGGTATCCAGCAGGGAAGCTGTTTTTCTCGGAGAGATCTCATACTCTCCCGCCATCTCTTTCGCGATCGGATTCGCCATCACGATCGCTACGGTATTGTTCGCGGTGGCAATGTCCACCAACGCCACGAGAATACCGACACCAAGCTGTCCTCCCTTATTTCCGTGGAACACTCGACGGATCATCGAGAGCAGTGCTTCAAAACCTCCATAGACACGGATCAGTCCGCACATGGCTGCGACCAGAATGGCCACCATGCTGGTCTCGAACATGCCGGAGATGCCTGTACCGAGATTGACGATCAGCTCCATCGCTGTCAGGGAACCTGTGGCGAGCATGATCACTGCACCGGAAAAGATTCCGACAAGCAGCACCAGAAATACATTGATTCCGAGGATCCCTCCCAGCAGAACCAGAACATACGGAAGTATTTTCAGCAGATGATACTCCTGAGAAACTGCGCCGGCCAGCTCTGCACGGCTGGACAGAAGCAGTATCACGATCAGTGAGACGATCGCCGCCGGAAGCGCAATGTGGAAATTCTCCCGGAATTTATCCTTCATCTCACAACCCTGGCCGTTGCAGGCTGCGATCGTGGTATCTGAGATAAAGGAAAGATTATCTCCGAACATGGCTCCGCCCATGACACTTCCGACACAGAGCGGCAGAGAAAATCCGGATGCCTGAGACACTGCCACACCGATCGGCACCAGCAGCGTGATCGTTCCCACAGAGGTTCCCATCGCTGTGGAGACAAAACATGCCACCACAAACAGCACTGCCACCGCATATCTCGCCGGAATCAGTGACAGCATAAAATATGCCACACTCTCAGCACTGCTTCTGCCGACTACTCCGACAAAGGCACCTGCCGTCAGGAAAATCAGAATCATCGTGATAATATTTTTATCACCGATTCCCTCTGCCATAACACTCAGCTTGTCCTCGAATCCAAGCTCTCTGTTCTGCAGACAGGCTACCAGAATCGCAGCCATAAATGCCGCGACGATCGGGATATTGTAGAATCCCATCGGGATCTTCATGATATATTCAAAAGTGATCCCCAATCCAAGATACAGCACCAGAAATACACCGATCGGCAGCAGCGCGACCGGCGTTGACTTGTTATTTGTTTTCTCCTTCATAACCCTCTCCCTTAACATACATCCTGTTACTCAGTGTCTCCAAATCTGTTACACCCTATAAGCACTTATTCATGATAATAGAATGTTCGTGGAGCGTGCATTCTATTGTTTATAACTGTTTACTTATAACTGCTTATAATTACAGATTATTATATCACCATCTCGGTTCTAACACAATTTTATATATGTATGTAATCCAAAGGAATTTCCGGGAGAATACATGCTTATTTTTTCATGACTTCCCTTCTCTTCACCTTTCCGGAATCCTCCTGCACTATTTTTGAAATTTCCTGGCATTATTCTTGCTTATTTTCCTGCTTTTCTGGCCTGCCTGCACTATTTTTTAAATTTAAACCCGTTTTTCGTGCTTTTCTCACCCCTTTCTCCTTCTTTCCTGCATTATTATTAAGAAATTAATTCCATTTTTGTGCACCTTCCAATGATTCCCCTGCTTTCCTGCACTATTTTTAAAAAATATATTTCATTCTTGTGCACCTTCCAATCATT
>JAUNAF010000104.1 GCA_030527715.1 Eubacteriales bacterium
CCACAGGTGTGGTGTGGAGCAAAAGTGTGCAACTTGTTATTGCAATTTTGGTTTACGTTCTTTTGCTTTTGTATTATGAGATCTCTGCTCCTGCCGGCATCTTCTTCTCCGGTACCATCAGGGACAGTTCTCCGTTTTCACCCTCTGCGCAGAGAATCATACCCTCTGAGAGTACTCCGGCCAGCTTTGCAGGCTTTAAGTTTACCAGTACCATAACCTTTTTGCCCACCATCTCTTCCGGTGTGTAGTGTGCCTTGATTCCGGACACGATCTGCTTCACCTGGCTTCCGATTCTTACCTGGCTGCAGAGCAGCTTCTTGGATTTTTTCACTGCTTCACAGGAGATGATCTCTCCTACCTGGAACTGCATCTTTCCAAAATCATCAAAACTGATCTCTTCCTTCGGCTCGATATCGATCACCGGTTCTGCCGGCTCTTCCTTCTTTGCCGGAAACAGCTCATTGACCTTCTCCAGCACTTCTGCAAGATCCAGACGCGCAAAGAGGATCTCCGGTTTCTCAGTTACCTTTGTGCCGGACTCATAGAGACCGAAGGTATCCATCTCCTCAAGCTCACGTTTCTTTGCATTCAGCTGTGCAAGAACCTTTGCGGATGTCTCCGGCATAAACGGCTCTAACAGAGATGCACCGATCGCAATACTCTCGGTCAGGTTGTAAAGTACAGTTGCAAGACGATCCTGCTTGCTCTCATCCTTCGCGAGTGCCCACGGCATGGTCTCATCGATATACTTATTACAGCGCTTGAAGAGTGTAAAGATCTCTGTGATCGCATCTGCCACATGCAGACCTTCCATCTTCTCCGCGATCTTCTTCGGTGTCTCAAGAACAACTGCCTTTAATTCCTCATCTACCGGCTCTGCTGCTCCCTTGTCTGCAACTACACCGCCAAAATACTTGTTGGTCATGGAAATCGTACGATTTACCAGGTTACCCAGTGTATTTGCCAGATCAGAATTCAGACGTTCTACTACGAGCTCCCAGGTGATCACACCGTCATTCTCAAACGGCATCTCATGCAGAACAAAGTAACGGACAGCATCCACTCCGAAGAAATCTGCCAGGTCATCTGCATAAATAACATTTCCCTTTGACTTACTCATCTTTCCATCGCCCTGCAGCAGCCACGGATGACCGAATACCTGCTTCGGCAGCGGCAGATCCAGTGCCATCAGGAAGATCGGCCAGTAGATCGTATGGAAACGGATGATATCCTTTCCGATCAGGTGCAGGTCTGCCGGCCAGTTTTTCTTGAACTGCTCTGTTGAATTACCGTCCACATCATATCCGATACCGGTGATATAGTTGGTGAGCGCATCCAGCCATACATAAACAACATGCTTCGGATCAAACGGCACCTGAATTCCCCAGGTAAAGGAGGTTCTGGATACACAGAGATCCTGCAGTCCCGGAAGAAGGAAGTTGTTCATCATCTCGTTCTTTCTGGACACCGGCTGAATGAATTCCGGATGTGTATTGATGTGCTCGATCAGGCGGTCAGCATATTTGCTCATCTTGAAGAAATATGCCTCCTCCTTCGCCGGCTGTACCTCACGGCCGCAGTCCGGGCACTTGCCGTCTACCAGCTGAGACTCGGTAAAGAAGGACTCACACGGAGTGCAGTACATTCCCTCATAATATCCTTTGTAGATATCTCCCTGATCATACAGCTTCTTGAAGATCTTCTGAACCTGTGCTTCATGATCCGCATCGGTCGTACGGATAAACTTATCATAAGAGGTGTTGGAGAGATCCCAGATTCTCTTGATCTCTCCTGCCACGTTATCTACGAACTCCTTCGGGGTGATCCCTGCTTCCTCTGCCTTCAGCTCTATCTTCTGACCATGCTCATCGGTTCCGGTCTGAAAAAATACATCGTAGCCCTGTGCTCTTTTGTAGCGGGCAATTGCATCTGCAAGAATGATTTCATAAGTGTTGCCGATATGCGGTTTGCCGGAAGTATAGGCAATCGCTGTCGTCATATAAAATTTCTTCTTCTCCATGTGCAGCACTTCCTTTCCTTAGTTGCTTTTATCAGTTTTTCGCTGACATCACTAAGGATAAAGTTATCACCCAAAAACTGTTCTGTCAAGTAATGATGACATTGTTGACATAGGCGGTATGACTGGTATCCTCATCCGTTATTTTCCCGTTACGGAAGGTCGCCGTGCCGTCTGCCTGACCGTTCAGGACAAAGTGTACGTTTTCCCCATCCACACTGCAGTTTTCCACATCGTAAATGCCAAGCAGTTCATATCTCAGAGTCGTTTCCTCCGACGCAGTGTAGGTGCCGGCAGGAACCGAAAACTCTGCACTCAGATACATGCTGCCGCTGTCTGACTGCATCTCTTTTGTAAACTCCAGTGTCTGATAGTAGGTATGATCTTCACCGTCTGCGTCTGTACCTTTCACACAGAAGGTAAATACTGGATTGCCATGTGCCCATACCACCTCTGAAGCGGAAATCTCCTTTGTCAGACGGATCTTATGTTCTCTTAAGCGAACCCTCACCTCATTCGTCTCCTGTACTGTCTGCTCGGGTGTTCCGTTCTTCCAGAAAAAGCTGACGCTTCCACAATTTGGTATGACAGTCCAGACGACACTGTCTTTCCCTTTCTGCTGCCACCTGGCAAGTTCCGTATGCTCTCTGATTCTGCAGACAATATCCAGTCTCAGACTTCCGGATGCACGCTCGTCCGACCAGTTCTTTGCAAAGCGCACCTGCTGTCCCTCTGTCTGATCCTGCCATCCAGATGCCTGATGATACGCATCCTCACTGTTCTTCTTTTCCCAGACACTTCCCCTCACATACTCCAGGCAGTCTTCCAGCCCGTCTGATATTTCGATCGCTGCCGGTGTAAAGGCTGCAGGATTTTCAGGGATCTCCTGATAAATATGAAAGACGATCTCCTGTTTCCGTCCGTCTGTCTGTACCTCTTCTGCCTCTTCTCCGTCTGCAATACTCACCGTCTTTACCGGAACTGCCGGCTCTTTTCGCTCCTTTACCGCTGTGGTGGTAACCTCATTGCTGCGCCTTCTCTGTACCTGCGTAAAGGCTGCATTGAGAAAGGAAAGATCTGCCTGATTCAAGACGGAATAAACAGCCTTTGTCTCTGATATTTCCGGAGACACTTCATCCAGATCCAGCTTCACCCTGATCTGCAGACGGTAAGTATAGCCGTAGAACTGTTTATCCGAAAGCGCAGAGCTTTTTGCAGACGCAGTAAAAGTATTTGTCTCCCTGTCCATACCAAGTTCAAACCAGTCCGTCACATCTGCGCCGTCCTCTTCTCTCAACACCCTCGCATCATTGTCATAGACGACACCCTTCTGGAAAGTATCTGATAATGTAAGCTCACTGTACCAGGCAGAGCTGTCCTGCCACGGAACATACTGCTGCACCCTGTACCAGTAGCTGTCCTCTGCCTGCTCCAGTACATTTTCCTCCGCCCAGTCTGCTTCCGTATTGGAGACGGATTTCACCGGTCCCGGAGTCTCCAGTGCTGCGAGACTGCTGTCCGACTGTGTCAGGATTTCCTTCAGATATTTTCCCGACTGTGCTCCGTCCGCTGACTCCTTATTTCTCGCTTCAATCTCTGCTTCACTGTAGCTGTAATCACTGCTGTCTGAAATGTGATCTCTCTCTCCGAAGGAAATGTCATAGGTACTGCAGTTTTTCAGTTCGTAGGTGACGCAGGCTCTGTTCTCTGTTCCCGGAGTGTCCGCCTTTTCTCCGATGACCATCTCCAGGCCGCCGATTCCGGCGACACTCTGATCTCCGAGCACATGTACGAAGGAATCCGGATAGTAGTAGCGGCCTCCGAAAGCTCCATCCTCCAGGCGCATACCGAACCTCTGTGCTCCGTCCACATCCCACCACTGAAATCTGGTATTCAGTGCTGTCTTTTCTCCGGTCTCAGAATCCAGGATCTCGCATCTGAGGACAAATGCACCGCTTGCCTGGTCAAAGATCCAGGACAAATTTCTTGGAGAGAAGGTGACAAACGGATAGGATCTCACGACCCTGCCGCTTTTTGCTGTCACTGAAGAAGTATAGGCTGCCAGTGTAAACTTCACATCGTACCATCTCTGCTGATAGTAGATGACCTTGTGATAGATCGCTCCGGCTTTTCCCTCCTGTCCTTCCGCTGTCGGATAGATGTATTTATATCCGTCATAGATTCCTTCACCAAGTGTGATCTTGTCTGAATTCACAAAATACTCCAGTGAGGAAATTCCGGGGTAAAACTTCATCGGGCGGTACTCTGACGAAAACTGGGTAGAGGCATCCACCTGCTGCCAGCCTGCTGTCACACTGACCGGAGTTCCGGAGGGCGGCAGTGTTCCGCCTGCCAGACTCTCCTCCACCTCTGCCAGTTCCGTCAGCTCCTCTGTTTCCTCGGTCTCCTCGGCTTCCATCACTTCTTCCTCCATCAGATAGACTTCTTCTGTTTCCTCCTCTGTCATATCTTCTGAAGTTTCCGGAACCAGAAAAAACAGCTCATCTGAGGAGTTTTCCAGAGTATATCCGTCAGTGCCCTCTTCCTCAGAACTGTCCTCCTCGTCCCCGGGATCGTATTCCCAGAAGGCATCCTCGTCTGTTTCTCCCTCTGCTTCCCAGACCGCATCGTCCCAGGTCTCCTCAGAATCCGCTTCTTCGTTCGTCCACTCCTGTGTTTCATTTGCTGAAACGGCATCTCTGCACTGCTGTGACGGCAGCCAGGTTCCGTTCCACAGCAGTACTCCAGCCAGCACTGCCGCAAGCCATCTGTTCTTTCGCTCTCTACCTTTCATGATCCCCTTCTCCTGTTTTTACTTTGAAAGTCCCGGACAGCGGCTGAGCAGATGCCGAGTTTACTCGAGCAGATGCTCAGACATTGGACGGGCAAGACGGTATGAGCAAGCAGGCCGAATAGGCCGAATTGCGAATACCGGCGGCGATTCCGAGAGCTGCAACGCAGCGGAGGAATCGACTTTCAAACTTGGTGGTGTTCTGCACGAGCAGAACATGTATGTTTCCGATCACAGCTTTGCATAGATTTCCTTCAGTCCGCTGCCCTTCTCACAGCAGCTGCTCTGGATCGCTCTTGCAATAATCTGCATCTGTAAGGTTTCCTCCGCTGACAGTTCACCCTCCAGATAGTTTACGATCCTTACCGAGGTAAAGAGCGCAGCTGTCTTCTTCCCAGGCTTTACGATCTGTCTGCAGCCGTATACATAAACTGTCTCTGACTCTGTTTCTCTGCGTTCCACAAGCTCCCACTCTTCCGAAGCCGCAAATGAAAACAGTTCTGTCCTGCTTCTCTCTTTCTTTCGTCTGGTCGTTTCATCCACAACCGCGATCTCTCTGCATGGTACATGCACCTCCAGAAAGATCCAGGCATCTGTCTCAGAGATGTTGGTGACGATCGGATCTTTTTCCACAGTACTTCCCGGAAGCATGTGCGCTGCCTTTGTCTCATCCCAGTGCGGTTCTGTCAGTGTGATCTTCAGTTCTGCAGTCGATACATGGTTTTCGATTGCCGCCGGTGCCGAAGTCATATATGCCTGCGGTTTCTCTGTCCTGAGAAACAGTATCGAGAATGCAAGTACTGCAGCCGTGCATCCCTTTCTCATTGATTTTCTGTTTTTCTTCATTATTCTCAACTCCTGCTGTTCCTTCTTCGATATACAAGTCCGCTGACCGCCACTGCAAGCCCCATGCAGAATGCCAGCATCCAGGCATCCCGCGGTGTCTCATCTCCGGTTTTCGGTGAACCTGTATTTCCGGATCTTCCCTGACTGCTTCCGGAGGACGAATTGCTTTTTTTGTTCTTTCTTCCTCCCGGTTTCTCCGTCTCAGCTTCTGTGGTCTGCGTCTCGCTCTCTTTCTCGCTCTCTGTTTCTCTCACAGACTCTGACTCTGTCTCGCTCTCCTTCTCATGGATCGAAGTCGGTTCCGGTTCGCTCTCTTT
>JAUNAF010000029.1 GCA_030527715.1 Eubacteriales bacterium
CTTATGCGAGACCAGATGGCCTTTTCTCATGGGGTGTTTATTTCACAGCCCCTTTAATATTTAAACTATTTATCTTTCAGCTTAGAACTGCTCCTCATCGCTGTAAGCCGGAGCCTCTTCTCTCTGAACCTGCTCCAGAGCCTTCATGCTGAGGCTGATCTTCTTGTCTGCCTCGTTGAAGTCTACAACCTTTGCCTCGATCTCCTGTCCGATGGAAAGTACATCAGACGGCTTGTCAACATGATCATGAGAGATCTGAGAAACATGAAGCAGTGCATCTACGCCCGGCTCAAGCTCTACGAAAGCACCGAAGTCGGTCATTCTTGCAACACGACCGGTAACGATGTTGCCGATAGCGTACTTATCTGCTGCAGTCAGCCACGGATTCTGATCCTCAAACTTCAGGCTAAGAGCGATCTTGTTGCCGTTGATCTCCTTTAAGAGAACGGTTACCTTATCGCCGGTGCTGAAGATCTTCTTCGGATTGTCAACTCTTCCCCAGCTCATCTCGGAAATGTGAAGCAGACCGTCTGCTCCGCCAAGATCTACGAATGCACCGAAGTCAGTTACGTTCTTAACTACACCGTCAAGAACATCGCCAACCTGAATTCTCTCGAAGAGAGCCTTCTGCATCTCAGCCTTCTGTGCAACCAGAAGCTGCTTACGATCACCGATGATTCTTCTTCTGCGCGGGTTGAACTCTGTGATAACGAACTCGATTTCCTGACCTGCATACTTGTTGAGATCCTTCTCATAAGTATCAGATACAAGGCTTGCCGGGATGAAGACTCTTGCCTCATCAACTACTACGCTTAAACCGCCGCCAAGAACCTGAGTAACCTCAGCCTTGAGAACCTCTTTATTGTTGAAGGCCTCTTCCAGTCTCTTGTTGCCCTTCTCTGCAGCAAGTCTCTTGTAGGTAAGCAGAACCTGGCCATCGCCGTCGTTCACCTTGAGGACCTTTACCTCCATGGTGTCGCCAACCTTCACTACGTCACGAAGATCTACGCTGTTATCATTCGTGTACTCATTCTTCGTCAGAATACCGTCTGCCTTGTAGCCGATATTTAAAACGATCTCATCAGCCTTTACATCGATAACATTACCCTCTACAATCTGGCCGTTATGAATTGTTTTAAAAGTCTCCTCAAGCATCTGGTCAAAGCTCATCTCTGACATATTCCTGAACCTCCTTAATTAAATGTTTTGGGGTGGATGCCCCTGCTGTAATACCTACACAACCGACTGGAGGAAAAGAATACTGTTCCAAATCATCTAGTGTCTGAATATAGTAAGTATTTTTACAATTGGATCTGCAGATATCAAACAGTTTCTGAGTGTTTGAACTGTGCCGTCCTCCGATCACAATCATCGTATCTGTTTCACGAGATATCTCAGCGGCCTCTGTCTGGCGCTCCTCCGTTGCGCTGCAGATCGTATTTATAACATTCTTATCATAACCCTTTTTCTCAATAATTTCAACTAAATTTTGAAATTTATTATAATTAAATGTCGTCTGTGAGACGATGCAAAGTGTGGTCGGACAGGCGGCTGTACTGCCCTCATTCTGCGGGTTTTCGGAAGATCTCTGACACATCGGAAAGGCCTCTGCCTCCTCCACTGTCTCGATCACGACAGGCCTGGTTTCACACCATCCACAGATGCCTTCCACCTCCGGATGCTTTGCATTTCCGATGATCACGATCTGCTCTCCCGCATGGCTGTGCTCCTGCACGATCCTGTGGATTTTCCGCACAAACGGACAGGTCGCATCCACCAGAGTCACGCCCTGTCTCTCGATCAGATCATAGACATCCTTTCCGATTCCGTGTGAGCGAATGATCACAGTTCCGCTGGTCAGTCGGGCGAGCTCTTCCTTTGTCTCGATCACCGATACGCCCTTTCGTTCCAGATCCGCCACGACTTCCTCGTTGTGGATGATCGGTCCGTAAGTATAGATCGGCTTCTTTCCATTCTCCACTTCACTGTACACCTGATTCACAGCCCTCTGTACACCGAAGCAGAAACCTGCTGTTTTCGCAACTTTTACCTTCATCTCTTCTTATATCCTTTGCAGTTTCTTTTACGCCTCTGCTCTTCTGGCTCTCTCTGTGATCGCTTTTACGACCTGCTCGATCGTCATGTCTGAGGAATCCAGATACACCGCATCCTCCGCCTGACACAGCGGTGCGATCGCACGGTTCATATCCTGAAAATCACGCTGCTCGATATCGCGCTTGATCTCCTCAAGATCACAGGTCTCGCCCTTGGCAAGATGTTCCTTATATCTGCGGTCTGCGCGGGTGTCCACGCTGGCTGTCAGATAGATCTTCAGCTCTGCATTCGGGAGAATGTTCGTTCCAATATCTCTGCCGTCCATCACAACATCGTTCTCCTCTGCCAGTCCTCGCTGCAGAGAAAGCAGTTTTGCACGCACCGGTTCCAGAGCAGCTGCTTTGGAGGCCATATTTCCGACTTCTTCCGTGCGGATCAGTGCGGACACATCCTCGGTTCCAAGAAATACTCTCTGCTCTCCGTCAATATAGCGAATGGAGACAGAAATTTCGGAAAGCAGCGCTTCCACTGCATGAACATCTGCGATATCGATCTTTGCTCTGAGCAGGGCCAGTGCGATCGTGCGGTACATTGCTCCGGTATCGACATAGATAAAAGAGAGTTCCTTTGCCGCCAGCTTGGCGATCGTGCTTTTTCCTGCTCCTGCCGGTCCGTCAATTGCGATATTATATCCCATTTATGATTATCCTTTCCACCTTATGCTTCCCTCTCGGAAAGATTACTGCGAAGCCTTCTCTGCAGCGGCACATCCTGCTGCATATCCGGTAGACCATGCGATCTGCAGATTGAAGCCTCCGGTCACTGCATCCAGATCCAGCAGCTCACCAGCAATATAGAGTCCCGCTGTCTTTCTGGATTCCATTGTCGCGGGATCTACCTCTTTCACAGAGACACCTCCGCGCGTAATGATAGCTTCATTATAGTCGCGCAGTCCGGTCGCCGTCAACGGGAATTCACGGATCAGAGTGAGCAGGGCTCTGCGCTCTTCTCTGGTGATCTCATTCACCATCTTTTCCGGAGTAATGCCGGAAAGAGCGATCATCACCGGGGTCAGTTTCGCCGGAAAAAGATTTCCGATCACATTTTTAAACTGCTTTTTGTTTCCGTCCTCAAACTCACGGCGGAGTCTTGCATCCAGCTGCTCCTCGCTCAGTGCCGGCTTGAGATTAATTCGAACCTGCAGTTCCTTTTCTCTCAGCTTTTTGCCGACAGCCGTGCTCGCGGTCAGTACCAGCGGTCCGGTGATACCGAAATGCGTAAACATCATTTCACCGAATTCCTGATACAGACGTTTCTTTCCGTCAAGGATCGTGAGCTGCACATTTTTCAGTGAGAGTCCCTGCAGTTCCTTTGCATAAGGCTCTCTGACATTGAACGGAACCAGAGAAGGGGAGGTCGCTGTGACCGTATGTCCGCACTCCTCTGCAAACCGGTATCCGTCTCCTGTGGAACCTGTGGACGGATAGGAAAGTCCTCCGGTGGCCAGAATGACCGCATCTGCCTCCACACGGCGTCCGCCCTTCAGCACCACTCCGGCAATTCTTCGATCCGGCACATTTTTCCCCGTCTGCACCTCTGCAAGCGGCTCTGTCAGCAGTCCCTGTACTTCAGAGTGCAGATGTACCTCCACCCCTTTCTGAAGCATGACACGTCTCAGGGTATCGATCACATCGGAGGAATGATCTGAGACCGGAAATACACGATTTCCTCTCTCGGTCTTTGTCTTCATTCCGTGGGACTCAAAAAAGTCAATGACATCCTGGTTGGTATATCCGTAAAAAGCGCTGTATAAAAATCTGCGGTTTGAGCAGACTCCTGCAAGCAGCTCCTCCATATCACAGGCATTGGTGAGATTACAGCGTCCCTTTCCGGTGATAAAGATCTTCTTTCCGAGCTTCTCGTTTTTCTCATAGAGATGCACTTCGCTTCCGCGTTCTGCTGCCGCGATCGCTGCGAACATGCCTGCGGCGCCTCCGCCGATTACAACTGTTTTCTTCATGAATATCCTTTCTGAACACAAAACAATAGAATGCAAGAAAGGACCGACTCCAAAGAACCGGTCCCTCCTTATATCTCATTCTGTCCGTATTAAACCGGATATGCTCCGTTTTTGCTGTCAGCAACGTTTGCATCCACGCCAGTCTGCTGAGCCTCTCTGTATTTGAAGAACTCAACAGCAACCTGCGGGAACAGTGCGTAGGAAAGTACATCCTCTTCCTGCTGTGTCCACTTTGCGCACTCATCTTTGATCTTATCAAGCTGCGGTGCGATATGGTTTGCCGGACGATCTGTGATGATCTCAGCATCACCGATGCACTTCTTCTGAACTTCTGCGTTAAACGGCTTAACGGTTGCGCCGTACTTTCCGCTCAGTACATCCTTGGTCTGCTGCGGAACCATCTTATAACGCTCACCGTTGATAACGTTCATAACTGCCTGAGTACCTACGATCTGAGAAGACGGGGTAACCAGCGGGCAGTCACCGAGGTCCTTACGTACACGCGGAACCTCTTCAAGTACCTCATAGTACTTATCCTCAGCGTGCAGATCCTTCAGCTGGCTGGTCAGGTTGGACAGCATACCGCCCGGTACCTGGTACAGCAGAGTCTTGATGTTTACGCCAAGGTTCTTCGGATTCAGCAGACCGGTATCGAGTGCCTCGTCACGAAGCGGACGGAAGTAATCAGCGATCTCAGCAAGGAGCTTCTGATCAAATCCGGTATCGTACGGAGTACCCTTGAAGGTCTCAACCATAACCTCAGTTGCCGGCTGGGAAGTTCCCAGAGCGAACGGAGACATAGCGGTATCGATGACATCCACACCTGCCTCAACAGCCTTTAAGTAGGTCATGGAAGCAACACCTGAGGTGTAGTGTGTATGCAGCTGAATCGGGATGTTTACGGTCTCTTTCAGTGCCTGTACCAGCTCAGTTGCTGTGTACGGAAGCAGCAGACCTGCCATATCCTTGATGCAGAGGGAGTTTGCACCCATATCCTCTACCTGCTTAGCCATATTCTTCCAGTAGTCCAGGGTATATGCCTCACCGAGAGTATAGGAAAGTGCTACCTGAGCATGTCCCTTCTCTTTGTTTGCTGCGGTAACTGCTGTCTGCAGGTTGCGGACATCGTTTAAGCAGTCAAAGATACGGATAATATCAATACCGTTAGCGATGGACTTCTGTACGAAATACTCTACAACGTCGTCAGAATACTGGTTGTATCCGAGGATGTTCTGACCACGGAACAGCATCTGAAGCTTTGTATTCTTTGCCTTATCTCTGATCTTACGCAGTCTCTCCCACGGATCTTCCTTCAGGAAACGGAGGGAAGCATCGAATGTAGCTCCTCCCCAGCACTCCAGAGAGTGATATCCAACCTGATCGAGTTTTTCTACGATCGGGAGCATCTGCTCTGTAGACATTCTGGTTGCAATCAGAGACTGATGTGCATCACGCAGAATGGTCTCTGTAATCTTAATCGGTTTCTTTTCTGCCATGATAAATTGGTCCTCCTTATACTCCGAAAATAGCCATGAAGGTACCGGCTGCTACGGCCGTACCAATAACGCCTGCAACGTTCGGTCCCATCGCATGCATCAGCAGGAAGTTGGTCGGATCTGCCTCCGCACCGACTTTCTGAGAAACTCGCGCTGCCATCGGCACTGCAGATACACCTGCGGATCCGATCAGCGGGTTGATTCTGCCGTGGGTAAGCTTGCAGAGCAGTTTACCGAACATGATTCCGCCGAAGGTACCGAATGCGAATGCGATCAGACCAAGTGCAACGATCTTGATGGTGCTGATATTCAGGAATGCCTCAGCACTTGTGGATGCACCTACGGAAGTACCCAGAAGGATAACTACGATGTACATCAGAGCGTTGGAAGCGGTCTCTGTCAGCTGGCTGACTACACCTGACTCACGGAACAGGTTACCAAGCATCAGCATACCTACCAGCGGAGCGGTAGACGGCAGAAGTAAGCAAACTACGATAGTGATAACGATCGGGAAAAGGATCTTCTCCAGTTTGGAAACCGGACGAAGCTGCTGCATCTTGATCTTTCTCTCTTCCTCGGTCGTGAATGCCTTCATAATAGGCGGCTGAATGATCGGAACCAGAGACATGTAGGAATAAGCTGCTACTGCGATCGGTCCCATCAGCTCGGACTGTCCGAGCTTACCTGCAAGGAAAATGGATGTCGGGCCGTCTGCACCACCGATAATAGAGATCGCTGCTGCTGCCTTGCCGTTGAATCCAAGAATGATTGCAAGGAAATAAGCCATGTAGATACCCAGCTGAGCTGCTGCACCCATCAGGAAGCTGATCGGGTTCGCAATCAGCGGACCGAAGTCCGTCATGGCACCTACGCCCATGAAAATCAGTGACGGAAGAATGCTCCACTCATCCATCAGATAGAAATAATGCAGAAGTCCGCCGACTCCATTTGAAGTCTCCTCCGGACTTGCCATAATATCCGGGTACATATTTACGAGCAGCATACCGAACGCAATCGGGACCAGAAGCAGCGGCTCAAATCCTTTCGCGATCGCGAGGTATAAAAACACACATGCCACCGCAATCATCAGATAGTTGCCCCAGGTCAGGTTTAAAAAAGCAGTCTGATGAAGAAGATTGCTTAATGTGCTTGAAACATAAGCCATTGTTTTACCTCCTGTAATGTAGTGTTACGCAGACATGCCTTAGTTCAGGGTAGCCAGAACGTCACCATTCTCTACGCCTGCGCCTACTGCTACATCAATGCTTGCAACAGTACCATCCTGCGGAGCTACAACCGGGATCTCCATCTTCATAGCCTCAAGGATGATGATGTTGTCTCCAGCCTTAACAGCCTGTCCAACACTTGCCTCAACCTTGAATACCTTACCCGGTACAGATGCGGTAACCTTTACGGAACCAGCGCCTGCTGCCGGAGCTGCTGCCTTCGGAGCCGGAGCTGCCTTCTTAGCAGCCGGAGCTGCTGCTGCGCCGTTTCCACCCTCTTCTACAGTAACATCATATGCTACACCATTTACTGTGATTGTATAATTTTTCATCTCAAAAATCCTCCTGCTCTTAAACTCTTAAGCCTCTGTTTCGATTGCTCTTTCTGATAGAGCGGACAACGAAACCATCTGTGCTGGTGCCCTCTGCTGCTGCGATCGCTGCTGCGATCACTGCGATCAGCTCACCGTCATCAACTACTTCCTCTTCTACTTCCTGTACAGCCGGTGCAGGTGCTGCTGCCGGTGTGCTTACAGGCTGCTTCGGAGCTTTTCTGTTCTTAAATTTCTCCTCCAGCTTTGCGATATATGCAAATCTGGAAATCAGGAAGCTCAGGAAAACGAGCACGAAGAATACGATGCACAGTCCCATCAGTGTATTCAGCGCTGCTTCCTTCATATCCTGTGCGAAGCTGTTTGCACCGGTACTGAATACCATGCTTTCCATATTCAGCGTATCGCGGTTCAGAGTTGTAGTGACCACACCCTCCTGATTTGCGAATGCGGCATGTGTCTCCACGATCAGAGACTTGTCGTTGACACGAACCTCATGGGAGTTCACATTCTGAAACTCGCCGAGTGTGCCCTTGTTATCAGCCCAGGACTGGATACTTGCAGTCATGTTGTCCTGCTTTGTAACCAGAACAGAGCTCGGATTAAGATACTCCTGAACCTGATCATCTGTCAGAGCAACGATCTGTGAGATCATTCCTTCTGCATAGCTCTGAAGAGTCGCAATATCTGATGCCAGCAGACCGGTAGTCGGGTCAACAGCTGCTGCCTCGGCAGTTTCTGCCTCCGTCTCTTCTGCGGCTTCAGCTGCTGCAGCTTCCGTCTCTTCAGCGATTTCAGTAACTGCTGCTGCGGTCTCAGTCTCTGATTCTGCACCTGCCGGTACCATAGAGAATGTGAGCAGAGCTGCTGCGGCTGCCGCAACAAGGAATCCTTTGAATTTTCTCATATCATTCACCTCTCTTAAACCGTACCGTGTTTCTTAGCCGGACGGTCCTCTCTCTTTGTGAACAACATTTCAAATGCACCGATCACATATTTTCTGGTATCAGCCGGATCAATGATCGTGTCAACGTATCCTCTTCTTGCTGCAGAAACTGCGCTGTTCTGAAGTGCCTGATACTCAGCTGCCTTCTCGTTCAGAGTTGCAGCATCTGCATCTGCATACATGATCTTAGCTGCAAGTTTTGCATCCATGGTTCCGATCTCAGCGTTCGGCCATGCGAAGGTCAGGTCTGCACCCAGAGCCTTGCTGTTCATAGCAACATAAGCACTGCCGTATGCAGCACCGATCACAACGTTCACCTTCGGAACAGTTGCGTTAGCAAATGCATAGGTCATCTTTGCAGCTGCTGCAGCGATGCCCTTCTCTGTGCACATGCTGGTCTTGAATCCCTTTACATTTGTCAGGGAAAGTACCGGAATACCGAAAGCATCACAGAAGTTGATGAACTCTGCTGCCTTTGCTGCACCCTTTCTGGAAAGTACTGCATCAAAGGTCTCGACCTTCTCACCGTTCTCGTCGTATACCTCAGTGCGGTTTGCAACTGCACCGACGGTCTGACCGTTCAGGCGAAGGAATCCTGTCACCATATCTTTTGCATAAGCGCTCTTTGTCTCAACGAACTCGTTGTCATCTGCGATATTTGCAAGCAGAAGTGCGGTATCACCTGCACAGTTCTCAAGATTCTCGCAGACACGATTCAGATCATCTGTGCACTCCTCATAGGAGAGATCATCCTCATTGTTTGCCGGAAGCATGGAAACCAGTGCACGGATCTGCTCAAAGATCTCTGCCTCAGAGCCGGTGAAGTCTACCAGACCAGCCTCTTCGCTCTGGAACTTTGCAGATGCGGTATCACATTTCTCAGCAGTGTTTCCTGCAAGTGCGTTCGGGGAATTAACAAAAAGCTTTGCGTTCTTCTCCTCCATAAAGGTAAAATCGGTCAGTCCCGGAACCAGAGCCAGACCGCCGCCGCAGTTACCGAAAACTGCTGTGATCTGCGGAATCACGCCGGAAGCAAGAGACTGCTTCAGATAGATCTCACCAAATGCGTTTAATGCATCAGCTGCCTCCTGAAGACGAAGACCTGCACAGTCGATCAGTCCGATCACCGGTGCACCCATCTTCAGTGCAAGATCATACAGACCTGAAATCTTCTTTGCATGCATTTCACCAATTGTTCCGCCCAGTACGGATGCATCCTGACTGTATACATACACCAGTCCGCCATTGATTACACCATAACCGGTAATCACACCGTCTGCCGGAGTCTCGGCCTTAGCCATGTTGAAGTCTGTGTTTCTGGCTGTAACGCCTGCGCCGATTTCAACAAAACTGTTCTCATCAAGCAAAGAAGCGATTCTGTTGCCTGCTAAGCTTTGTGCTGTGTTACTCATTATTCAGCCCTCCATTAGATATATTAGATAAATGTTTCACTTCTGATAGTCATTTTATGAAACCAATTATCCGCCGTTTCTCATTTTAACTTGTTTCCTCGTCAATAGCAAGTTAATTTTTAGGGTGAAACGTCCCATGTTTTTAGTAAAAAATGATAGTTTATTTGAAGTTTTTATGAAACCTTGCATCCATTTTTGTACTGTTCTTCCGATCAGCGAAAAATGTGTTTATCTCTTCGACAGTTTCCGGTATCACAGAGCGGAACATACCGACAAGTTCACGAGTGCTGTTGACGCATCTCGGTATCGGTTCCTCCCGCATGATCCGACCGTGCACCAGCGGATAAAGCATGGATGCTTTTGACAGATTCAGAAGCCACGCTCTCTTCTTCGGATGGCTGCACACGGTCACTCCCGTATAAAAGCGCATTCCGTGAAGGCAGGCCCGCACTTCCTTCTCCGTGATACCGTCCAGCACCGCAGCGATCGCAGTGACTGCCTCAGGCTCTGCATGGATCACTTTTGCCGTAAGATACTGAAACGGATCTTTTCCGGTCCGCAGCATCAGCTCGCGGTCCAGCTCTGTCTCGATCTCATCATGTCCCGCCCCGGTCATCCGCATATAATGAGCGATATACGGGTGGCAGGTACTGTCAAGCATAAAGTGACAGATGAATCCCATCAGGTAGGCAAGCAGCGCCGGATCCTGTGTGCTCTGATAGACCTTCTTCGCCCTGTCAAAAAAAAGGTATGCATCCTCGGAATGCATCCTGTGTCCCAGCTTTGTCACATGATTTCTGCAGAACGGCCGGTAATAAAACAGAATATCCGGACCGTGCAGTCCGATCAGGTAGGCCTCCTGATGTGCATGGATCAGGCGCTTTGCCTCCGGATCCAGTTTTCGATATACCAGTTTGCCAAACAGATCATGTGCATAGGTTGTAGGCATAACTCTTCTCCCTCCTGTCTCACTGTTTCGGCTACAGCTTCAGAGTCAGTTCCACTTCCTCCTCCGCCTCCGCCTTGAAATCCGCAAGCTTTACCGGATTCACTGCCGGCAGCTCTGCCAGAGACTGTACGCCGAAATTTCTGAGAAACTCTTCTGTGGTTCCGAACAGCAGCGGACGTCCCGGCGCATCCAGACGTCCCACTTCCTTCACCAGTCCGTACTCGATCAGTCGATTGACAGCATGATCACACTTTACTCCGCGGATCTTCTCCAGCTCTATCTTTGTGATCGGCTGTTTGTAGGCAATGATAGAGAGTGTCTCCAGCACAACATCGGTCAGTGCGGTCTTCTTCGGCTGCTTTGCGATTCGGATCAGACAGTCATAGTGTTCCTTTTTGGTACAGAGCTGAAAGGCTCCTTCCAGTTCGATGATCTGTATGCCCCGCTCCTCGCTCTCGTATGCGGCCTTCATCTCATATACCAGCTCCATGACCTCTGAGACAGAGATCTCCATAGCCTTTGCAAGGCGGTCTGCATCCACAGCCTCTCCCATCGCAAACAAAATCGCTTCGATCTCACTCTTCTGTCTTTCTCTGCTCAACCTCTCACCCCGCTGTCTGCTCATCGGCAGCTTTCTCATCCTCCGGATTTTCCCCGCTCTTTGATGTGATCATGATCTCCGCGAAGGTATCCTCCTGTGTAACCTCGATCTTTCCGTTCTTCATCAGCTCCAGAATCGTCAGGAAGGTGATGATCACACGGATCTTTCCTCTCTTTTTCTGAAGCAGACTCCGGAAACTGCATTTTTTGTGTTTCTGAATATAGGTCTCTACCTGTTCGATCGTCTCTTCCAGGTTGATCTCTTCTTTCTCGACCTGTCCGAACCTGCTGCGCACCGGATCTGTCCGCAGTTCCTGACGCTTCATGATATCGCGGAAAACCGCATTCAGCCGTTCCAGCGTCACCCCGTCCAGCAGATCTTCGATCCTCACCGGTTCCCTGTAATTCTGCACTTCTTTCGGGAGATCTGTCTTCCTGAACAGCACCTTCTCCGCATCCTTCTGGAGATCTCTGAGCTCATAAGACATATATTTGTACATCTTATACTCCAGCAGACGCTCTACCAGTTCCTGACGCGGGTCTGTCTCCTCCCCCTCCTCATTCACTTCCTGAGGAAGCAGCATCTTAGCCTTGATATCCAGCAGCGTCGCTGCCATCACGAGAAATTCACTCATTCGCCCCATCTCTTCGGGGTCGATCCCATGAATGTACTCCATATACTGGTCAGTGATCTCGACGATCGGAATATCAAAAATGCTGACTTTATTTTTTTCAATCAGATGTAAAAGCAGGTCCAGAGGACCTTCAAACTCCTGCAGCTTTACTGAAATCTCCATACTAATACAGCTCCATCGATGTGATCTCCGGCGGATTATTGATACGAAATGCGATAGAATGCCATCCGAGTCCCGCTGTCACTGCCAGATGATGACCGTACTTGCGGTACAGGCCGCAGTCATACTTCGGAAACAGCTTCAGCTGCGGGCTGACTGCTCCTCCCAGAATCGGCAGACGCACCATTCCTCCATGAAGATGACCGCTGAGTGTCAGATCTGCTCCCCAGAGTGCATAGCTCTCAAAAAAGACCGGATGATGTGCAAGCAGCACATTATAGCAGTCCTTCTCGGGCTCTCCGATGCTGTGTCTGATCTCTTCCGCCGTCAGAACCGGCGTTGACAGCTTCTTGTAGTACTTCATCGGGATGTCCATTCCGTGAATACAGAATTCTGTCCCGAGCAGTTTCAGTCTGTCCTGATCATTTTCCAGCAGTGTCACGCCGGATTTGCGCAGCTCATTTCGAATATGATCGTAGACACCCGGATAAGCCTTCGCATACTCTCTGGTACGGAGCTCATGATTGCCCAGGATCGCATAGACCGGACAGATGCAGGAGAGGCGCTTCAGCAGAGCAATGCCGACCTCCGCCTTCGTCTCTTTCCCCGGCTTGCACACAGCAAGATCTCCGACGGAAAAAATCACATCCGGAACTTCCTTCTCGATCGCCATGACAAGATCCTTGTTTGCTTCTCCGAACATCTTTCCATGCAAGTCCCCGATCAGGACTGCCCGGACCGGTCTCGTCGGCTTCGCCAGCTGCTCCGGAAGCGGTATTCTGTATCTTCTTACTATTATTCTTCCCATATTTTCCCTGAATGCTAAAACATCCCTACCGAAACACTCGATAGGGATGTCCTTTTTTGCACATTAATTGAACTTACGCTTGCGAGCTGCTTCAGACTTTTTCTTACGTCTTACACTCGGCTTCTCGTAATGCTCTCTTTTACGAATCTCCTGCTGGATACCAGCCTTTGCGCAGTTTCTTTTGAAACGGCGTAAAGCACTATCCAACGTCTCGTTCTCTTTTACGATTACATTCGACATAGTCTCACACCTTACCTCCCTCCAGTTGTAGATTGTGCATAATACAACTGTGGGTATTTTTCTTGCACTGTTACTTATTATACCCGTCTTTGTATGTCGCGTCAAGCTGTTTTTCAAAAACATTCCACACAGATTTTTCCCTGTAAACTACAGGGAAATCTGTCCTTATGCGGTCTGTCCTGCGAGTACTTCCGCTGCCTTTGCAAGAGCGTCCTGAACACCTGCCGGATTCTTTCCGCCTGCCTGAGCCATGTTCGGACGTCCGCCGCCGCCACCGCCGACCAGGGCTGCAATTCCCTTGATCAGGTTGCCGGCATGAGCACCCTGCTTCTGTGCTGCATCGGTTGCCATGGAGAGCAGGCTCACCTTTCCGTCATTTACGGAAGCAAGCACGATCACGCCCTCACCGAGCTTCTCCTTGAGCTGATCTCCGAGATCTCTCAGACCGTTCATATCCACATCCGTCACGCTTGCAGCCAGCAGTTTTACACCGTTGATCTCCTGAACATTGTTCATAACATCGCCGAGTGCATCCTTTGCCATCTTGCTCTTGAGTGACTCGATCTCGCTCTGAGCAGCCTTCAGCTCTTCGGTCATATGATTCAGCTTCTCAAGCAGATTTGCCGGAGTAGCCTTCACTGCCTTTGCAGCTTCTGCCAGCTCTTTTTCCACCTTGCGGTAGTAAGCAAACACACCCTCGCCGGTCAGCGCCTCGATTCGGCGTACACCTGCTGCGATACCTGCCTCAGAGAGGATCTTGAAGGTGGTGATTGCCTGTGTATTTCCAACATGTGTACCTCCGCAGAGCTCCTTTGAGAAGTCTCCCATGGAAACTACACGTACATCTTCTGCATATTTTTCTCCGAACAGTGCCATTGCACCGGTCTTCTTTGCCTCCTCAAGGTTCATTACCTGAGTGTTTACCGGAAGTGCCTTTGCGATCTGCTCATTTACCAGAGCCTCTGTGCGGGCGATCTCCTCCTCAGTCATCGGTGCGAAATGAGCAAAGTCAAATCTCAGACGATCCGGAGTTACCAGGGAACCCTTCTGCTCTACATGAGAACCAAGCACAGTCTTGAGTGCCTTCTGAAGAAGGTGAGTCGCACTGTGGTTCTTGCAGGTGTCTGCTCTCTTTGCAGCATCTACCTTCAGAGTTACGGTATCGCCTACCTTGAACATGCCCTTGGTCACCGTGCCGACATGTCCGACTTTTCCGCCGAGCAGATGGATGGAAGCCTTTACGGTAAACTCAGCGTCTGCAGTGCAGATCACGCCGGTATCACCTTCCTGACCGCCCATGGTTGCATAGAACGGAGTCTCCTCGGTAAAAATGGTTGCATTCTCTCCGTCAGATACTGCCTCGGTCAGCTCCTGCTCTGTGGTCAGAACCGTGATCTTTGACTCTGTGGTCAGCTGATCATAGCCCACAAATGCTGTGGTCACTGCTGCATCGATCTGATCATATACGGTAGCATCTGCTCCCATGTAGTTGGTAGTCTTGCGGGCAGTACGAGCCTTTACTCTCTGCTCTTCCATTGCTGCCTTGAATCCATCATCATCGATGGTATATCCCTTTTCCTCCAGGATCTCTCTGGTCAGATCCAGCGGGAATCCGTAGGTATCGTACAGAAGGAACGCATCTGCACCGGTCAGGGTTTTCTCACCGTTCTGCGCAAGCTTTGCCTCCATGCCTGCCAGGATCGTCAGCCCCTGATCGATGGTATGATTGAACTTCTCCTCTTCCTGAGAGAGTACCTTGAAGATAAACTCCTTTTTCTCCTCAAGCTCCGGATATCCGTCCTTGGATCCTGAGATCACGGTCTCACTGAGTCCGGAAAGGAATGCTCCCTTGATACCGAGCAGTCTTCCGTGACGTGCAGCACGGCGGATCAGACGGCGAAGTACATAGCCGCGTCCCTCATTGGTCGGCATGATACCGTCAGAGATCATGAAGGTTGCGGAACGGATATGATCTGTGATCAGACGGATGGAAACGTCCTTTGCCTCATCACTGTGGTAGGTCACGCCTGCCAGCTCACATACCTTGTTTCTCAGTGCCTCAATTGTATCTACATCGAAGATGGAATCTACGTCCTGAACAACTACTGCCAGACGCTCCAGACCCATACCGGTATCGATGTTTTTCTGCTGCAGCTCGGTGTAATGATTGTGTCCGTCATTATCGAACTGTGTGAATACGTTGTTCCATACTTCCATGTAGCGGTCGCACTCGCAGCCTACGGTACAGCCCGGTTTTCCACAGCCGTACTTTTCTCCACGGTCATAGTAGATCTCAGAACACGGTCCGCACGGGCCTGCGCCATGCTCCCAGAAGTTATCCTCCTTGCCAAAACGGAAGATACGCTCGCCTGCGATGCCGATCTCTTTGTTCCAGATCTCGAATGCCTCGTCATCATCCTCATAGATGGACGGATAGAGACGCTCCGGATCCAGTCCTACGACCTCAGTGAGGAATTCCCAGGACCATGCAATTGCCTCATGCTTGAAGTAATCACCGAATGAGAAGTTTCCGAGCATCTCAAAGAAGGTACCGTGACGTGCAGTCTTTCCGACGTTCTCGATATCACCGGTACGGATACACTTCTGACAGGTGGTCACACGTCTGCGCGGCGGGATCTCCTGTCCGGTAAAGTACGGCTTCAGCGGTGCCATACCGGAGTTGATCAGCAGCAGGCTGTTATCATTATGAGGAACCAGCGAGAAACTTTTCATCGCCAGATGTCCCTTGCTCTCAAAGAATTCAAGGAACATTTTTCTAAGTTCGTTTACACCATATTTTTCCACAATGTTTCCTCCTCGTATTGCTTATTCAGGTCTTTGGAATTACTCCGGCTTCACCTGATGGAAGCTCTTTTTGCCCTTCTTGATCAGAAGAACACCGTCCTCGTCCAGGTCTGCGTCTGTGAATACACGGTCGATCGCGTTCACCTTCACATCGTTGACACTTACGCCGCCCTGCTGTACAAGACGTCTTGCAACGGAACGGGTGTCGGCAAGCTTTGTCTCAACCAGCAGTGTCAGGATATCCTTGCCTGCTGCCAGCTCAGCTGCCGGATAGGTCGTAGTCGGTACATTTGCGCTCTTTCCACCGGAAACGAACAGTGCCTTTGCGGCCTCATCTGCCTTTGCAGCCTCTTCCTCGCCGTGAACAAGCTTGGTCAGCTCGTATGCCAGGATCTCTTTTGCCTTGTTCAGCTGGCTTCCCTCCCAGGAATCCATGGCATCGATCTCCTCAAGCGGCAGGAAGGTCAGCATACGGATGCACTTTAATACATCTGCGTCTGCCACGTTGCGCCAGTACTGGTAGAAGTCATACGGAGAGGTCTTCTCCGGATCAAGCCATACAGCACCGGACTGTGTCTTACCCATCTTCTTTCCTTCGGAGTTCATCAGAAGGGTAATGGTCATTGCATGTGCGTCCTTGCCCAGCTTTCTGCGGATCAGCTCGGTTCCTCCGAGCATGTTGCTCCACTGGTCATCTCCGCCGAACTGCATATTGCAGCCATATCTCTGGAAGAGCTCGAAGAAGTCGTAGCTCTGCATCAGCATGTAGTTGAACTCAAGGAAGCTTAAGCCCTTTTCCATACGCTGCTTGTAGCACTCTGCACGCAGCATATTGTTTACAGAGAAGTGCGGTCCGACCTCACGCAGGAACTCTACGTAGTTCAGATCCATCAGCCAGTCTGCATTATTTACCATCATGGCCTTTCCCTCACCGAATTCGATGAAGCGGCTCATCTGCTTTTTGAAGCACTCGATATTGTGATCGATCGTCTCCTTAGTCATCATCTTACGCATATCAGTACGTCCGGACGGATCTCCGATCATACCGGTACCGCCGCCTAACAGAGCGATCGGACGGTTTCCTGCCATCTGCAGACGCTTCATCAGACAGAGAGCCATGAAGTGTCCCACATGCAGGCTGTCTGCGGTCGGGTCAAAACCGATATAAAAAACCGCCTTTCCTTCGTTGATCATTTTGCGGATTTCTTCTTCATTTGTCACCTGGGCAATCAGTCCTCTTGCCACCAGTTCTTCGTAAATACCCATTTGATTCTCTCCTGTTTTTATCTAATTTGACTTGAATAACTATATCATAACCGTTTTTTGATTGCAAGCACCAGCCCCGCGGATTTCCTGCCTCAGAAAAACAGTTTTTCACCTATCTCTTCGCCGTTCCAAGACCTGAAATGGTGATCGCACTTCCGCTCTGCCAGCCCTTCTTTGTAAACGGCCGCACCCAGATCTGGATCTTTGTGATCTTTTTGCGGTACTTCCACCCATTCAGTCTGACCTTCAGCTTTCTTGTGCCGCCGCCCTTCACCTTGGTCGAGGCTTCGTATACGTTTTTTCCGGAGAAGAATCGAATGCGCACACTCGCGTTCTTTTCCTTCATACCGCGGATATTCAGGCTGCAGAGAAAGGCTGATCTGTTTTTCATATTCAAAGGCTTCGTCAGCAAAAATCCGGCTCCCTGATACAGATTCCTGTTAGCAGCCTCCGCCACTGAAACGACGATCGTTTTCCCTTCCGCCTTCGCAGTTCCTGTGTAGGAATAGAGTCTTCCGATCCTGACCGTTTTCTTATTTGCAGTGTTCTCTGCCTTCTTGCCTTTCGTGATCGCGCCGGAGTGATAACTGCCCATCTTCCGGAATTTGGAAAAGCTGAATCCCGGAATCAGTTCCTGGAAGCTTTTTCCCGGCAGATATTTCAGCGTAAAAGCCGTCACCTCTTCCGAGGATGCTGAGTCAATATATTTGAATACTTCCCAGATACTCTTCTTCTTTGAAGCATTCTCAAGCGCACCCTTCTGATTCGTCCAGATCCCCAGAAACAGATTCTGCTTTGTCTCCTCCTGATGATCCACATGGCGATTCATGATAAAGGCATCGATCTTATCCTCTGATTCCGCCAGATAGTAGGCGTAGGCAAAGGCCGCCGCCTGCAGTTTCTGATTCGTCGTTCCGCTCTTCTGCGAGGTAAACCCCTGCTCCGAAAGAATGATTCTCACATCTTTTCGGAAATGCTCTGTCACATAGGTGGTCAGATAGTGAATATTTTTCATTGTCACAAAGGCGGTGCTGTCTGAATCTGTTACCGGATCATCCCAGAATTTTGCATCTGTCAGCGGTGCCGGATACGGATGAAATGCCAGATTCCATGGAATATCTCCCTCCTCCTTCAGATTTCCGGCAAAGCCGTCCAGCGTATCTTTCGCATAGAAGGAATTGCCTCCGGTCTGATAGATCTTCCAGAGATGATTCAGGGAAATGTAGACTCTCGCATTGCTGTACACGCTTCTCAGTGCCGTGGATACCACACGAAAGCTGTGTGCATAAGCACTCACATACTCCTCGAATGAGAGTTTTCCCATATAATTGTAGGTGCCGTAATCATTGATCTCATTTCCGACGATCCAGTTGACGATCGTACCGTTCTGTCCGGAGGAGTTCATGTAGCGCTCTCCCAGAAAACTCATCAGTGCCGCCAGTGTCTCTGTGCCGCTCTTATCCATGACATTGAATCCATAATAGGCATGTGTGGATTTTCTTGCCTTCGGCGGAACCAGTACTGCGCCTGCTCCCTGATTTCTTAACAGAAGTACTCCGGAAACCAGCACCTTCGATTCCGACAGCTTTTTCACCTGTCGATCCACCTCCGCACACGCATATCGGGTAAACCAGTATTTCCTGCCCTGATAAGTGTACTCATAGGAATCTCTCTGATTTGACATGCTGCTGCTCGCGATAAAGGTATCGAGACAGATGTTCACCACCGCATGCTTTACGCTCAGATCTTCTGCATCTGCCAGCATCTGCGGCTGAATATGCAGTCCCTTTTTGGATACTGCCTTCGAAAATGCCTTTTTATTCGGTGCAAGCACCTCCGGATTGGTAAGAAACTGACCTCTGCTGATCACCTCATAGCTGCCGTTTCCGTGTTTCACCGCGAGCACGATCTTCCGGTAGAGAATACTCTCCTGTGTTTCCAGGTTCAGAGGGACCTGCACAGCAATGTTGCTCTGCTGTCGCACCTGCGCTGCAAGAATCGCATTCTTGTCTATCCTGCCTGCCTCGGGAAGCACGCCGAACACATAATAATTTCCATCGGAGTCCGCCACTGATGCCGGTGCCGACGCCCGGATCACAACCATCTTTTTATCTGTTTTACTGATCTTATATTCCTGAACTGCTGCAGGATATGCAGCAAAAACGGTACTGCCGCCTCCGATCACAAGAAGGATCATCAACAGGCAGATCTGAATCACTCTTTTCATTCTGCGATCCCCGCCTTTCTAAACCGGCGCTCCCGGATCCTCGATTTTTCCGTCACCGTCCGCTGCTGTCGTCGCCAGCTGATCACAGCGTTCATTCTCCGGATGTCCGTCATGTCCTTTCACCCAGTAAAAGGTCACCTGGTGCGGTTCCTTCGCTTTCAGCAGACGCTGCCAGAGATCAACATTTTTGACCGGCTCATTTTTACCGCGCTTCCAGCCCTTGCGGATCCAGCCGTCGATCCATTTCTGATTAAATGCATCGATCAGATACTTGGAGTCCGAATAGAGCTCCACTTCGCAGGGACGGTTCAGTGCCTCCAGCCCGACAATGGCAGCCATAAGCTCCATGCGGTTGTTGGTCGTGCGGATATATCCCTGACTGTACTCTCTCTCATGAAGCACTCCCTTAGGATCGGTATACTGAAGTACGGCTCCATATCCTCCCGGTCCGTCGGGGTTTCCTCTTGCAGATCCGTCTGTAAATATCTTTACCAGCATTCTTCTAATATCTCCCTGATCTTTTCTGTCGCAAGCTTCGCCTTTTTATGATCGGTTCCGTTTGCAGTCACTCCTGCTACTACATTATCCCGCCTTGCAAGCCCCGGAAAATAGAAATCACATTTTTCCTTATCACTGCATACATTTACAAGAATTCCCCGTTCCTTGCAGACACGGTAAATATCATCATTGATCGCATGATCGCTTGTGGCCGCGATCACAAGATCTGCATCATAGATATCCGGACTCTCATATTTTTTCCGGATAATTCTGATCCTGCCCTGTCTCTCCATCTCGAGAAGCTCCGGATTCACCTCCGGTGCAATGACCGTCAGATGCTCTGTAAAGTCCGTCAGCGATCGGATCCTTCTCTTTGCAATCGTCCCTGCGCCGACAACGTAGACCTTTTTTTCTGACAGGTCCACGAACAGCGGAAAATACGGTGCCACTGATTTTGCCATGACTTTCTCTCTCCTGATTTTATTATAACTTTTATAGTATAACCCATTCCGGTCAGGCTGAGCAAGGGAAAATAGGTGTAGCATTTTTAATCCATCTGGTCTATAATGTAAAAATGATTTCAACTATTTTACTTGGAGGTGCATCATGAGTTTTGAATTTGTAAAGAAACTGCCGATTCCGGCTGAAATTAAAAAGCAGTATCCCGTTACTGAGGCGGTTGCTGCTGCCAAGATCAAAAGAGATGCTGAAATCAGAGATGTTTTTACCGGTGCATCCAAAAAATTTCTGGTAATTATCGGTCCGTGCTCTGCTGACAGTGAAGAACCTGTCATGGAGTATGTGCATCGTCTTGCAAAGGTTCAGGATAAGGTCGGCGACCGTCTGATCCTGATTCCCCGTATCTATACCGCAAAGCCCCGTACTACCGGTGAGGGCTACAAGGGTATGATCCATCAGCCGGATTCTGAAAAGAAGGCTGATATGCTTGCCGGCCTGATCGCTATCCGCAAACTGCACATGCGTGTCGTTGAGGAGACCGGTCTCACCTCTGCGGATGAGATGCTCTATCCGGAGAACTACTGGTATCTTGCTGACCTTCTCTCCTACTGTGCGATCGGTGCAAGATCCGTGGAGGACCAGCATCACCGTATGACCAGCAGTGCCATGGATATCCCTGCCGGCATGAAAAATCCGACCAGCGGTGACCTCTCCGTCATGCTGAACTCTGTCGTTGCTGCACAGTCAAAGCATACCTTTATCTATCGTGGATGGGAGGTAAATTCCACCGGAAATCCTCTGGCTCATGTGATCCTTCGCGGTGCCACCAACAAACACGGCAACTCTATCCCGAACTATCACTATGAGGATCTGATCCGTCTTCAGCACATGTATGATGAGCGTGAGCTGCAGAACCCGGCAGTTATCATTGATTCCAACCACTCCAATTCCAACAAACAGTATGAGGAGCAGGTGCGTATCGTTTCTGAAGTATTAAACAGCCGTTCCCAGAATCCGCGTCTGAAAAATCTGATCAAGGGCTTTATGATCGAGAGCTATCTGGAGCCGGGCAGTCAGAAGATCGGTATCGGAAATCATGTCTACGGAAAATCTATCACGGATCCGTGTCTCGGATGGGATGCCTCTGAGCGACTGATCTATGATATCTACGGACGCTGCTTATAGATCGGCAGTAATAAAAAAAGACCATCCGGTTCTCTCACATCACAATTGTGAGCGTCCGAATGGTCTTTTTTTATCCGGTGGACATTCTTTTGTTTAATGTCTCGGATGTGTTCTCTCATATACTTCACGCACGCGCTTTGCGCTCATATCCAGATACATCTGAGTTGTAGATCTGTCTGCGTGTCCCATCATTTCCTGAACTGCACTCAGATCTGCTCCGTTCTGCACCAGATGCACTCCAAAGGAATGTCTCAGGGTATGCGGCGTGATATCTCTGTCGATTCCTGCCTTTGCCACATAACTCTTGATCAGCTTCCAGAATCCCTGACGGCTCATCGGCTGTCCGGAACAGTTTGTGAACAGGATCTCACTCTCCGCTCCGTGAAGAAGTCTCTCGCGGCTTCCGTCCAGATAGGTGATCAGTGCTTTTGCAGCCTCATTTCCAAACGGAATCATCCGCTCATGCGACTCATCTCTGCAGATGATATAGCCCATGTTCAGCTGCAGATCACTCATTGTCAGATGCAGCAGCTCAGAAACGCGGACTCCGGTTGCATATAAAAGTTCCAGCATTGCCTTGTCTCTCACACCTTTATCGGTAGAGGTATCCGGCTGTTCCAGCAGGCGGATCGCTTCCTCCACCGTCAAAATCTCCGGCGCCTTCTTTTCAATATGCGGAGATTTCAGCTGTTCACTTGGATCGACCGGATGCATCTGTTTCTTATATAGATATTGAAAGAAGCCTCTCATGGAAGCAACGCTTCTGGATACGGAAGCGGCGGAAAATCCCTCCCGTTCCATCTGTAATATGTAGGAATTCAGCGCTGTCGCAGTCACATCTTTGGAGTTTTGTATTCCCTTATTATCCAGAAAAAGAAACAGTTTCCGCAAATCACGACGGTAGGAAAGCACCGTACTTTTGGATGCTCTCTTCTCCTTCTCAAGATATAAACCAAACTGTTCTATTTCTTCCTGTATCCCTGTATCAAGCTCCTGTGCCTGCATCATTTCTCTCATCCTGTATCTATCGTTCTATTGCAAAAAAAGCAAAAAAAATCTGAGGTCTACCGCCTCAATTCCGAGTTACGTAAACATTATATCTATCCCATTATTGAATGGCAAATGATATTTATCCACAAATACCGCATACTTTTCCACTGACTTTCCACATTTACCAGATATAGATTGTTCATAATTCAATCATACCAGATACAGTAACATCCTTTAAAGACAGCTGCTGTATCCGGTAGATGCTCCGCCAAAATCCGGTCGGAAATTTTATGCTGTATACTGGTATGCCTGCCTCTCCTCACCGTTTTCCAGATAGATCAGACCACAGTAAACAAAACCGTTCTTCTCCAGCACATGCTGCATGACCCTGTTATCCTCATGCGTGTCTATGCGCAGGCGGTCCTGAAACTGTCTGCACCATCGGAAACATTCTGCTGCCATCCCTCTGATACTTCCGTCACCTGCGATCCGGTGGATCACTCCATAAGGAAGCTCATCCGGCCAGGATCCCTGACAGATCCTTCGGTATGTCGGTTCCTCCTCACAGGAAAACATGAACACGCCTCCGATTCTCTCATCCTGCGTGCATACATACAGTCTTCCCTTTTCTATATCCTCGAGAATGATCTCCTCCTGTGGATAACCTCCTGCCCACTGTCTGGGATTGCCGGTACTTTTCTGAAACTCCCTTGCCTGTGCATAAATACGCTGTATCTCGTTCAGATCCTGTTTATCCGCTTTTCTGATCTCCATGTTTCCTCCGTTTTTACTGCCCTGTCTTTGATGTCAAAAACGGGGACAAGACCTGTAGCGTCCGTCCCCGCAATGTGTTTATTCTTCTGAAGATTCCTCAGACTCTGCTGCTGTCTCAGCCGCAGAAGTCTCAGTCGTCTCCTCGATATCAGTCTCAGCTGTTTCCGCGGTCTGCATCTCCTCGGATTCAGATTCAGATTCAGTCTCCGTCTCTGACTCATCTGCTTCCTTTTCAGTCTGTACCTCTGTCTGTACCTCTTCTTCCGTCTTCACCTCTTCGGTTTCTTCCTCAGTCTCCGGAAGCAGTTCCTCTGCATCATTTTTTACCTCCGGAAGGATCGGAAGCTCTGAGATCTGCTCCTCCGGAACCTTGATCTCCGGAGAACCAGCCGGAAGTTCACTGTCCTTGGAAAGCTCTGTCGGCAGTACCACGCCTGAGGTCACCAGTTTTGAGAGATCAAAACTGCTGTTTTCCATCAGCAGACGATCCTGAAGGAATAATTTCTTCGACTTCTTCAGAAGTTTCTTCCACTCTTCCTCAGTCTCCGCCTTTTCAGCCTTCTCCTCCTCAGTCTCTGCCTCTGTGAGCGGTTTACCGTTTGTGCCAAGCGCACGCGGATAGAACTCATTCTGAGCAAGTTTACCTCTGAGGATAGAATTGTACTCTGTATCATTCGGGATCTCGAAGTTGCTGCACCATACATATGCTGCATCGAATGCGCCCTGCGGTGTATCCGGTACGCTCAGCAGGTACTGATATACTCCCTGATATCCGGTCAGCAGCTCATACTGCATATATCCCAGCTGTCCCGGAACCAGATGATAGTTGAAGCCGTTTGCATTACACCATTCGATCAGCTGTGAGAATCTGCCCAGATGCCACTGACAGAGACCGTAACTGGTTCCGCCGTCTCCGACTGCTGTCGCTGTGAAATTGGACTCACACTGCAGGTTTGCCAGCACACCGCAGGCTGCCGCATGGTTCAATCCAAGTGTATTTCTCAGATAATCATAGATAATATTTGTATCTGCTACGATATTTCCTGCCGGATAAGAGATAAACTCAGCAAAAGCTTCTCCGGTATACTCCTCATAGAGTGCCTCGCCCTTCTCTGCCTCCTGCTCAAGCGAAGACTGCTCCTCAAGAATCACCAGAGACATCGGATCCACTACCATCTGCTCTTCGGTTTCGATGGTTAAGTCAAGGACCTCCTCCTCAACACCGTAGGATACACTTTTTGAGGAAAATGACTCTTCTCCTGCACTGCTGCCACCGCCTGCAGCCCCGATATCACTTCCAGTGTCTCCGTTGTCATTATCATTATTATCGGAATCATAATCTCCCCAGTCTGCTTCAACCTCGTCTCCGACTTCCTCAGCAAAAACTGCAGTCGGCTGTCCAACCAGAGATACACAGACAATGCCAATCACTGCCAATAATCTAAAGCGTTTCTTCATATTTCTCCCATTCTTTTTCTTTTCACTGCTTCCAAATATATCCCATATCAGGATAACTGTTCTGAATAGCTATCCTAAATGTTACTATGTTATTTCAGTTTTGTTTCATTCTATCTCAGTTCTTTTTTCTTGTCAAGTCACAAATCAGCGTTTTTTATCATTCTTTTTGTTTTATAATATTCACTTATTATCTATGTAATCATCTATAAAACTCTGAATGCCCAAAAACAAGAGCGTTCACTCCTGTTTTGGTGTAAATTTTCAATGAATCCACAGCTCTTTGCACTAAAAAATGAAAAATCTAAAGATTTTCGTGCACATTTATCCCCCAAACAGCGATTTTATGCACTAAAACAAAGTAAAAAACGCAATTTTCGTGCACTCCTTCTGAATAATGACTGTTTTTTACACTAAAACAGAAGAAAAAAGTTATTTTTCATGCAGGTACCCTTGCATCATCATAAATTCCGTATTTTGCAGGTTAAAATATGACCAGCAAATAACCAGATACCGGTTGAACAACAATAGAATGCACGCTCCGCGAATATTCTATTGTCATGAACAAAAAAAGCTGCCACTCCATAGATGTTTGTCATCTACTTTGCAGCAGCTCTCTTCTCATGATCGATCGTATTTTCTGAATAGTTACCTTAATTGAAATATACGAGTTCTTCTTTCGGCTCCTCAGTGGTCTTCCACTCATCTGCGTAGAGGACCGGACCGACTTCCCCGTATGCCTTCACATATTCATAGCGAATCGTTGCAGTAAGCTCGATCCACTGTCTTGATTTCAGCTTTGCTCCCGGAGCCTTGCAGAGATAACCGATAAAACGGATATCATCTTCGCAGCAGGTCATCGCATTACGTCCCGGAATGAATGCTCCATCCGGAAATCCCTTCGGACGCATGACCTTCGCTGTAAAATGCACTTTCTTTCCATCGTAGCGATCCGGATGATCTGTCGCATCGAGGAACCAGAGACCATAGTCCATATCCTCGACCTCAATGACATCCGCATTCAGATCATACGGCGGCTGCTCCATACCCGGATCGATCGGATCCTGGTTCTCATCCTCAAAATAGATCATTGCACCGGGATTCAGTCCGCGCACACATCTGCGGTAGGAATGCAGATCCATCTGCGGGGTACAGCGATTGAACATTACCATCTCTGTATACTGGAACAGGTTGCTCAGGATACTTCTCATATTATTGAGGTAAACCGGGAAGGTACTTCCATCCACCAGAGTGATCACCTGTGCGATCTCCAGATTTGCCGGAAGATCTTCCTCGAACAGCCATTTGATATCCCACATGCCGTTCATTTCCAGGAAAACACGGTGCGGACGATGAAGGCGAACCATCTGTTTCAGGAAATCTGCATTGAACTCCTCTTCATCTTCCACAGTTACCACGGTGACATTTCCGTCCTCAAGCACCTGAGGATCGTACTCGATCTCACCTTCCTCGCAGAGGATCAGAAGATTTTTTCTTCCGTCTGCGAAGTCTTCTCCACTTAAGACATCCTGAAGAAATGATGTTTTTCCACTCTCCAGAAAGCCTGTAATCATATATACCGGTATCTCCAGCATAATATTCACCCTTTCATTCTACGGGGCCGCTGTCTATTTCAGTCCGAACAGGGCCTCCAGCTTTTCTTCATTTAATTCTGCACCGATGACGCAGAGACGTCCTGTGTAATCTGCAGCTCCGAAACGTACCTCATATTCTCCCGGAACCAGATCAAAATGCAGCCACTTACCGTCTGCAGCAGGTACCATTCCCTTTGCGCGAAGCACGGTTCCATACTCATCACCGTCAGCAAGTGCATTCAGGATCTGCTTCAGCTCATCCTCAGTAAACTTCTTCGGAGTCTCTCTTCCCCAGGAATCAAAGATATCATCTGCATGATGGTGTCCATGCTCGTGATGATGACCGCAGCTGCAAACACCATGCTCATCATAGTGATGTTCATGATCATGATGATGTTCATGCTCGTGATCG
>JAUNAF010000030.1 GCA_030527715.1 Eubacteriales bacterium
CATACGCAGAGGCTGACTTGAATTTTTAAGACCTTTATGATAAGATAGGCATCATGGTATGATCCAGCTGTCTTCCTGCCGGGAACAACGGGATACCAGATGAACAGAAAAATGAAAGAACTGCCGGACCAGGAACGACCGGATGAGAAATGTCTCCGGTATGGTGCGGCCTACCTGACGGACGCAGAACTGCTCGCAGTGATCCTGCGTACCGGCGTTCCGGGGATCTCAGCTCTGGAACTATCCAGAATGCTGCTTGCGCAGTCAGAGGGCAAGTCCTCATTACTGCGGCTGCATCATCTTGGAGTGGAAGAGCTGTGCCAGGTCCCGGGTGTCGGAAAGGTGAAGGCTGTTCAGATCAAATGCATCATGGAACTGTCTCGCCGGATTGCAAAGGAAAGTGCATCAAAAGGACAGATATTTGAGAGCGCATCCTCGATCGCGGATTATTATATGGAAGATTTCCGTCACAGTCCGCAGGAGCAGGTGCTTCTTTTGATATTCAATACCAAATGCCGTCTTCTTCATGAGGAGGTCATTTCTAAAGGGACCGTCAGTTGTTCCAGCATTTCGGCCAGAGAGATCTATTTGACAGCACTGCAGCACGGTGCTGTATTTATTATTTTACTGCACAATCATCCGAGCGGGGATCCGTCACCGAGTCAGGAGGATATCCGGCTGACGCAGTCGGTGTACAGTGCAGGGACCATCCTCGGGATTTCCCTGATGGATCACATAGTTCTGGGAGACCGGAGCTACTACAGCTTTCGTGAGAGCGGTCTGCTTATGCAGCCTCAGGATCAGCAGTGAAAATCAGTTTGCAGCCATCACGGATCAGATGGATATGAGGGAGAAACGAATGTCTTTTAATCATGCTTTAGCCATAGACTTTGGGACAGATACGATAAAGATCAGTGACCGGAAAAACCGTGTCATGATCTGTGAGAAGAATATGATTGCAATCCGGGATGACGGAAAAGTGATGGCGGTCGGAGATGCCGCCTACGACATGTACGAAAAGACACCGGCCAATATCAAAGCGGGCTGTCCGATGGCGCATGGCGTGATCGCCGAGGGAAAGAATGCAGAGAGAGTACTGACGTATCTGCTGAAGAAAAACCGACGTTTTTTAAGCGGCCATCCTGCGATGTTCATCGCAGTTCCGAGAGATATCTCTCAGGTGGAGAAGAGAGCCTATTACAATGTGCTCTGCAACATCGTACAGGAGAGAAAGATCTATCTCGTGGATAAGGGCCTTGCGGATACGATCGGTGTCGGAGTTTCCATGGAGTCTCCGAGAGCGAGCATGCTGGTAAACATCGGAGCAGGTACAACGGAGATCTGCGTGGTTGCCGGCGGAAGAGTGCTGATCAGTAAAACGCTTCCGGTCGGAGGCAGAGCCATCGATGAGGAGATCATAAAGATGGTTCGAAGAATGTTTCAGGTAAATATCAGTGAGAAGACTGCGGTACGTCTGAAAAACCGTCTTGCCTATGTGGAGCATGGTCCGGAGGATCAGCTTGAGGTGTTCGGTATCAGCACATTGTCCGGCCTTCCGGTAACGACGGTGGTTCCGTCCGAGGCTGTCAGCGACGCGCTTATTGGCATCGTCGATCAGATCGCTGCGGAGATGAAAGGGATCCTTGACCGTCTTCCGCCGCAGTTTTACCATGACATTCTGACTGCAGGCCTCTGTCTTGCAGGAGGGTCCTCACTCATCGTGAATCTGTCTGATTATATGAGAAAGAAGCTGTCTGTTCCGATCTCCATTGTGAGAGAACCGGGACTTACGACACTTCGCGGAGTGCAGGCAATCATGAGTCACCCGGCGCTGGGTGAAGCATTCACCTTCAGTTTAAAAGATCTGAACGGAAAGGTTGTATAAAAGAGGTTAAATTATGAAGAAAAACAATTTGGAAGAACATACCAAAAGCAGGATGTTATTGTTTTTTCTCTCACTTTTCTGTGGGATTATGATTCTGACCAGCTTTTTCCTGGATTTCAATTCCAGTCCGGTGAAGGGAACACTCGGGCTGCTGCTGACTCCGGTGCAGAGCGGGATCAATCAGGTGGGAGGATGGTTTTCCGCCCGCATGGATTATTTTGAGAGCAACGTAAATCTTGCGGCACAGAATGATGCACTGCAGGCAAAGGTCGATGAACTGACCGTGCAGAATACACAGCTTCTGCAGGATCATGAGGAGCTGAACAGCCTTCGCGATCTCTATGAGCTGGATCACAAGTATGAAAGCTATGAGAAGGTCGGCGCGCGCGTGATCTCCAAGGAGGACGGCGGCAACTGGTACAGCCTGTTTACGATCGATAAAGGCAGTGCTGACGGACTTGCTGTGGACATGAATGTCATCGCAGGCGGAGGTCTGGTGGGCATCATCACAGACGTAGGATTAAACTGGGCGACGGTTCGCTCCATCATTGACGATTACAGTAATGTCAGTGCGGAGATCTCCGAGACCTCAGATACCTGTATCATCGCCGGCGATCTGACGCTTGCTGACAAAGGAAGCGTGCAGCTCGTGAAGCTTGAGGATCCTGAATCCAAGGCAAAGGTCGGAGATACCGTCGTTACATCAACGATCAGTGATAAATTCCTGCCGGGAATTCTGATCGGCTATATCACTGAGATCGGAACAGATGCAAACAATCTGACCAAATCCGGCTATGTCGGACCGGTGGTCGACTTCAAGGATATCAAAGAAGTTCTGGTCATCAAAAACCTGAAACAGACAAAGAACTGATTGGAGGCTGGATAGATGAAATCAAAAGTTATCATATTTCTGATGATGCTGGCCTGTCTGGTCCTTCAGTGTTCTGTGCTTCCTGCCATAGCCATCGCATCAGTCGTGCCGAATCTGATGATCGTATTCACCGCTTCCTTCGGACTGATGCGCGGAAAGAGGGCAGGGCTGCTGATCGGATTTTTCAGCGGTCTGCTGGCGGATCTGATGTTTATGGTACTTGACTTCTATATGGTAGGTTTTCGTGCAGTGATCTATATGTTTATCGGATATCTCTGCGGATGCTGCTGCCAGATCTTTTACGATGAGGATGTAAAAATGCCGGTTCTGCTGACAGCACTCGGCGATCTGGTCTATGGAATCGCAGTGTACGGTGCACAGTTCATGCTGCGCGGAAGAATTCATTTCTTCTATTATCTCAGAAGAATCATTCTTCCGGAGGTCGTATATACGATCGTTCTGACACTGATCACCTATCGATTCTTTCTGTTTGTTCACCGAAAACTGGTAAAATCCGAAAAAAGGGGTGTAGACAGCTTTGTTTAAAAAAATAAAAAATGTGGTCGTCGATGCATTCAATGCGCGAGTGACCATTCTCGGCATCCTGATGATCATTTTTGGATTCATCATTGTACGGAGACTGTTTGAACTGCAGATCATCAATGGCGATTCCTATCAGTCAGACTTCACGATGCAGATCCGAAAGACGGTCACGATTCCGAGTACCAGAGGAAATATCTATGACAGCAAGGGCAATCTGCTGGCCTATAATCAGCTTTCCTACAATGTGACCTTCCAGGATGTCGGCACCTATGAGTCGAACAGAGAAAAGAATCTGACGATCAACGGCTATCTCTACAAGATTATGCAGATCCTCTATGAAAACGGTGATGATGTCTATACGGATTTTGCGATTGCAAAAAACGATGCAGGAGAGTATGAGTATACAAAGAGCGGTGTGAACCTGCTCAGATTCAAGGCAGATATCTTCGGACAGGCCTACACGGAGGATCTGACGAAAGAGGAGAGGGAGATCACTGCGGAAGATCTGGTAAAGACGCTCGGCAGCGAGAAGTACTATGGAGTGCTGGTGGATGACTATACGGAGAAAGAGCTTGCGGCAGCCGGACTGCCATCAGCTTTCTCTGATGAGGATGCCTTAAAGCTGATCGCTCTGCGCAGTGCGATCAACCAGAACAGCTATCAGAAGTATATCTCTACAACGATCGCGAAAAGTATTTCCAACCAGTCCATGTCCAGTCTGATGGAGAGCAAGGGTTATTATATCGGCGTCGATGTCGAAGAAGGCTACGACCGCATCTATACGAACAGTCCTTACATGTCCAACATTCTCGGCTATACAGGTCAGATCTCCAATGAGGAGATCAGCGCTTTGAATGAACAGCTTGGCCAGACCGTCTATGATTCTTCTGACATTGTCGGAAAGTCCGGACTGGAGCAGCATTTTGAGACTCAGCTGCAGGGTATCGACGGAAGCAAGGTGGTCTATGTAAATAACCTCGGAAAAGTATTGAAAGAGGATTCACAGGTCGAGCCGCAGGCAGGCAATGACATCTATCTGACGATCAATACCGAGTATCAGGAGGCTGCCTATCATCTGCTGGAGCAGTACATTGCAGGTATTCTGTATCAGCATACCTATGACTACAAGGAGTTTGATAACACGCAGGTAAGTACGGACGAGATCATTATTCCGGTCTACGATATGTACTATGCGATGTTCTCAAACAACATTCTCAGCGTCACACATATGGAATCCGCAGATGCGACAAATCTGGAAAAAGAGGTGTATGCATCCTTCCAGAAACGAGAGAAGGAGATCTTTGCGGAGATCAAATCAGAACTGCTTGCGGATGATCCGAAGCCTTACAGTGAGCTTTCCGAGCAGATGCAGGTCTATATTTCCTATCTGCTGGATACCACGATGCCGGAGGTCGGTCTGCTGAAAAGCGACTCTATTGACACAACGGATGCGATGTATCAGCAGTGGGCTGTGGATGAGAGCATCAGTCTGAAGGAATATCTGACCTATGCCATTTCACAGGAGTGGATGGATATTACTCAGATCACCTCGGATTCAGAGTTTTTGAATTCCTCCGAGATCTTTTCTTCCATGACAGATTATCTGGAAGAGTATATTCAGAGAGACTCCAGTTTCTCCAAACTGGTATACCGCTATATGGTGGAGGATGATCTGCTGATGCCGAACACCCTCTGTATGCTGCTGTTTGATCAGGGAATCCTTGAAGCGGACAGCGGAAGCTACAATGCGCTTGCAGACGGCAGTATGGATGCATATTCTTTCATCCTGCAGAAGATCTACAATCTGGAGATCGCACCATCTCAGTTTGCACTGGCACCATGCTCCGGATCTCTGGTTCTTACAGATCCGAATACCGGAAAGACACTTGCCTGTGTCACCTATCCGGGATACGATAACAATCGACTGGCAAATGATATGGATGACGATTACTTTGCCTCTCTGGTGACGGATGGATCCAGTCCGTTCTATAATAAGGCAACGCAGGAGCTGACAGCACCGGGTTCGACCTATAAGATGGTCACAGCTACCGCAGGATTGATGGAAGGCGTGGTTACAGCCGGTGAGGCCATTGACTGTACAGGTACTTTCTCAGAGGTAAAGCCTCCGATCAACTGCTGGATCGGACCGACAGGATCTCATGGTCCGCTGACACTTGTTTCAGCAATTCAGGAATCCTGTAACTTCTATTTCAATACCGTCGGTTTCCGTCTGGGAATGATCGGTTCCTCGACCGGAGAGTCTGTCGATGAGATCGGTATTTCCATGCTGGAGAAATATGCTTCCATGTATGGATTTGATCAGGAGACCGGTATCGAGATGGATGAGAGCACGCCGCATATTTCAGATAACGCGGTAGCACCGTCTGCCATGGGTCAGGGACGTAATGCCTATGCTACGGCACAGCTTGCCCGCTATGTCGGTACGATCGCAAACGGCGGCACCTGCTATGATCTGACACTGGTAGATAAGATCACTGATGCGGACGGAAGAAGCGTCGTTGAAAAGCAGCCGGTCGTACATGATACTGTTGAAGTAGATCAGGAGAGTCTGAACACGATTCAGACCGGTATGAATCAGATGGTGAAAAACAGTGCGGCGATCCGCGATATCGAGATCGATATGGCAGGAAAGACCGGTACCGCTGAGGAGACCGGTGTACCGAGCCATGCGCTGTTTGTCGGTTATGCGCCGTATGACAGTCCGCAGGTGGCGATCGCTGTTCGTATCACAAACGGTTATAACTCCGCAAATGCAGCTATGCTTGCAAAGGATATGATCCGTTACGTCTTCAATCTGAAGGAGAAGGATCAGATCATTACAGGTGTTGCTTCCTCAGGAACCACCACCGCTGCGAGAACAGACTAAGTTCGGATGATAATAAAGGAGAAACTGATGAATCAGCCTGTCTTGATAAAAAGCAATAAATATGGAATGGTTGTTCGTCTCAGCCCGAATCTGGAATTTGACAAGCTTCAGCTGGCTGTTGCTGAAAAGTTCCGCGAATCCTCGCGTTTTTTCCAGGATGCACGCATGGTCGTGACATTTGAAGGAAGGGATCTCTCCGAAGAAGAAGAGGCTGCGCTGGTAGATACCATCACGGAGAACTCAGAGATCGAGATCCTCTGCGTGGCCGGGGAACGGCCGAAGGACGAAGAGTACCATCGCCAGGCGGCCATGCTGTCGGAACAGCTGAAAAATGCAGGACAGTTTTACCGAGGAGATATTCTGGACGGTGAGAACAAAGAATTCGACACGAATGTAGTGATTCTTGGGGACATACAGCCGCTTGCAAAAGTCACCTCGCGTGGAAGTATCGTGGTTCTCGGTTCCTGCAGAGGAACCGTGGCCGCAGGATACGGCGGAGACCGCAGCTGCTTTATTGCAGCACTGGTGATGAAACCGAATACGGTACAGATAGCGAACCGTGCTGTGCGCAGTGCGATCGTAAAGCGTGTAGATCATGAGCAGTACCCGCTGGATCCCAGGATCGCATATATTCGTGAGGATCACATTCATGTCCAAAAGCTGGTCAGGGGTATAATGCTGGATTATCTCGCCGGCCATACGGAAAAACCGAATCCGGCGGCACAGCAGAATTCTTAAAAGAGGTAGATAAATGTTAAAACAATACAGATTAAGGGATTATAAGTTCCGGCTGGTTGCCTGGGTCATCGCCCTGTCCGTGCTTGGAATACTGATCATCGGCAGTGCTGACAAAGATGTACAGCAGAAGCAGATCATTGGTCTGATCGGTGGTCTGGTGCTGATGGTCATTGTCTCTCTGATCGACTATGTCTGGCTGTTGAAATTTTACTGGATCCTTTACTTTGTCGGAATCGCACTGCTTGGTGCGGTAATCGTTCGAGGAACCTCTGCGAACGGTGCGACACGATGGCTGGTGATCGCCGGAATTCAGATCCAGCCGTCCGACATTATGAAGATTATCATGATCATGTTCTTCGCTCAGTTTTTCTCAAAGCATGAGAATCACTTGAACACTCTGAGGATCATCCTTCTGTCCGTGCTGATCGTCATCGTTCCGCTGATCCTGATCTATCGACAGCCGAATCTGTCCACCAGTATTCTGACAATGATACTTTTTTGTATCCTTTATTATGTTGCCGGCTTGAGTTATAAAATAATTGGTGGTATGATTGCAGTAAGTATACCGATCATACCTATTGCCGTGAATCTGCTGCTGAATCCGAATCAGACCATCGTGCATGGATATCAGCTTGTTCGAGTACTTGCGTGGCTGTACCCGGACCAGTATCCGGATCAGGCAGCACAGCAGCTGAATTCCATCGTTGCGATCGGATCCGGTCAGCTGTATGGAAAGGGACTGGACACGACAGCAGTGGAATCCGTTAAAAACGGTAACTTCCTGGCGGAGGCTCAGACAGACTTTATTTTTGCAGTTGCGGGAGAGGAGCTTGGCTTTCTCGGATGCTGCATCATCGTCATGCTGGAGCTTCTGATCGCGATCGAGTGCTTTTACATCGGACAGAACGCAAGAGAAATGTCCGGAAAGCTGATCTGCTGCGGCATGGGTGCATTGATCGGTGTGCAGAGCATCATGAATATCTTTGTAGCGACCGGACTGATGCCGAATACCGGCTTACCGCTTCCGTTCGTCAGTTCTGGTCTGACCTCACTAATGACACTCTTTATCGGAATCGGACTGGTACTAAATGTGGGACTTCAGGTAAAAAAATACTGATTACCCGCATCTTCACCCTAAACTGAGAATAGGAGGGAAAGGAAATGAATGTAGCGTTAATAGCACATGATTCCAAAAAGGTTCTGATGCAGAATTTCTGTATCGCGTACCGTTCCATTTTGGCAAAGCATCATCTTTATGCAACCAGTACCACTGGCCGTCTGATAGAGGAAGCAACAGGTCTGAACCTGTCAAAGTATCTTACCGGACGACTGGGAGGAATGCAGCAAGTATCTGCACAGATCGAAGCAGGACAGATGGACCTTGTGATCTTTCTGCGTGACCCGCTTCATCCGAAGTCACATGAGCCGGATATCAAGGATGTATCCAGACTCTGTGATACCTACAGTGTTCCGTTTGCGACAAATCTTGCCACAGCGGAAATGCTGGTGAAATCCTTAGACAGAGGAGAGTTAGAGTGGCGTGAAATGTACAGATAACAGAAAACTGACAAGAGCGCAGATCCAGAGACTGCGGCGCAAAAGACAGAGACGCAGAATGTTCTTTCTGCTGCTGTTTCTGATCTGCTTTCTTGTTTTTGCAGGATACTTATTTTACTATTTTGTGATTCGTTCACATGAAATTTCCTTTGATGATCCGTTTCAGGCGTCTGCCGAGGTGACCGGAGTGCTCACAACACCGGAGTCAGAAGGAGCAAGAGCAGAAAGCTTTGCTTCCAATCTCTGTGTGACGGCCGGAGAAGTCAGCGTCGACGGGATCTCCCTTCAGTATGCAGAGGCCGGAGCACTGATGGATCTTTCCGAAAAAAATGTTCTTTTTGCAAACAATGTGCATGAGAGGCTTTATCCGGCCAGTCTGACAAAGATCATGACTGCGCTCGTTGCAATGAAATACGGAAACCTCGATGATGTTGTCACGATCGATGCTGCGGCGCTGGACATTGATGCTGAATCTTCGGTGGCATACCTTGAACTCGGTGATCAGTACACCCTCAGACAGCTGCTGTACGGTCTTCTGATCGCCTCAGGTAATGATGCCGGCAATGCCATTGCACTGCATGTAGGAGGCTCTCTTGACAACTTTGTTGCCATGATGAATCAGGAGGCACTCGCGATCGGAGCGACCAACACGCACTTTATGAATGCTCATGGTCTTCAGGATGAGAATCACTATACGACCGCGTATGATGTGTACCTGATGTTCCAGGAAGCTATGAAATATGATGTCTTCGCGGACGCTGTCAGCCAGAAGAGCTATGTTGTAACCTATACAGCGGCAGATACTTTCCAGTACGAACGTACCTGGACCTCCACCAGCCACTATTTTACAGGGGAAGCTGAGATCCCGGAAAATGTGACGATCTTCGGAGGAAAGACCGGTACCACCGATGAGGCCGGTGCCTGCCTGGCACTGCTGAGCAAGGACACCTACGGTAATTCTTACTTCAGTGTCATCCTTCGTTCTTCTACAAAGGATGATCTCTATGCCGAAATGAACAAGCTTTTGTCTATTATTGATAATTAATACAAAGTTAATCGAAAAAATACTGAAAAATATGTGTAATTTTTCGAATAATAGTTGTAATTTCGCAAACGGTGAATTATAATCATACATATATGAAACTAAAGGAGGAGATTACTATGATACAGATAATCGCAGGCACAAAAGGAAACGGAAAGACAAAGTACTTACTGGATAAGGTCAATTCTGAGATCAAAGAAGTACACGGAAATATTGTTTATCTCGATAAGAACGCAAAGCATATGTATGAGTTAAACAACAAGATCCGTCTGATCAATGTTTCAGAGTATGACATTGACAACGCAGATGAGTTTATTGGATTCATCAGCGGAATTATTTCTCAGGATCATGATCTTGAGCAGATGTATCTCGACAGCTTCTTAAAGCTTGCTAAGCTTGAGGGCGCAGATATCACTGCAGCACTTAATAAACTGGCTATGCTGGGAGATAAGTACAACGTTACTTTTGTCCTGAGCATCTCTCTGGATGTTGAGGATCTTCCGGAAAATATGCGCGATAAAGTAATTGTTTCTCTTTAAGTTTTAATGAGTTCGGAGTAATAAAAATAGTAAAAGGATATGCCGGATACGTTGGATCCGGCATTTTCTTGACAAGCATGCGAAGTGAAGGTCCGATGGACCTTCATTTCGTTATAGGAGTTTTATGCCTTTATTTCAAAGAAAAAACAAAAAAATAGTTCGCATGAACGAGAGTCCGTTCCTGAATATTGGTACGATGATGTTCGGAGTCCTGTTTATCTACATGCTGATCTGTCTGATCATCTATGTGACCTCCTCCAAGATCACACCCTATGAGGTAACCTCAGGTACGCTGTCCGGAAATTATCGTTATACAGCAGTCGCTTTGAAATCCGAGTCCGTCGTTTACACTTCAGAGTCAGGGAAAATTTCCTACTTTGCAAGAGAGGGAAGTAAGATCGGTGTCGGAAGCGGCGTTTATTCTGTCGGCTCACTGTCACCGACCGTGCAGTCCGCACAGGAAGATGATACAGCGCAGGAACTGAAAGCAGCGGATTTTTCCTCCCTTCGCGGCACGGCATCGACTTTTGCGAATAACTACTCTGCGGTAAACTATCAGGAAGTTTATAATTTTCAGGCCGAGGCACAGACAGCCATGCTTGAGCTTCTGTCAGGAAACACGATGGATGAGGCTGCCCAGAGTTCAGCATTAAACCTTGTAAGTACTGATCAGGCAGGCATCGTTGTCTACTCTGTAGATGGTATGGAAGATAAGACGATCGAGGATCTGAAACCGGAAGATTTTGACCGTAAGAACTACACACGCACAAATCTTCGACAGAAAAAGTCCGTAAAAGCGAATGATCCTGTATATAAGCTGATCACCGGCGAGGAATGGTCCATGGTCATTCTGCTTGACCGAAAAACAGCAACCGAGCTTGCAGATCAGACCGTGATCAGATTCCGGTTTACGGAGGAGGATGTTGCCTTTAATGCAGATTTTTCCATTCTCCAGGTGGATGGCAATTACTATGGAAAACTGGATCTGAGTCATTCCGTGATCCGTTATGCGTCAGATCGGTTTATTGACATTGAACTTCTGGTAAATCGCCAGAGCGGTCTGAAGATCCCGAAATCTTCGATCGCTGAGAAGACATTTTATCGCATTCCAGCCGAGTTCGTCTTTGCGAATGCCGACAGTGACGAAGAGATCGGTCTGCTGACAGAGACTTATGACACCGACGGATCTGCGATCACCAAATATATGCGAGCAACGGTCTATGAGAAGACGGATACAGATTATTATATAGATACTTCCCTGTTTTCACCGGGAGACTATGTGCTTCTGGAGGATTCCTCCAAGAGGTATCAGATCTCAGATACGAAATCCCTGATCGGAGTTTTCAATATCAATAAGGGATATCCGGTCTTCCGTGAGATCACGATTCTGGACGAGAATGAAGAATACTGTATCGTGGAAAGCAACAGTACCTATGGACTGGCCCAATATGATCACATAGCTCTGGATGCAGACTCTGTAAAGGTATCCGGGGAAGAGGAGTAAACAGCATGATTAGTGAAAATTATCTGAATGTTCGTAAAAAAGTAGATGAGGCGTGCAAGCGTGCCGGCAGAGATCCGAAAGAAGTCACGCTGATCGCAGTCAGCAAGACCAAACCGGTCTCAATGATCGAAGAACTGCTGCCGCTTCAGGTAGTGGACTTCGGTGAGAATAAGCCTCAGGAGCTGAAAGAGAAGTACGGTGTGCTTCCGAAAGATCTGCACTGGCATATGATCGGTCATCTGCAGCGCAATAAGGTGAAGTACGTAATAGACAAGGCCTGCATGATCCATTCACTTGACAGTCTTCGACTTGCGGAAGCTGTTCAGGCGGAGGCGGAAAAGCATCAGTTGGTGATGCCGGTGCTTGTTGAAGTGAATATGGCGGCGGAAGAGTCCAAATTCGGTCTCTCGCCGGAGGAAGTCCCGGGATTTATCGAGCAGGTCGCTGCATTCCCGAATCTGAAGATTTCCGGACTTATGACCATCGCTCCGTTTGTAGAAAACCCTGAGGAAAACCGCATTCATTTTAAAAATTTATATAATTTGTTTGTTGACATTAAAGCACGAAACATTGATAATGTAGATATGTGTTGCCTGAGTATGGGCATGACAAATGATTATGAAATTGCAATTGAAGAGGGTGCAACCATGGTGCGTGTCGGCACCGGAATCTTCGGAGAACGGGATTACAGCATCTGATCTTTGCGTTGAATGAGATAGAATGGAGATATAAGAATGGGTTTTCTGGATAAAATTCTGGGTACAATGCGTCTGAACGACGATTTTGATGATGATGATTTCATGGAAGATGATGAGCTGGACAGTTTTGAGGAAGAACGTCCGAAGAGAACGATGTTCAAGAAGTCCTCATCTTCCAGAGAAAGAGATGTACTGGATGACTACGATGATGATGAGGAAGAGCCGATCGTGAGAAAGGCTCCGAAGCCGGCATCCAAGCCTGTGAAGACTGCGATGCCTCCGAAATCACGTCCGGCAGCTACCGTGACATCCTCAAAGATCTCCCCGATCCGCACGAAAAAGAGCATGAATGACCTCTCTGTCTGCGTGATCAAGCCGAGAAGCATGGAGGATGCGAGAGAGATCACTGAGACACTGCTTTCCAACTGTCCGGTCGTTCTGAATATGGAAGGACTCGGTGTGGAGCTGGCACAGCGTATCATTGACTTTACATCAGGTTCCTGCTATGCGATCAGCGGCACACTGCAGCCGATCAGCAGCTATATCTTTATCATTACACCGCCGTCTGTGGAAGTATCCGGTGACCTGATGGACATGATCAACGGTGCATTTGACATCACTCCTATGTCTTTTGACTATTAATGAATGAGAAAAAGAGATGACAAGAGAAGAAGAGTTTTTTCAAAAACATCTGATCGATCTTGCAAATATGGCAGATCGCAGAAATATTGTCACCTTTACAGATTTCCTTGGACTGAATGAATTGAATATCTTTCACAGCTGTGAGAAGGAGCTTTCTTTTGTGAAATACCGTGCCTTCGGCGGCTATGAGAATGCAGAGCGTCAGATGATAGCCTTTCTACCTGATGCTCTTTCTTATGAGTGGGATTATCCGATGAAATGTATTAGAATCAGTCCGTTGAATCGTAAATATGCAGAGAAGCTTACACACAGGGATTATCTCGGAGCAATTCTGAACCTGGGACTGGAGCGTTCTGCGATCGGTGACATTCTGATAGAAGAGGACACAGCGTATGTGTTCTGCCTGGAAACTATGGCAGATCTGCTCTGCCGGGAACTAACCAGAATCCGTCACACATCCGTAAATCCGGTGGTGACAGAGGTGGGAGAGCTTACCTATCGCCCGAAATCTGAAATTATCCGAGGAAGCGTGGCTTCTGTGAGGCTGGACAGCCTTCTGGCACTTGCATTTCAGAGTTCCAGAAGCAAGCTGACAGAGCTGGTAGAAGGCGGCAGAGTCTATGTAAACGGGCGTCTTGTGACCTCTAACGGCTATAAGATCAAGGATCAGGATATGATATCCGCACGCGGACTCGGAAGATTCCGCTATCTGGGCAATGAACAGGAGACGCGAAAAAAGCGGCTGTTTGTAGAAATCGAAAAATTTATCTGATGAACGAATGATACCATCTGAAGGGAGACGTTTACTATGTCGGAAGAAAGAAAAGACCAGTTATTTGTGAACACCGGAGAAACCGACGGATATACGATTTATTACAGGAAGGATTTTTCAGAGCTGGGAAGCCTTCTTGAGAAGAACTGCCATATTTCAGATCGTAAAGTATGCATTGTTACGGACAGTACGGTAGACGGACTGTACGGTGCTGAGGTCCGCGGACTGCTGGAGGCTTCCTGCAGCGCGCTGGAGACCTTTGTATTTCCTGCAGGCGAGCCGAGCAAGACACTGGATACCGTGCGGCAGCTGTATGAGAAACTGATTCTTGCGCATTTTGAGAGAAAGGATCTGATCCTTGCACTCGGCGGCGGTGTCGTCGGAGATCTTGCTGGATTCGCCGCATCGACCTATCTTCGTGGTATCGATTTTGTGCAGGTGCCGACGACCCTGCTTGCACAGGTGGACAGCAGTATCGGAGGAAAGACAGGCGTAGATTTTGATTCCTACAAAAATATGGTCGGTGCCTTCCATCAGCCGAAGATGGTATATATGAATTTTCATACACTGGAGACCTTAAATGAGGATCAGTTTGCCTGTGGTATGGGTGAGGTGCTCAAACACGGTCTGATCAAGAATGCGGAGTACTATACCTGGACGATCGAGCATCTCTCAGAGATCGCTGAGCGCGATCTGGAGACGATCATGGAGATGGTGTACGAGAGCTGCATGATCAAGCGTGACGTTGTACAGAGAGATGTTAAGGAAAAAGGGGAACGCGCACTGCTGAACTTCGGTCATACGATCGGACATGCGATCGAGAAGGTGAAATCTCCGGAACTGCTGCATGGACAGTGTGTGGCACTCGGATATGTTGCCGCTGCTTACATTTCCCACAAGAGAGGTCTGCTCTCAACCGAGGAGCTCTATGAGATCCGTGATATGAATCTTGGATTTGATCTTGGATTTACCGTTGACAATATCGATACGGAGGAGATCCTTCAGCTGACGAAGTCTGACAAAAAGATGGACGGAGGCAGAGTGAAATTTGTACTTCTCAAAGAGATCGGAAAAGCATTTATCGATAAGACCGTGACAGACGATGAGATCCGCGATGCGATCGACTTTATTACCTACAAAGAGCTGGACTGAGTCAGAGATAAATGATCTACAGAAGACCGAAAGGAGTGTTGTATTTGGATCCAATGTACACTTTGGTTCTCTGGATCCTTCTGGATCAGGGAACAAAGGTGTTGGCACAGAAGTATCTGACAGAGGGATTGACCCTCTATCTGATTCCGGATGTTTTCGGACTTTGCTATCTTAAAAACTACGGTGCTGCCTGGGGAATGTTAAAGCATATGACCTGGCTGTTTGTTCTGAGTGCGATCGTGTTCGCCGCAGCCATTCTGTACATTTATTATTTCAGAATTCCGAAGGAAAAGCATTATCAGGGACTTCGCATCCTGCTCACGCTGCTTCTTGCAGGTGCAATCGGCAATGCGATCGACCGCGTTTTCCGCGGGTTTGTCGTTGATTTCTTCTATTTTTCTCTGATCGACTTTCCGGTATTTAATGTGGCAGACTGTCTGATCACTGTTCCGATCGCACTGATTCTGATCTTTTACAGAAAAGAGGTTTCTGCATGGCTGAAATGACGATCCTTGTTCCGGAGCTTGCCTCGGCAGTTCGCATTGATAAATATCTCGCAGACAGGCTCTCAGAGGAGAGACCTGAAATTTCACGATCCTTCCTTCAGAATCTGATGAAGGATCAGGCAGTAACCGTGAATGGATCTGCGGTAAAGGCTAATTACAAGCTGTCCGGCGGAGAGGAAATCTGCCTGATGATTCCGGAAAGCACAGAACCGGACATTGTGGCAGAAGATATTCCGCTGGATATCCTCTATGAAGACAGTGATCTGATCATCGTAAATAAGCCAAAGGGGATGGTAGTGCATCCGGCTGCCGGTCACTACAGTGGTACCCTGGTAAATGCGCTGATGTTTCACTGTAAGGATGATCTGTCCGGGATCAACGGTGTTCTCAGACCCGGTATCGTTCATCGAATCGACAGGAATACGACCGGATCTCTGATTGTCTGCAAAAATGATTTTTCTCATCACCACATTGCAGAACAGCTGAAAGTTCACTCGATCAACCGCAGATATCGGGCGATCGTCCACGGAAATCTGAAGGAAGAGGAGGGCGTGATCGATGCCCCGATCGGCAGACATCCGATAGAGCGAAAAAAGATGGCAGTCAACGTGCGCCAGGCAAAGTCAGCGGTGACACATTACCGTGTGCTGGAGCGATTCGGGCAATTCACCTATATTGAATGCCGTCTGGAGACAGGACGTACACATCAGATTCGCGTTCATATGAGCAGCATCCATCACCCGATTCTCGGTGATGATGTCTACGGACCTGCAAAGTGCCCTTATCCGGGACTTCAGGGACAGACCCTGCATGCACAGATCATCGGTTTCATACACCCGAGAACCGGCGAATATATGGAATTTGAAGCACCACTGCCAGAGTATTTCGAAGAGCTGCTGAGGAAGCTGAGAAGATAGATTGACAAAAATCTGAAAGAATGATAACTTTGTTAAGAAAGAGGCATTCGTATAATAGATTGTTCGCAGAGCGTGCATTCTGTTATTCATGACAATAGAATGTTTGCGGAGCATGCATTCTATTGTTTTTTGGAGTTTGGTTAGCTAAAACTAACCATAAATAGATGGAACATACAATCACAGGTCAGATATTTGTTGGAGGATGCGAATGGAAAAGTTTAATGTTGCTGATCATGGATTTGAAGGATGTCTGCTGGAAGCAGAACAGGCAGAAGAGAAGAAAGTTATGATTTTGAATCTGATGTTCGCTCCTCATTCAATAATGATTAAAAAAACGGAACAATGGCTGGTAAAAAACGGTATCTCTGCCCTGTCACTGGCTTCCTGGGGGACAAAACAGACGGTTCCTGATGAAAATCTTGTCCCGTTGGATTATATTCTGAAAGCTGCAGCATATTTGAAGAAACTGGGCTATCAGAAAATCGGTATCACAGGTCTTTCGCTTGGGGCTGTGATGGCACTGTATGGAGCGGCTCTCAGCCCCGATATCAGCCTGACGATAAGCATTTCGGGATTTGATATGCTTTTTGAGGGCGTTCTTGGACGTGGAACCCAGTATCCGTCCGGTCACTCTTCTTTGACATTGGAAGGGAAGGAGCTTCCGTTCCAACCGTTTTATCTCGATAAGGCAGGTTATCAGAAGGAGATGAAAGAGGCCAAAAAAGCGCATGGTGAAACATATGGCCGGGGATTGTGGGAGAAATCCATTCAGAAGGAATGCAGGGAAGAAGCGAAGATCCCGGTTGAACAGATCCGGGGAAAGATCCTTCTGCTGAGTGCGGAGCATGATACCTGCTGGGACAGTGCCGGTGCAGCGGAAAGAATCAATAAGAGGATACAAGAACTTGGCGGCAGCGCAAGTGTAAGATCAAAGGTCTATAAACACGCAACGCATATGCTTTATCCGGATACGGTTCCATTTATCAATTTAATGACGAAAATGGTATTTAAAGAGGCAAAGAAGTATTCTGCGGAATGCGCGGCATCCAGAAAAGCTGTATCAGAAGAAATTCTTCGTGCAGCTCGTGAATGGTAAAAATCGAAGCGGAGAAAAGGAGAAGACGAAATGAATGCTGAAGCGTATAAAGATCTGACACGACGGGAATTTGACAGGGCAGCAAGTCAGTTTGACAATGATGATCCGAGTATCTACAATATGTGCAGGAAGGATTATCCGGATATTTTGGCGGAAGTCCGAAAAGAATCATTTCATGAACTTCTGGATGCCGGATGCGGCACGGGAGCAATGGTAAAGCTTTTGGCGAAGGATGTTCCCGGAAAAGAGTACTATGGGATCGATTTGTCCGAAAAGATGATCGAAGTAGCGAGAGAGAATGGAGAAACCATCCATTTCAGACAGGGAGACTGTGAAAATCTGCCGTATTCAGACAATAGTTTTGACGTGGTGACCTGTTCCATGAGTTTTCATCATTATCCGCATGTAGAAGATTTTTTCCAAAGTGTATCGCGCGTATTGAAACCGGGAGGCAGGTTTATTTTAAGAGACATGACGTCAAACAGCGTCTTCGTTCGCTGGATCGTCAATCATATTGAACTTCCATTGGTCAATCTTGCCGGGAAAGGGGATGTTCACTTATATTCTCTGGAAGAAGTGCGCAGACTTGCTGAGCAGGTGGGCCTGCAGATGGAAATATCTGAAGCGCGAAAAGGAATGCGTCTGCACGCAGTGATGCGCAAACCTGCCATAGAATGATCAGATTTGGTGAAGTATCCTTGACAGATGATTTCATATAAAGTGAAAAAGTACAGAAAAGCGAATAAATTTTCTGTACTTTTTGTATATTTTGATATATACTGTAACTAACTAAAGATCTGATATATGATCAGATGGAAAGCGAGGTACTGATATGTCATGTAATTCTATTATAACCATCGGAAGGCAGTATGGAAGCGGCGGAAGAGAGATCGGAGAGAAACTTGCAAAGGCGCTGGAGATACCTTTTTATGACAATGAATTGCTGGACCGTGCAGCAAAGGACAGTGGTCTCGCCCAGGAGCTTTTTGAAAACCATGATGAGAAGCCGACCAACAGCTTCTTATATTCCCTGGTAATGGATACCTATACCATGGGTTATTCAGCGGCAGCGTTATCCGGCATGCCGATCAATCACAAAGTTTTTCTTGCACAGTTCAATGCGATCAAGAAAATTGCAGATGAAGGTCCCTGTGTCATGGTAGGACGTTGCGCAGATTACGCGCTGGAAGAGTATCCGAACTGTATCAAGATCTTTATCTACGGCGACAAAAAGGCGCGTATTCAGCGCATTATGAAGCGCAGAGACCTCTCAGAGGCGAAGGCAAAAGAGGCCATCTCAAAGACAGACAAACAGAGAGCAAGCTATTACAACTACTATACAAACAAACGCTGGGGTGAGATCGGAAGCTATGATCTCTGTATTGACAGCGGAATGCTTGGAATCGATGGAACTGCCAGTCTGATCGTAGATTATGTGAGACAGACAGAGATGCATCGGAAATAGGATACACGCTCTGTGAACAGTCTATAATTATGAACGAAAATATAACCGCTGTATCCGGATCCTGCATCGCAAACATCAGATGTTGCGTGCAGAAATTCAGATACGGCGGTTTACTGTTATTTGTTATTATAAATTAATGGGAGTTTACATAAAATATTTATGCAAATAAATTATATTTCCTCGCGCAAACGCACTGCAGAAGCGGCACGGCGTCTGCGGTCGTCATCCATTGCGGCATAATGCTTTCTGGTGGTATTGACATCCTTGTGGCCGAGGACATCGGCAACCAGATAGATATCACCGGTTTCCTGATAGAGGCTGGTACCGTAGGTGCTTCGCAATTTGTGCGGAGTTATTTTTTTGGTCGATGTGATGGCTGAGGCGTATTTCTTTACCAGATTCTCCACGGCCTGTACACCGATGCGTTTTCGCTGGGTAGACAGGAAAAGTGCATTTTCGTGACCGGCGACGGTCGTGATCGTTGATCGCTGTTCAATATAGCTGCGAAGGGCGTCCTCGACCTCATCGCCAAAATAGACGATCATTTCATTTCCGCCTTTTCGAACGACCTTGATGCCGTTATTCTTGAAATCCACATCATTCAGATCAAGACCGACGCATTCGGAGACTCGGATACCGGTGCCAAGAAGCAGGGTCACGATGGCAAGATCGCGCAGTTTTGTCTTTTCCCAGTAAGCTTTTTTCTGTCCGGTGAGGGTCTCGCCGCAATGCTCGATATAATCCAGCAGAGAGGCCGTTTCATCAACGTCCAGTCGAACGATCGCTTTTTCATGAATTTTTGGAACATCGACAAGAACGGAAGGATTGGTCTGGATCATTTCGCGTTTGTAATAATAGGCATAGAAGCCTCGCAGAGCGACCATTTTTCGTTTGATGCCTCGTTCGCCGTTTGTTTTCAGATCATCGTCTGTGCGATAGACCTTCAGATACTCGAGATATTCTTCAATATCGACTGCCTTGAGCTGGTCAAGGACAGACACCTCAATATCAGTCATGGCTTTGTTTTTAAATGCAGGATTCGTATCCAGAAGAAACTGAAAAAAGACACGAATGTCATAGGCATAGGAAATCCTGGTACGTGAGGATGTCGTAGGCTCAATGGCACGAAAATAATCCTTTGCAAAAGCCGGAAACGTGGAAAGGATTTCCCTAAGTCTTAATGTCTGCTCAATGTTTTTCTGTTCATGGTAAGTAAGATCGGCTGGATTCATGAAAAAACCTCATTTTAAGTACTTTCTGGTATTTTATCTATAGATCTATTGGAAAAACTATGGTTTGTCGTATAGATCTATAGTACTGCTGTCAGGGATATTTGTCAACCAAAGAATGAAAAACCGCATACGGCCTGTGATCTGTTCTTCAGTGTAAAGCCATACACGGTTCCTGTGCTTCATAGATATCTGCTATAACTTACGGACCTCTGAATAATATGGAACAATCAAAGTCTGTCCGTAAAGAATCCGCTCACCGATCTGGTTGATGCGCTGAACCTCACGGATATAGCTGACTAGATCTGTGCCGGATAAGTCTGTACAGTAAGTCTCAGCGATTCCCCAGAGGGTGTCCCCGCGATCAATGCGGATCTGCTTATAATACTTATATACCGGCGTTTTTGGCGCGGATGCATGTATATGGCGCACTGAGGCTGTCAGCACCGTCAGGCAAAGGAATCCGCAGCATGCGGCCACTCGAAAATTTCTCTGAAGAACTCGCTTTCTTTTCTTAATAGAATTACGTCTAATCATATCATTCGCCCCCATATACAACAGAATTCACCTTGTGTGTTCATTCAGTCAATCGAATAATCGTCCATCACTTAATGGTTTGCACATTTGAAGCTGGGACTTACTTGATTCGATAAAAAAACAAACATCTGTTCTGAATGATTTTATAGTAACATACAGAACAAATGTTTGTCAATGATAAATAAGAACGAATGTTCGATAAAATGTTCGGGAGATTTTCAGCTATTTTGCTGAGCCTTCCTCTTCTGTCTCACTGCCTGTTTCCGTCTCTGCAGCGAGCGCCTGCTCCCTTGCGATGCGGGCTTGATTCTGCGCATGGAAGTAGTTATTTGCCTTTTCCAGACCGCCTCCGAGCACCTCCATGGTTCTCTGATAGGAATTCGCAGGATCCTGTCCAAGGTCCTTAATGCCGGTCAGCGCCGGCAGGGAATCCACATCGTCCAACGGCAGGATAAAGTATTTGGAACCGGAAGTATCCTGATATCTGTAGACCCAGGTAGGCAGGAGCTCCACATCGGTAATAGTGACATTTCCTGCAGTATCGCGGTGCAGATGCAGTGTGATCATGGAACCATCCTCGGTATGACCGGTCGGCATTTCATCGAGCAGATAGGTTCGCTGATTGCTCAGAGCATTTCCCTCAGAATAGATGCAGAACATGGCATGACTCTGATCTTTGCTCATGATCAGATCAATCGGCTGCTCACAGTGCGGATGTCCGCCGATGACAGCACCGACACCAAGATCACAGAGCCGCTGAGCCATGGCATCCTGCTCTTCGGATTCGGTCAGCTGATATTCAATTCCCCAGTGCATCTGCATGATGATAAACTGTACACCTACAGATTTCATTTCTACGATATTTGCTTCCACTTCTTTGTAAAAGCTTTCCAGATCATCGGAATCAAAGCTGTTGACCAGATCAGCGTCCTGGGCTTCCAGTGGGATGCCGTTCAGATTGGTACCCTCACCGACGGTCTCATATACATAATCCAGGAATCCAAGACGGACTCCGTTGACATCAGCCACATAGTACTGTTTGTCATTTTTGGACTCACGGATGCCGGAAAATGCAATCGCATGCTCATTATAGACATCCATTGTACGGTGGAATCCGTAGGACATACCGTCGTAAATATGATTGCTTGCGAGATACTGCAGATCAATGCCGCTGTCTCGGAGATTCTGTATAATGATATCCGGTGAGATAAACATCGGATATCCGGAATAGCCAAGCTCCTCTCCGCCAAGTGAGCCTTCAAATTCACAGGTCATAAAATCAGGCTTACTGTAATATGGAGTGATATATTTGAAGATGGAGGAAAAGTCATAATTACCGTCCTGATCCGGATAGGAATCAATGAACGGGGAATGCAGAAGCATGCAGCCGGTACTGCCGACGGTCAGGTCTGCCTCAGCATACACTTTCTCAGTCTCCGTTTCAGTTTCCAGTACGATCTCCTCGGTCTCCCGTCCGGCGTTTCTGCCCATCAGTGAGTGACCGGCAGAAATAACACCGCGTACCAGAAAAATGGCCGCCAGAAGAATCAGAACCGGTCCGGCAAGTGCAGGAATCGCATATTTCAGATCATGCGGAATCCTGCGGATGCGGTATACAAGATATTCCTTCGAATCAAGCTTTTTTTTCATTCGAAGATTTTTCTTCCGGCTGCGGATAAAGTACACATGAAACCGTTCCCAGGCAGCAGCCATCAGCTGTATACAGAACAGAACAAATTCCTTCAGATATTTCCATATGAATTTCAAAAAGCGAATCAGCTGCAGCTTTGCAGCGGAAAGCATTTTTCGTAAGGCAGCCTTGAATTTTGCTGCCTGTTCTGAAGAGTCTTTCTTTTTATCGTCAGACTCTTTGGTATCAGTTTTCTTCTCTTCTTCACTCATAGTAATTCTCTTTCCGTCTGTAATCGTCGATAAAAACGGTTACAGTATAGTTTGCAGCAGAGAGATCTCATCGATCTCATAGGTCGGAAGACAATCCTGAGGACACGGCTGATGTCCCGGATTGTACCAGCAGGTATCGATTCCGGCAGCGATTCCGCCTGCAATATCGGCAGTCAGGGAATCACCGATCAGCAGTGTTCTTTCCTTCCGGAACCCCGGAATCCTCTCAAATACACAGGAAAAATATTCCGGTTTCGGTTTCTGGTATCCGATATCTTCAGAGACAAAGACATCGTCACTGAGCTGATCCAGACCGCAGAGAGCAAAACGACTGTGCTGTGTGACAGACACACCGTTTGTCACAATGTAGATCTGGTAACAGCCGCTGTCACGCAGCATCTGAAGAAGTTCCTTTGCACCCGGCTTCCAGTATGCACCAAGTCCAAGCTCCTCCTGATAGGTCAGGCGTACCTGGTGTGGGTCTGCATTCAGTGACAATACCTGAAATAATCTTCGAAAGCGCTCAATGAGCAGGGTCGGCTTATCCAGCCTTCCCTGCTCAAACTCTTTCCAGTATCTCTGATTGATTTCTGAATACGTGTGAAGAATAGTTTCGTTGAAGGCCAGATCGTGACGGCGGAAGGTCTCACAGATCGCTCTTGCCTCAGCCTTTTTAAAATCCAGCAGTGTCTCGTCTGCATCAAAGAGCAGACAGGAATAATTCATCGTTGTCGTATTCATGATTGGTTGATTCTCCTAGTGGTGGAAAAGACGGATGCCGGTAAATGCCATAACCATCTGATACTTGTTGCAGCACTCGATGACCAGATCATCTCTTACAGAACCACCCGGCTGTGCGATATACTGTACACCGCTCTTGTGTGCGCGCTCAATATTATCGCTGAACGGGAAGAATGCGTCAGAACCAAGGGTAACACCGCTCATCTGATCGAGCCATGCACGCTTCTCTTCTCTGGTAAATACTTCCGGTCTCTCCTTGAATACCTTCTGCCATGCACCGTCAGCCAGCACATCCATGTACTCATCACCGATGTAGACATCGATCGCATTATCTCTGTCGGCACGGCGGATACCATCGAGGAACGGAAGGTTCATTACCTTCGGGCTCTGTCTGAGAAGCCAGTTGTCAGCCTTCTGTCCGGCAAGTCTGGTGCAATGTACGCGGGACTGCTGTCCGGCTCCGATACCGATGGCCTGACCGTCCTTGACGTAGCAGACAGAGTTAGACTGAGTATATTTTAAGGTGATCAGAGCGATCTTCATATCGCGCTTGACATCTTCAGACATCTCTTTGTTTTCAGTTACGATATTTGCAAGAAGCTCATCGTTGATCGGGAGCTCCTGCCTTCCCTGCTCAAAGGTAATACCGAATACTTCTTTATGCTCGATCGGAGCCGGAACATAGTTTTCATCAATTTTGATGACATTGTAGTTTCCGTTTTTCTTTGCACGCAGAATCTCCAGAGCTTCGTCGGTATAACCCGGTGCGATCACGCCGTCAGATACCTCTCTCTTGATCAGCATGGCGGTATCTCTGTCACAGGTGTCGGACAGAGCGATAAAATCTCCGAAGGAAGACATACGGTCAGCGCCTCTTGCGCGTGCATAGGCACTGGCGAGCGGGGAAAGCTCTCCGCAGTCATCTACCCAGTAGATTTTTGCAAGTGTCTCAGTCAGCGGAAGTCCGATCGCAGCACCTGCAGGGGAAACGTGCTTGAAGGAGGTTGCTGCCGGAAGTCCGGTTGCCTGCTTCAGCTCTCTTACAAGCTGCCAGCCGTTGAAAGCATCCAGAAAGTTGATATAACCAGGTCTGCCTGATAATACCTCGATCGGAAGCTCTCCATCCTTCATATAGATTCTGGAAGGCTTCTGATTCGGATTACATCCATATTTTAACTGAAGTTCTTTCATAATCATTTCTCCTTCCAAATCAGCTGTTTTTATTAATGATCTTGGTCTCGTACTCTCCGGTAGCGATATCGATATAACGTACAAAGAGAGATACTTTGTTGTCCTCGTTTAAGCTGCTCCAGAGCATCTCGGTAAAGGCATCCATATCGTTGTCGATGGAAACCAGCTTCGGCTCACCTTCAAAGCTCGGAAGCGGATTTCCGTCACACTGGTAGGTATGAATGAAATGTCCCTCTCCGGCTGCCGGATTCTGGTAGGCAAAGGTGTAACGGTTGCAGGAGGACGGATCTCCGTGGTTGCTCTTCAAAATAGACATGGCGTAGTTAAAGGAACCGTTCTCAATGTGCATGATTCCGGAAATACGCGGTGTGTAATTCGGAGCGTCCGGCTCAAACTCACGGTTGCGCAGAGACTGCTCAAAGGTCATCTGATGATCCATGCCGTCATAGATCGTATCAGTCTGATCACCGTTGGTGACGATCGTCTTGTTTCCAAGTACTCTTACCGGAGCGTAGATGATCAGGCTCGGGTCGGTAAGCTTGGAAGGATCATAGGCCTGGGTACGGATGCCCTCTCCCTCAGTTACAAATACACGATTACGGCTGTTTTCGCTGCGTCCCATGATAAAGTATGCAGTAACTGCATGGGTACCGTCCGGTGTTCTTCCGATGACGATTCCGCGTCCCGGGTACGCATTGCTCTTCAGTTCTTCTCTTAAAGACAGAATATTCATAAGTATCTCCTCTTCTGGAAAAAGTCATAAATCACTGATCCTATACCATCATACTATGGAAAATGCGGAACTTCAAGATAAAAAACAGTGCAAAACAGGAAGAAAAACGAACTTTTGTTTGCTTTTATGACGAAAATATACTATGATAAGAGCAGAATCAACAGTGTAAAAGAAAGGAGGCTGCCCATGTCCTACGGAAAAATCACGACAAAGCAGTCAGAGATATTGGAATATATGAAAAAAGAGATTCTGAACCGCGGCTTTCCGCCCTCTGTGCGCGAGATCTGTGAGGCAGTCAATCTGAAATCGACCTCCTCTGTGCATGCACATCTGGAGAGTCTGGAGAAAAACGGATATATTCGCAGAGATCCGACGAAGCCGCGTGCGATCGAGATCTTAGATGACAATTTCAATCTGGTTCGACGTGAGGTGGTGAATGTTCCGATCGTGGGACGTGTCGCTGCAGGTGAGCCGATTCTGGCAGTGGAGAATGTAGAGAACTACTTCCCTATTCCATCCGAATTTCTGCCGAATGCACCGACCTTCCTTCTCCAGGTCAAGGGAGACAGTATGATCAATGCAGGAATTTTTGACGGAGATCAGGTACTGATCCGTCAGCAGCAGTCTGCGGAAAACGGTGAGATGGTCGTCGCATTGATCGAGGATGAGGCAACGATCAAGACCTTCTACAAGGAGGAGGGGCACTATCGTCTTCAGCCGGAGAATGATCATATGGATCCGATCATCGTGCAGGGGGAGCTTGCTATTCTCGGAAAAGTGATCGGAGTATTCAGATTTTTAAGCTGATGAAAAAGAAGGAGTCACTGCAAAACAGATGCTCATAGCGTCTGTTTTGCAGCGGCTCCTTCTCTTCTATTCTATCGATGAAGATTACTGGATAAATTTTACCGCCGTTCCGTAGGCGATCACCTCTGCCGCACCCTGCATGACGGCTGAGGAAGCAAAACGTACATTTACAACAGCATCTGCCCCGAGCGCTTCTGCCTCTCTTATCATACGCTGGGTAGCCAGATCACGGGCCTCATCCATCATCTGAGTGTAAGCTTTGAGCTCACCGCCGACCAGAGTCTTAAAGCTCTGAGAGATGTCCTTTCCAATATTTTTGGACTGAATGGTACTGCCCTTCACCAGTCCGAGCATCTGAAGCTGTCTGCCTGAGATATATTCTGTATTTACTAAGATCATTTTTCTTCCCCCTTCTCATTATTTTTATTTAGATATCATACTTCTATGTCAACTACCCATCACCTAAAGGTAATGGGCTTGCAACTGCCCAGTCGTAGTAA
>JAUNAF010000031.1 GCA_030527715.1 Eubacteriales bacterium
CTTAATTCTTTATTCTGAATTTATTTATGAATTCTGGAAATCACTCTTTTTTCCGAGGGTGATACTCAGTGTGGTCTCCTCATATCCGCCCTTGTCGGACATTCTCTGTACGGTCAGATCCACGGTCTCATCTGCCGCATAGTACTGCAGACGCTTCTGCAGATCACCGAGGCTGCTTACTGTCACACCGTCAAATGCGGTAATGATATCGCCTTCCTGTACGCCTGCCTTCTCTGCCGGACTGTCTGAGTATACCACGGATACATAGACACCTGCCGGTACACCGTACATTCTGACTGCCTCTGCGCTTACGGAATCACCGCCGATACCGATGTAGGATGCATCCTCCTCATCTACCAGACTTCTGGTCTCCTGACTCATCAGCTGCTCCAGGATCGGGCTTGCCTTGGATACCGGGATCGCATATCCCATGCCCTCGACACCCGAGGAAGAAGCCTTTGCAGAGTTGATACCGATCAGCTCGCCCTTCATGTTCAGAAGTGCGCCGCCGCTGTTGCCCGGGTTGATCGCTGCATCTGTCTGGATCAGATTCTCGTATGCAGATACTGTGCCGTAATCGTCATTCACCTCGATGGTACGATCCTTGGCACTGACGATACCTGTCGTGACAGACTGTCCGTAGCCGAGTGCATTACCGATGGCCACGACCTGCTCACCGACTCTGAGTTCATCGGAATCTCCCATCTGAGCCACCTGGATCTTGGATAAGGTATCGTCACTCAGATCCTCCAGCTTTACTGCGATGACTGCCAGATCATTTGATGCATCCGTACCTTTGACCTGTGCAGTGTAGGAAGACTCATCGATGAAGCTGACTGTCAGCTCTGAAGCATCTTCTACAACATGATTGTTGGTGCAGATCAGCAGCTCGCTGTCATTCTGTCCTACAATGATACCGGAACCGCTGCTCTCACTCTCATACTGATAAGACTGTCCGCGGTAGAAGCTCTGGACCTCCTGCACGGATTTGTTTGTGATCGCCACGATACTCGGCATCGCTGCCTCTGCAATATCTGCAACTCCGGAATAGTTTACTCCGCTGTTTTCTGTATTTACCAGTGATGTCGTGCTCACAGTTGTATAATCGGTTCCGTTTTTCTGTGATGCATCCGTATTTTCTGCTGTGTCAGCTGCCTCTGCAACGATGGCTGCTCCCTCTGTATTACCCTGAAGTGCAGTCACTGCTCCGGCGGAACTTCCCAGTACCATTGCTCCTAAAATCAATGCCATTCTCTTCTTCATAATGCATCCTCCTTATCTGTATTCCTGGCTGAGTCTGCTTTTTTCGTTCAGCTCATGTCGGATCATTTTTACCTTTTCCGGGGAGATCTTTTGTTTTCTTTCTCTCTCCTCCTAATGTCTGTAATAATACTGCGTCAGTTTGTTCTAATTGTGATTCGTCTGTGAAGAAATTGTGTTTTTGCAGGCAGGGTATGATATACTTATCTCACTATTTATTATTCTATTTCCGGAGGTATCTTCTTATGTCAAAACAGCAGCTTCGAAGTACCGAAACCCTTGCAAAACCGGAGTGGTCCAGCATCCGCGCACTCTACAAGGGCATCGGCTACAGCGACTATGATCTGGATCGTCCGATCATCGGCATCGCAAACACCTGGAATACCGGAAATCCGGGACATTCCAACCTGCGCGAGGTCGCAGAATATGTAAAACAGGGTATTTATCAGGCTGGCGGAACCCCTGTGGAGTTCGGCACCATCGGCCCCTGCGACGGCATGGGCTGCGGCAACACCGGCATGCACTATATTCTCCCTTCCCGCGGGATCATCGCAGATTCTGTCGAAATGATGGCTGAGGTCAATCATGTCGACGGTCTGGTCCTGCTCGGCTCCTGCGACAAGGTGGTTCCGGGACTTCTGATGGCGGCAGCCAGACTCGATCTCCCGGCGATCATGGTAAACAGCGGTCCGGCACTCGGCGGCATGGAATTTGCCGGCCGTGCCTCTGACAATTCCAGTATGGTGGAAGCACTCGCCATGCTCGAACAGGGTAAGATCACGCAGGCAGAATACGATACGTTGGAAAACCGTTCCAATCCCTGCTGCGGCTCCTGCTCCTTCCTCGGAACTGCCAACACCATGTGTGCTGTCGCGGAAGCCATGGGCATGACACTCCCGGGTTCATCCATGATCCCTGCTGTCATGGCAGACCGTCTGCGTGCTGCACAGGCATCGGGAAGACGTATTGTGGAAATGATCCGCGAAGGTCTCAGTGCCCGCAAGGTGATCAACAAAGCCGGCATCACCAATGCAGTCCGCCTTGGCATGGCCATCGGCGGCTCCACAAACATGGCGCTCCATTTTCCTGCCATTGCCTATGAGGCTGAGTGCGACTTCACCATGGAGGATCTGGATCGGATCGCCAGAGAGACACCGCATATCGCAAACATTTATCCGAACGGTCCTAAAAATGTACCTGATTTCTACGAGGCCGGCGGTGTTCCTGCCGTTATGAAACAGCTGCTGCCTCTGCTGGACCAGTCCGCTGTCACCTGTACCGGTCTTGGCTGGGAGGAAGTGCTCGCAGATCTTGCGCCTGTGGAAAATGAGATGATCCATTCCCTTGAGCATCCGTTCCATGACTGGGGCAGCCTCGCCGTACTTCACGGAAATATCGCTCCAATGAGTGCCGTGACAAAACCGACCGCGATCGATCCTTCCATGCTGCGCTTCGAGGGAAATGCCCGCTGCTTCGATTCAGAGGATGAGGCGACCAGAGCCGTCCATGCCGGCGAGATCCGTCCGGGAACCGTGCTTGTCATCCGCTATGAGGGACCAAAGGGCGGCCCGGGCATGCGCGAAATGGTGCGTATCATGAAACTGCTCTACGGTCAGGGACTTGCCCTGAGCACTGCGCTGATCACCGACGGTCGTTTCTCCGGCAGCAACAATGGCTGCTTTGTCGGTCATATTTCACCGGAAGCCTCAGAAGGCGGACCGATCGCAGCGATCCGGGACGGCGACCGCATCCTGATCGATATTGAAAAAGGAGAGCTTTCCCTGCTGATCCCGGACGAAGAACTTGCCTCCCGCATGGCTTCTCTGACGATCCGAAAAGCCGGCCCGGCAGCACAGAAAGGTTATCTGAATGTGTATTCCAGACTCGCCGAGTCCGCACATTACGGAGCGATCATTCGAAATCGGGAGTGATCGCTCCCCCCTGAATATTTTTATTGACAAACTCCTCTCTCTGGTTATAAATTACCAATATATGTTAGTCTTATCTAACAATCGGTAATATCGATTCCTGTCAGGCTTTGAAAAGACCTGCACGGAATTTCAGTTTGCGCGAGCAGCGACAAGAATGCTGTGCCTGTACAGGCATTCGCGGAGCGTGCATTCTATTGTTCAGAGGGAGGAGTTTTATATGTCTGAAGAAGAAAGAAAATTTTTGGAAATCGTAGATCTTAAGAAGGGGTTTGGTAGCGGAGATACCCGCCAGGAAGTCCTGCGAGGGCTCTCCTTCACCGTCGCCAGAGGTGAATTCTGTGTACTTCTCGGCCCGTCCGGTTCCGGAAAATCAACCTTGCTGAATATCATCGGCGGCATTGACAGTGCCGATTCCGGTTACATTTCCATCAATGGCGACAAGCTTGAGGATATGGGGGAAAAAGGCCTGACGCAGTACCGCCGCATTCACCTCGGCTACGTTTTCCAGATGTACAACCTGATCAGCAACCTGAATGTAAAGGAAAATATTGAGGTCGGCGCCTATCTTTCCAACCGTTCCCTGGATATCGATGAGCTGCTTCACACACTCGGACTCTTTGAGCACCGCTATAAACTGCCCAGCCAGCTTTCCGGCGGTCAGCAGCAGCGTGTTTCCATCGGAAGAGCAATCGTGAAAAATCCGGATATTCTGCTCTGCGATGAGCCGACCGGTGCCCTCGATTACACAACTTCCAAGGAGATCCTTTCCCTGATTGAGGATATCAATAAAAAATACGGCAACACCATCATCATGGTTACCCACAATGAAGCTATCCAGCATATGGCCGACCATGTGATCAAGCTGCGTGACGGCGTTGTCCGGAAAAATATCACGAATACAGAGAAAATTTCTGCCGCAGAGCTTGAGTGGTAAACAGAAGGGACGGATCGATGAACATGAAAAGAACTGCAAATCCACTGAGAAAGCGCATTCTTCGCGAGCTTTTCGGTGATTGGAAAAAATATCTTCTGGTCAGCCTCTTTCTTCTCCTTACGATCGGCTTTGTCTCAGGCATGTATGTTGCAAATGAAAGCATGATGACCTCCGCCCGCCTTGGTGTGACCAGATATGCGTTGGAGGATGGACACTTCGAGCTGAATCAAAAAGCGGATCCAGACTTTCTCGCAGTCCTTGAGACCGGTGAGATGGCAGATATCTATCAGTACTATCTCGACAAGGCACAGTCAGAGATCGATTCTGCTGCTGATGCTGCTTTTCGACTCTACCAGACATTCAACAAAAATGCCGATGAGGAATCTCTTCGACAGATTTCAGAGGAGGCAAAAAGCAAGGTCATTGCCGAGATCGATTCCGCCTACGCAAAGGCTGAGGAAAAATACGGGCTGAATGACCCGGAGTTTTCTGCAGTAAACGTCTCTGTCTATGAAAATTTCTTCCGCAATGAGACCGAAGACAAAAACTGCGATGGCAGTCCGGAAGGCACGGTGCGCGTCTATCGTCAGACGGAAAAGATCAATCTCGCCAGTCTTCTGAAAGGCCGTTTTCCGGAAAATGCACAGGAGATCGCCATTGACCGCATGCATGCGTCCAACGCAGGCATTCAGATCGGCGATACGATCCGCGTCGGCGGCCAGGATTATTCCGTGGTAGGACTTCTTGCCTATGTAAACTATGCGACACTGCACGAGAACAGCACGGACCTTATCTTTGATGCCATCGGTTTTGATGTAGCCATGGTTACCGAAGAAGGCTTTGACCGCCTTGACAGTGCTCTGCACTATGCATATGCATGGCACTATGCGGAAGCACCGGAAGATGAGATCCAGGAAAAAGAAGCCTCCGACCATTTTCTGAAGGCTCTGCTTACTCAGACAATCACTGCCGGATATGAAATCGAGGATTATATGCCTCGCTATGCAAATCCTGCCATCAACTTCGCAACGGAAGATATGGGCTCTGATATGGCAATGGGCGGCATTCTGCTGGACATCCTGATCATCATCATCGCCTTTATCTTTGCAGTCACGATCAGCAACACGATCTCCAGAGAGTCCTCCGCCATCGGAACTCTGCGTGCACTGGGATATACCAAGGGCGAACTGATCATGCATTATCTTTCCATGCCGCTCATTGTGACCTTCCTGTCCGCTGCGATCGGCAATCTGCTTGGCTACACACTCTTTAAGCAGGTAGTCGTTTCCATGTACTATAACAGCTACAGCCTGCCTGCCTACGAGACCTACTGGAGCCGCGATGCCTTTCTGAAGACCACACTGGTACCGGTGATTCTGATGCTGGTCGTCAACCTGCTTCTGATCACCCGTGTGATGCAGCATACCCCGCTGGAATTCCTGCGGCATGATCTGAAGAAGACAAAAAGAAAGAAGGCTATGCGCCTTCCCAGATGGAGCTTCCTTGCCCGCTTTCGTCTTCGGATCATTTTCCAGAATCTGTCAAACTACCTGATCCTGTTTGTCGGCATCCTTTTTATCTCCGTGCTGCTTGCCATGGCAGTCGGCATGCCGTCGACTCTCGATTTCTATCAGAATAATGTACAGGATATGATGTTTGCAAAATATCAGTATGTGCTGACTGATTTTCAGGATGATTCCGGTCAAACGATCACGACCGAAACCTCAGATGCGGAAACTTTCAGCATGACAACACTCCTCAAAAAGAGTGATTCTCTGAATGAAGAAATTTCCGTCTACGGTGTCTCAGAGAGCAGCCGTTATATTTCCATAGAAGATCTCTCAGAGCTCTCAGATTCTGAAGGATATATCTCTGATTCCTTTGCAGAAAAATATGATCTCCGTATCGGTGATACGATCACCCTGACCGAAAAATATGCTGATTCCTCCTACAGCTTTACCGTAGCAGGAATCTATGAGCACTGTGTCAGCCTGGCACTCTTCCTTCCTGCTGCACAGTACACCAGACTTTTTGATCTGGAACCTGAAGCTTTTACCGGGTACTTCTCCGACACAGAGATCACCGATCTTCCGGAAGATTCCGTCGCAGCAGTGATCACCGAGAAGGATATCACAAAGATGGCCGACCAGCTGGATCACTCCATGGGGGCCTACATGACCTACTTCCAGTATCTGTGCATCCTGCTCTCAGCTGTACTGATCTACCTGCTGACCAAGCTCATCATTGAGAAGAATGAACTGCCGATCTCCATGACGAAGATCCTCGGCTACCATAACCGGGAGATCGCTTCTCTGTATCTGCTTTCCACGACGATCGTCGTCATCCTTGCAGATGCAGTCAGCGTTCTGATCGGCACCAGTCTCATGGGCCTTTTCTGGAAGCTCATGATGAAAGGCTACAGCGGCTATGTTGCCTTCATCATGAACCCTACCGGATACGTCAAGATCTTTATCTTCATCCTGATCGGATACCTGATCGTCATGTTCTTCGACTTCAGAAGAATCCGGCGTATCCCTATGGATCAGGCACTGAAGCAGGTTGAGTAACATCATGCTGTATTGTCAGCTTATATAAGTAAAGAGAACGTCCATCGGGCGTTCTCTTTTTATGCTTGGCATCCTGGTTTCGGGCATTTTCTTGACCTGGATTTCACTTTTTCATTTCAGGTCAAGACTTTTCGGATATTTCCTTGACCTGGATTTTACTTTTTCATTTCAGGTCAAGACTTTTCGGTCGTTTTCTTGACCTGGATTTCACTTTTTGATTTCAGGTCAATTTCCCGGCTCATTTTCCTTGACCCAGATTCCATTTCTTGATTTCAGGTCAATGTGTAGACTCACCAACCTGCAGCTGTGCCTCGAACAGCACTTTATGTTCCTTCACTTTTCTCTTCCGGATCATGTCAAAAAGCATGGCTGCTGCGCGGCTTGCCATCTCCTCTCGCGGCTGACATACGGTCGTGATCGACGGATGATAATATCTCGCCATATCCGTTCCGTCAAAGCCTGCCACTGCCACATCCTCCGGTATGCGCAGTCCCGCATCGATCACGGCTCTGCACGCTCCGACTGCGATAGTGTCTGCCACGCAGTAAAGACAGTCAAATTTGCTGCCGCTCTCCAGAAGCTGCTTTGCCGTCTCATATCCCTTTCTCATGGAATAGGTATTCGCATCACGTCTGATGAAAAGGATCAGGGATTCATCCACTTCTCTTCCGTTCGCCAGAAGTGCTCTCTTATAGCCCTCCAGACGCGCGGATCCGACACTCTCGTCACTCTGCTCAGGCGTGGCGATCGCGATATGCTGATATCCCTGATGACACAGGTAGTCGACCATGCGATAGCTCTCCGCCTCATCATCAATAGATACTGCTCCGCAGTTCTCGATATCCTCCGGAAGCTTCATATCCACCGTAACGATCACTGACGGCACAGTCAGCATCTTCAGCCTGTCTGCCGGATGCTGGTGCATGCCTCCGAGAAAGACGATACCCTTCAGTCGCTTTTCCTTTTCCAGCTGAATGGCAACTTCCACCTCATCCTCATGCTCTTCTACCTGCTGCAAGTAGAACGTATATCGATTGTGAATGATCTCACGCTCAATGACATCGATGACCGCGCCGAAGAACGGATTACTGATTCCCTTCACCAGCACAGCGATCGTTTTGGAGGCTGCCCTCTTCAGATTTCGTGCGCTGTTATTTGGAATATAGTTGTATTTCTGGATCGTATCCATGATCTTTTTCCGTGTCTCTTCATTGATATCCGGATGATTGTTGATTGCTCTGGAAACCGTGCTCACACCGACTCCGCAGAGCTGCGCGATTTCCTTAATTGTGATCTGTTCCATTACTCACCCCACTGTCTCCGGCTTCCGCGACTGCCGGATTCCGGTCATTGTCATGAACAACAGAATGCACGCTCTGCGAACATTCTGTCGTGAATTATAGCAGATGTCCAAGGTCCTGTGAAGCCTCATATTATTTACAGACAACCCGCCCTGCATGCTCCGGCATTAAAAACGCCCGCCACCAAAAGATTTCCTTCCTCCGGTGCGCGGGCGACATATGACCTGTCTCAGTCAATATTTAAACTATTCAGAGCCCATCTCGAAAATGCTTCGCATTTCCTCGATGCGGCTTCTCGCCATATGATTTCGAATAAAATTTTGTGCTTACAAGCAAGCTTGCGCACAAAATTTATCCGAAATCGCACGGCTCTGAATAGTCAGCAATTTCTGCCGTATAAAGTGCTCATGCTGCGAATCTTCTTCGCCAGAGCAGAGTCAAACTGTCCCAGAAGAAGTCTCCATCTCCAGTTGGTTCCCAGTGTTGCCGGCTGGTTGATCCTTGCCTCGCTTCCCAGACAGAGATAATCCTGCATCGGAATGATCGCTGTGTCGGCCACACAGGCCAGGGTCAGACGAATCACTGCCCAGACGATTTCTTCCTTCTGTACACGCTCCAGTGCCGCATACTGCATCAGATGTTCGTAATCCTGCGGCGTCAGCTCGTCGAGCCATGCCTTCAGTGTCTGATTGTCGTGAGTTCCGGTATATACCACACTGTTCTTATCATAATTGTGCGGCAGATAGTCACCGCTCTCACGGCTGTCGAATGCGAACTCCATCACCTTCATTCCCGGATATCCGGAATCCTTTACCAGCTTCAGCACGGAATCTGTCAGGAAACCGAGATCCTCAGCGATGATCGCCGGATCATCCAGATTTTCCTTCAGTGCCGAGAAAAGTTTCATACCCGGACCATCTTCCCAGTGACCGAATTTCGCTGTGTCATCTCCGTAAGGGATGCAGTAATACTGATCAAAACCTCTGAAATGGTCCACACGAACGACATCGTAAAGCTCAAAGCTCTTTTTCATCCGGCGGATCCACCAGGCGTATCCGGTCTTTTCGTGATACTCCCAGTCATAGAGCGGATTGCCCCAGAGCTGTCCGATATCCGAAAATGCATCCGGCGGACATCCTGCCACTGCCGACGGCTGATGATTCTCATCAAACCGGAACATCTCCTGATTTGCCCAGCAGTCAGATCCGTCAAAGGCTACATAGATCGGAATATCACCGATGATACGGATACCTTTTTTGTTTGCGTAATCCTTCAGCGCGCTCCACTGGCAGCTGAACTCATACTGGAGGAATTTCTGAAACAGGATCTCCTCTGCCTCAGATGCCCGGTAGGTCTCGATCGCCTGCGGCTCTCTGAGACGGATCGCATCCTCCCAGCCGGTCCAGCAGCGATTCTGATGTTTTCCCTTCACTGCCATGAACAGGCTGTAGTCATCCAGCCAGTATCCTTCTCTCTCACAGTAGCTGACAAAGTCACCAGACTGGCGGTCAAATCTGGAAAATGCTTTTCGCAGAACCGGATATCTCAGTTCATACATTTTTCCGTAATCCACTGCCTGCGGATCTTCTGCAAAACAGAGGTGTTCATACTCCTCTGCCAGGAGCAGTCCCTGCTCCTTCAGAGTATCCAGATCAATAAAGTACGGATTGCCTGCAAAAGCGGAAAAGGACTGATACGGGGAATCCCCGTAGCCGGTCGGCCCCAGCGGAAGAATCTGCCAGTAGGTCTGTCCGGCCTCTTCCAGACGATCAATAAATTCATATGCTTCTTTTGAAAAACTGCCGATGCCATAGCGGGACGGCAGGCTGAATACCGGAAGCAGTATTCCGCTGGTTCTCATGGTAACTCACCTTCCTTATAAATATTAAGTCAAACTTAACCCTTAACTGCACCTGCAACAACACCTTCGAGGATGTACTTCTGTGCACACAGATATACGATAATGATCGGAAGGACAGTCAGCAGGATACAAGCCATCATCGGTCCCATCTGAACGGAACCGTAACTTCCGCGGAAATACTGAATATCCATCGGGATCGTACGATACTTCTTGATATCCAGAACCAGTGTCGGAAGCAGATAGTCATTCCATACCCACATGGTTTCCAGAATGACGGTAGAGATCGTAGTCGGCTTTGTGATCGGCATGATCACCTTGAAGAAGATCTGCATCGGATTGCATCCATCGATCATGGCTGCCTCCTCGATCTCCAGCGGGATCGACTTCATAAAGCCGGTAAACATAAATACTGCCAGACCTGCACCAAAACCAAGATAGATGATACAGATCGTGTACGGATTATTCAGTTTCAGAGAATCTGCTGTCTTGGACAGGGTAAACATAACCATCTGGAACGGTACTACCATAGAGAAAATGCAGAGGTAGTAAACGATCTTGGACATCAGTGTGTTTACACGGCAGATGTACCATGCGCACATAGAGCAGCACAGGATGATCAGAAATACGGAGCTGACTGTGATGACTAAGCTGTACCAGAAGGAAGACAGGAAATCCATCTGTGTCACACCGTAAACGAAGTTCTGGATGCCGTTAAATGCTTCTCCGATCGGCAGCTCAAAGATACGTCCGGTAGAGATCGCATTCTCCTTTTTCAGAGAGTTGAACAGAATCATGATGATCGGGTATACCCACAGAACACTCAGGATGGCAAATACGACGGTCGCGATCGTAGATGACTTTGCCGCTTTGGCTGACATTTTTTTCTGCTTATCCATTATGCCTGCACCTCCTTAGATCTGGTAGCTCTCAGCTGTATCAGTGCAATTACAACAACAACGAGGAAGAATACTACCGCTTTTGCCTGACCGATACCCTTCCACTGGGCACCGCTTCGTGCATAGTATGTCTCATAGATATTCATTGCCAGCATCTGTGTACTCTTTGCCGGCTCACCATTGGTAAGTGAAAGGTTCTGATCGAACAGTTTGAAAGAGTTCGTCAGTGTCAGGAAAGAACAGATGGTAATGCTCGGCATAACCATCGGGATCTTGACATTCTTCAGAACCTGCCAGTTTGTAGCACCGTCGATCTTTGCCGCCTCGACAAGCTCCGGAGATACGTTCTGCAGTCCGGCGATATAGATGATCATCATATATCCGATCTGCTGCCATCCCATCAGGATGATCAAGCCCCAGAAACCTTCTGCCATGGACAGACTCAGCAGCGGCATGCCGAACTTATACAGAAGTCCGTTTAACAGACTCTGCCAGATATAACCCAGAACGATACCACCGATCAGGTTCGGCATGAAGAAAATTGTACGGAAAATGTTGGTACCCTTGATGCCCTTGGTCAGTACCAGCGCGATTGCAAATGCCAGTACATTGATCAGGATCGTGGATACTATAGTGAATAATGCGGAAAACCAGAATGAATGTACAAAAGAAGCATCCTGAAATACCTGCAGATAGTTTTCAAATCCAACGATTTTGACCTTCTTCAAGGTCTGAAATTTACAGAAGGACAGGTAAATACCCCAGATGAACGGCCAGATAAATCCGATGGTAAATGCTACCATGGTCGGAAGAACAAATACAGGCCAATATTTACGAATTGACTTTTCCATATCCTCTCAGACTCCTTTTTTCTCCCGGACAACAGACTGTCTGTTGTCATGAAAAGAGCGGGCAACCCTTTTCTCTTCGAATCTTCAGAATTGCCCGCCCATCTGTTACTTACTGTTTCTTTTTATAATACTTTCAGCTTTTTCTTAGCCGTTCAGAGCTGCCTCAGATGCCCATCCGTCTACGAAAGCGCTTACAACACCATCCCAGTCGCCGGTGCCTGCTGCATAAGCTGTCAGCGCAGAACCAAGACCGTTCTTCCACTCCTCAGACGGCATTGTGGTGAAGTTCCATGATACCGGTGTAAGGCCAGACTCGGTGTAAGCTGTATCCTGCTTAACGAATACGTTCGGAGACTCCTGTGCATTCTTGAACGGGATGGTGAAGCCCATGTCGTTTGCCATAGCTTTGGTACCCTCTTCAGAGGAAATGCACCAGTTCATGAAGTCCAGAGTAGCCTGAATATCTTCGTCATCTGCATCTACGTTTACACACCAGTAGTTCTCAGTACCTGTGCAGAGACCCTGATTTGCATCATCTACACCAAAGTAGATCGGGATCATAGCGATCTCATCATCACCGAATTTCTCAGACAGGCTGGAGTACTCCCAGGAACCGTTCTGATAGAAGACTGCCTCACCGTTGAGGAACTCGTTTCTTGCATCATCGCCGGTCTTTGCAGCCAGCTCAGCCGGATCGCAGGTAGAATCTGTGATGTACAGATCAAATACTGCCTTGTAGTTGTCAAGGTAATCGCCCTTGATCGCATCTGTGTTGTCGATGCCGTCTGCCTTGTACTCATAGTAAACCGGAAGGTTTGCCAGATGAGTCTTGAAACGCCAGTCAGAAGAACCATCCATACCTGTGGAAGCGAATGCGCCCTTTACGCCGAGCTCATCAGCTCTTGCCTGGATATCATCAGCTACCTTCTTCAGATCATCAAAGCTCTTGATGCTGTCCAGAGTGTAACCAGCCTTCTCCAGAAGTGCTACGTTTGCGATGATACCATAGGACTCGATTACATAACCAACACCTGCGATCTCATCACCGTTCTTCAGTGCGAATGCATCGCTGGTCAGGTTGTTTACGATATCGCTGTCAGTCAGATCATAGCAGTAATCTGCCCAGTTCTGCAGACCGACCGGTCCGTTTACCTGGAACAGGGTCGGAGCGTCGCTCTTGCCCATCTCTGCCTGAAGGGTGGTCTCATACTGTCCGGATGCTGCGGTAACAACAGTCACCTCAACGCCGGTCTGCTCGGTATAGGATTTTGCCAGCTTCTGCCAGGCCTCATCAGCTTCCGGCTTGAAGTTGAGATAATATACCTTTCCGCCCTCAGCGGATACTGTCATCGGAACAGCAGCTACAGAAGCGATCATAGCTGCGGATACAGCCATAGCGGTTAACTTTTTAAAGTTTTTCATCGTACTTCTCCTTTTCTTTTTCTGTAAGATTTTTTATTGGTTCTCTTTTTGGAAACCGTCCCGGTTACGTTTCCGGTAACGTTTCTAATCGTTGAGTAAAGAATAGCACTCCATCCATAAGAATGCAAGTGCTTTCTCTCTTCTATCGTTCATTTTGTCGCAACACACAAATTTCAGAGATGTATTTTGTGCATTTTTACTCTCTGATTTTTTTCAATCCCAACTTACTCAGGGACGTATTGTAAAAATTCGGATAATTCTCTTTAATATAAAGAATATTCTCGGACCAGCTGATCAGAATCAGTTTCAGCACACCTGCAAGATCATTTTCCAGATGTGCTCGGTCTGCCTGAGACATCTGGGCATATGCTCCCCTTAACCGGAATTCATCGATCAGATGAAAGACGTTCCAGAGCATGTCTGTAAATTCCTCATGCTCGATCAGCAGCGGATTTGAGGCGATCACCAGCAGCATCGTCTGCTTCTCAAGGATCAGATCTCTGACTGCTGTATAACTCTCCTCATTCAGACTGACCCGAAATGCTGCTCTGCGCAGTTCCTCCTGAACTTTCCGCACAGACGCCTCATCCTCGATCGAGATTCCGGCAATGGTCTCCACTATCTCACTGTCCACCTCTGACATTTCCTTTAGCTGCAGCATCAGCGGTGCACCGAGCTCTGTGAAAAAGGTGCTGGTCAGCATCTGCGTCTTTTGTTTCCGCTCCTTTTTCTCCCTGCTGTCCATCACCTCTCCCACCACGAGCGTTGCGATCGCGATCGTGAACGGCATAAACGCCAGATCCTGAAGAATGTAAAAGCTTGTCGTCTTCGGATCGTGGAAGATCAGAAGCTGCAGACCATAGATTGCCAGTGACACGGCGATCAGTATTGAAACTGTCTTTCTCATTTCATAACTCCTGTAAAGATTCTTTTAATTCCAGCATCGTGCGGCCCAGCAGCGGATGTCTGCGGTAAGGCGCTATCTGCGCCAGAGGAATCAGCACAAAATCCCTCTTATGCAGTTCAATGTGCGGAATATGCAGATCGGGTGTGTCTATGATCTCATCGTCGTACAGCAGAATATCCAGATCCAGCGTGCGCGGTCCCCAGTGTACCAGGCGTTCTCTGTGTGCCTCCTGCTCAATTTCGTGAAGAAGATCCAGGAGTTCCTCCGGCGGCAGCAGCGTCTGAAGCTCCAGTGCACCGTTCAGGAAATCATCCTGCTCTACTCCGCCGTAAGGTTCTGTGAGCAGATAATCCGAGACCTTCGTGACACGGCAGAGCGGATGCTCTGCGAGTCTCAATACTGCCAGATTCAGATAGGCCAGCTTATCCCCCATATTTGATCCAAGGGCGATGTAGGCTGTATGCCACTCTCTGCGGATGGCGACCGACACAGTCTCCAGCGGCAGTCCGATCGGTGCCCACGGCTTCTGAATCTCAAGCTCCACTGCCTGCAGATTTTTCCACTCCAGCAGCAGCGCCTCTGCCAGCTGCTCCACCACCGTCTCCAGCAGTTTATAGGTATGTCCCTCGACAAACTTCTTTATAAAATGACTCACCTCTCCATAGTGGATCGAGCAGGTCAGGTCATCACTTTTCCCTGCTTTTCTTGTCTCCGTATATAACACAGCGGAGATCACGAATTTCTGTCCCAGCTCATTCTCCGCCGGGAACACTCCGTGATTTGCAAATATTTCGAGGTTTTTGATCGTAATCTTATCCATTTGCTTTCCGTCCATTCGTTTCTTGTTTATTGATGATCCGCTCTGCGCTTTCCTTCCAGGATCGCCTGTGTCATACGTATCGTGCGAAGGTTTTCCTTGATGTCATGTACTCTCACAAAGGCACAGCCCTTCCATACGCCCAGTACAGTGGTCACCAGCGTGCCTTCCACTCGCTGATCCGCCGGCAGATCCAGTGTCAGACCGATCACGGATTTTCTGGAGGTGCCAAGCAGTACCGGATAGCCCAGCTCACGCAGGATATCCACATGGTGAATGATCTCCAGATTCATTTCATAGGTTTTTCCAAAACCTACTCCAGGATCCAGAATGATCTTATCATCTGCCACGCCTGCCTTCTTTGCGATCTCCAGCGATCTCTTCATGTCCTTCACCACATCCTCCAGGAAGTTGTCATATACCGCTTCCTTTCGATTGTGCATCAGACAGCAGGCTGCCCCGTACTCAGCGGTCAGTTTTGCCACCCTCTCATCATGCTGAAAGCCCCAGATATCATTTACCAGATCTGCACCTGCCTGCAGTGCCGCCTCAGCAACTGCTCCCTTGTAGGTATCGATCGATACCGGAATGTCAAATCTCGCCTTGACCGCCTCGATGACCGGCGTCACACGGGCGATCTCCTCCTCATCTGTGATCACCTGATGTCCCGGGCGGGTGGATTCTCCTCCGATATCCACGATGTCCGCGCCTTCTCTGATCATCTCCTCTGCATGAAACAGAGCGGCATCCAGGTTATTAAACTTTCCTCCGTCTGAGAAGGAATCCGGTGTCACATTTAGGATACCCATAATATAGCAGTTGTTTTCTGTGTCAAATTCTCTGTTGCCGATTCTCATATGATGTCCTTTCCCTACAGAATTATCTTCTCTACAGAATTATCCTGTGATTCTTTTTTTCTTCGTTCCAGTTGCATTCTCCGCTTGCCGGACAGGCAAAGCAGTTTCTTGAGAGCTTATCCGCCTTGTAGAGCAGCTCAGCCAGTCTGCTGTTTTCTGTTCGTTCTCCGCTTCCTCGATGTGCGTCGATCGCTTCTGTGATTTTTCCGATCTCTCCCTGGGTGAATCCACAGTCCGGCAGAATCTCCTTTGCAAGCATCACACTGGCTTTCTCATGAGGGATCCCCTCCGAGATCTGCCGGTATCTTCCGAGATCATGCAGCAGCGCTGCTGCATAGATCTGTTCCCGATCGATCTCGCATTTTTCCTCAAGACACAGGATCCATGTCAGTCTGGCGACATCCAGGAAATGCTCCAGGGTATGCCGGCAGAATTTACGGTCTTTCTCCGCCTCCTGCAGCGGCAGAAACTCTCGCTGATATGCCGGATGCTCAAAGACAGCTGCCGCTCTCCCCGTTTCTCTGCCCATCAGTTCTTCACCATCTGAAGGAAGGTCTGCTGCAGCGTATAGTCCTCTGCGAACACACCTCGCACGATCGTTGTCACCGTTTTAGAACCCGGCTTCTGCACTCCGCGCATGGTCATGCACATATGCTCTGCCTCGATCATCACCATGACTCCCTTCGGTTTGAGATGCTCTTCCAAGGCATCTGCGATCTGCGCTGTCATATTTTCCTGAATCTGCGGTCTTCTTGCGTATACCTCAACTGTGCGGGCCAGCTTGCTTAAGCCTGCCACCCGCTCATCCGGGATATAGGCCACATGTGCTTTACCGTAAAACGGCAGCAGATGATGCTCACATACGGAATAAAAAGTGATATCCTTCTCCACAACGATGTTGTTATTTACTGCGGAAAACTGCTTTTTCAGATGCGTTCCTGCATCTGCGGTGAGACCGCCGAAAATCTGCTCGCACATTCGGGCAATTCGATCCGGTGTCTCCAGAAGTCCTTCACGCTGCGTATCCTCGCCGATTCCCTCAAGAATCAGACGAACACCTTCTCTAATCTTGTCCTGATCCATTACATATGTCCTCCTTTGAAATCTGCTTTTGCCCAACAGTATAGCATCATTTGCCGGCAGATAACATACTTTTTTCCAATGAGAAAACAACGCATCTTTTTCCAATGAGAAAGGGTGGTGGATTCTCATAAGAAAATGACGCGTTGTCTGTTCAACTGAAACCATTTTAGCACAATTATGCCGTGACGCCCCCATACATAAGTACAGGATTCCGATCTACTCCGGAAGTTTTTCCCGAAATACTTCGATATTCTCCGATCCCGCCGTTTCCAGGATCTTTTTTTTGATCTCATCGAAAGAACTGTTCTGTACCGCATGGCCGCCGTAGCGCTTTCCGTCCACATAGAGATAGGCAAAACCGCCTTCTGCCACACACGGATCTGACATATCTTCCTGCAGATGTCCGACTTTTTCATCCACTAGGGTCCTCAGATCGACAATGCTTTCGATCGGTACTTTCAGTTCTTCTGTCACAGAGCCTTCCAATGCTGACAGCTGAATCGTGTCCTCACCGATCACAGACACCGTCACGGCATCGCTGTCACTCTCATTGTAGCCCTTGCCGAACGTATAGATCAGGGAAGCCCCCTGCTCTGTCTCTCCTGTCCAGTCCTGGATCCCGCCGATCTCAATGATATGGGTGTACCCTGCGGCAGCAAGTTTCTCCGCCGCCTCCAGGCTTCGTCTGCCGCTTCTGCAGTAGACATAGATCTCTGCGTCCGTATCCGGAAGCTCCTCCAAAACCGTATCTGTGATGGACTCATTCGGAAGATTGACCGCTCCCGGGATATGTCCGTCTGCATACTCCTCTGCAGTGCGCACATCCAGAATGATATACTCTCCGCTGCCTTCTTCAAAGATTTCCTTTGCCTCGTCCATCGTCATCTGCGTATATCCCGCCGTCTTTTCTTCGGCCTGATTCTCACCTGCAGCGCTCTCAGCCTGCACACTCAGTGCTGCGAAACCGCTCATTACCACAGCCGCGGACAGAACTGCCACGGAAGTCATTCTCAATGTTTTTCTCATAAACTCATCTCCTGTCAGATCTCTGCTGTGATCTCATCCTCAACCTCAGCCATTGCCTTCAGGGTCGTGGATAACAGCTGATCCAGTTCCCAGCCCATCTGATCTGCACCGCGCTGGATCACTTCTCTGGAACATCCGGCTGCAAATCCCTTGCTCTTGTACTTCTTTTTCAGAGACTTTAATTCCATATCCTTGGTGCTCTTGGACGGTCTCATCAGAGCTGCCGCCCAGATCAGTCCGGTCAGTTCATCCACAGCAAATAAGACCTTTTCCATCTCATGCACCGGCTCCACATCGATCGTTGCACCGCAGCCGACCGTGATCCCGTATCCATGGGATACCACACTGTGGATCACATCCTCACCGACACCCTCATTCCTCAGCATCTCCGGTGCCTTCAGGCAGTGCTCCTCCGGATACAGCTCAAAATCAATATCATGCAGAAGCCCTACGATTCCCCAGTACTCTTCCTCTGCAGCGTAGCCGAGCTCTCTTGCATACCATTTCATCACGGCTTCCACAGTCACTGCATGCTGCAGATGAAATGGATCCTTATTATATTTTTTCAGTATCGTCTCAGCTGCCTCTCTTGTAATCGTTTCCATTTCTTTTTCCTCCTGGATCATTCATTTAAGTTCATTCTTTCCGGTTTCCCGGTCTCGCGCCAGTGCTATTAAAAATAAGGTTCCGCATATTGTCAGCTGCAGAGCCATCGCGATCCACACTCCGCGCAGTCCGATCCTCGGTGCGAGGAATGCGGCAAGCGGCAGTCTCACCAGCCACATCGTGCTCAGATTTAATATGGTAGACACAAAGGTCTTTCCTTTTCCGCGGAAGACTCCGGCAGATACGATCGCTGCCGCGAAGAACGGCTCCGCGAATGCCTCAATGCGCAGCACCTCTGCTCCGAGCATCTGGATCTCCGGATTCGGAGACAGGATCTTGAGCATCTGAGGTGCAAAGATATAAAGCAAAACTCCGGTTCCCGTCATCACAGCCATTCCCAGACCGACGGTAAGGAAACTGAGCTTTCTCGTTTCCTTTTTCCGGTTTGCCCCGACACTCTGTCCGATCAGAGCGGTGGATGCCGAAGCGATTCCGTAGCCCGGCATATAGCAGATTCCCTCAGCAGTCACGGAGAAGGAATTCGTCGCGATCGCGATATTGCCCAGCGGTGATACGATCTTTGTGGATACGACCTGAGCGCCTCCGCTGATCACATTTTCGATCGCGATCGGCAGTGAGATCTGGATCGCACGCTGCAGCTCCGACCGGTAGTGTCCGGTTCCCGGCTCCTTTCGCAGATGCAGCTTTTCTGAACGGATCAGCAGAAAATACAGCATCAGCAGCATACACACCACTTCCGACAGTGCCGTTCCGAGCGCTGCACCTGCAACTCCGAGTCCTGCGCCCGGCAGGCTGATGCCTCCGATGTGCAGCTTTCCCGCCGGAAAGATCAGAAGTGCATTGAAAAGCACATCCAGCACGCACATTCCTATATTCAATATGCTCGGGATCCTCATATTTCCGCTGCACTGCAGCATTCCTCCGGCTGCATAGTTGAGCGCCAGCATCGGAAGCGCCATCGAATAGATCCGGAAATACTGTGTCGCCTCTGCCCGGATGCTCTCGCTTCCCCCGAGCCAGACCGGGAGCGAGGAGCTGATCCAAACGGCAAGCATGGCAATAAACAGCGCAAAGCCCAGGACAGTCAAAAGCCCGTGTTTGACCACGGCTCTTGATTCCCGGTCTTCCTTTGCTCCTATTTTGTGCGCCACCTGAACCGTAAATCCGGTCGCCAGTGAACAGGTGACTCCTCCTGCCAGCCAGGTCGTGGATGATACCAGACCAATGGCGGCTGAGGATTCTGCCCCCAGCCGCCCCACCATAGACGCATCAATGTATTCCATTGCAACTGTAGAAATCTGTGCAAAAATCGCAGGTATGCTCAGTTTTACGATACAGCTTAATTCTTCTCTTGTGGACAGTGTTCTGCCATCTCTCAGCCATTGGAGATGATCCTGCGCCATATATTTTCCCTACTTTCTGTTTATTCTGCGGAAGTATTCTTAGAAATATCTGTTCCGAAGTATTTTTCAGATAACTCTGTCAGTGTGCCATCCTCAGATAATTCTGTCAATGCCTGATCGATCGCATTGCGCAGGCTCTCAGTATCCTCGGATTTTTTCATCGGGATACCGATCTCATTTGCATCCTCTGTCAGAACAGCGATCTTGAAGTCTGCATCCGGCTGTTCCTTCATGTAATCATAATAGGTCATCTCTGCATTCAGAGTTGCGTCGATTCTTCCGGAAGCGAGCAGTTCAAAGGTCTGATTCAGATCATCCACACCGGTCACCTCAGCACCATACTGCTCAGCCAGGGTCGCATAGGTACTGGAAATGGTGTTTGCGGTCTTCTTTCCTTCCAGATCCTCCAGAGAATTGATCTCTGTGTTGTCATTGGTCGTGATCACCGCAGTTCTGTTGTATGCATACGGAATGGAGAAATCATAGCTTTCCTTACGCTCATCTGTGATATCCACACCGTTTACCATGATATCGTAACGTCCGGAAGCCAGTCCTGCAAGCAGTCCGTCCCACTCGCCCTCGACATACTCTACTTCCACACCGAGCTTATCTGCGATTGCCTTTGCAACCTCTACATCATAGCCTACCAGCTGATCATCCTCATCGTGATAGGTCCACGGTGCCCAGGTTCCCTCCATTGCAACGGTGATGCTGCCTTTCTCCTGGATCGTCTGCAGAAGATCCTCTGCGCCGACTGCCTGACCGGTGATCAGCATTCCTGCCGCTGCTGCACATAACATGGTTGAAATCGCTTTTCTGTTCATCTTTTATGTCCTCTCTTCTAATTTGTGATTTTGTTGATAAATGCTCTTGTTCTCTCGTTTTTCGGATTTTCAAAAAAGTCCCTGGTATTGTTCTGCTCCGTGATCTCACCGTTTTCCATGAAAATAATTCTGTTGGAAACATTCCGGGCAAATCCCATCTCGTGGGTAACGACCAGCATGGTTCTTCCCTCTTCTGCCAGGGTCTGCATCACTGCCAGCACCTCGCCGGTCAGTTCCGGATCCAGTGCCGAAGTCGGCTCATCAAAATAAATGATTTCCGGGTCTGTCGCAATCGCTCTCGCGATCGCCACTCGCTGCTGCTGACCTCCGGAGAGCTGACTCGGATAATAGTCATATCTGTCAGAGAGTCCCACCTTATCCAGCGCCTGTTTTGCGGTTTTCTCGGCCTCTTTTTTCGGGATCTTCCTTCCGATCACCAGCCCTTCCATCACATTCTGGAGCGCGGTTTTATTTAAAAACAGGTTGTAGTTCTGAAATACGAATGCTGTTTTCTTTCGGATCGCAGCCATCTCTTTTTTCTTCATATGAGCCAGCTCATAGACCTCATCGTCGAATTTGAGCGTCCCCTTCTCTGCGGTCTCCAGAAAATTCATACAGCGAAGCAGTGTCGTCTTACCGGAACCGCTCGGTCCCAGGATCGCCACCACATCTCCCTTCGCCACTTCCAGGCTGACATCCTGCAATACCTCCAGTGTACCGAAGGCCTTGGACAGATTTTTAAGTTCGATCATCACTTACACCCCCTGCTGCTTCTGATATACGTTGAGACGCTTTTCCCCGATACGCTGCAGCTTTGTCAGCACGGTGGAAAACAGCAGATAGATCAGACCTACCTCAATATACAGCGCCAGCGGCTCATATGTTCTCGCAACGATTCGCTGTGTCACCATAAACATCTCTGTCACTGTGATATTTGCAGCCAGAGAAGTATCCTTGACCATCGAGATCAGTGAATTTGACAGCGGCGGAAATGCGGTTCTCATCGCCTGCGGCAGCACGATCCTTCTGATGATCTGCAGATAACTCAGACCGGAGCAGAGCCCTGCCTCCATCTGTCCCACCGGAACTGCCTCAAGTGCTGCACGGATCGTCTCCGCACAGTAGGCGCCCTCATTGACGGAAAATACCAGAATCGCAGCCGGAAACGGATCCACGACCAGTCCGATGCCCGGCAGTCCGTAGAATACAACGAACAGCTGCACCAGCAGCGGCGTTCCTCGAATGATCCATATATAAAATCTTGCAATATCCTTTAAGACAGCTATCTTCGCAAACTGAACCAGCGCGGTAACAGTTGCGATCACCATCGCTATCGCAAATGCGATCACTGTCAGCGGAATCGTCATCTTCAATCCCGGCAGCAATATTTTCGGAAACGAATCGATCACAATCCCCAGGAGTCGTTCACTCACCGTTTCATCACATCCTTTCTTCTCGTACGATTTCCTAGTATATCCTATTTTGTCAAATGATACAAATACTTATAATGGATAACCTGCCATGCTTTTTTTCTAGAACAACAATAGAATGCACGCCTGCACGCTCCCCAAACAGTCACCTGCCGCTTTTTTCCATGGCAAAAGAAGGGGCTGCACAAAAAATATTCTTTTTCTTCTGTTTTAGTGCATAAAACAACTGTTTTTCAGGAGGGCTGCATGAAAATACCCTTTTTATTTTTATTTTAGTGCATAAAACAGCCGTTTTTCAGAAGGACTGCACGAAATAAGTCTTTTTCTTCTTGATTTAGTGCAAGAATCTCTGTTTGCTGGATGAATGTGCACGATAATCTTAAATTTTTTCTTGTTTTAGTGCAAAGAGCTGTTGACCTTTTATACTGATTTATCCTGAACAAAAAAGAGCCGCCGCTTCATAGATGCAATACGGAAAAAATCACATCTATTTTGCAACAGCCTCTTTTTTCTTGTTTTCTGTCATCTCAGATCTTTTTTACGACTACCTGATCATGGATCCGCTGAAATACCTCCGGATCGAAATCTCCGGTATTCGGTGACATTGCACTGCTGCTCGCCACCGCGATGGCGTAGGTCAGCGCCTGCTCCGGCGAATACTCTCTTTCCAGCGCAACTGCAAAGGCTCCCACCATGGAATCTCCGCAGCCCACGGTATTGACTGCCTGGATCGACGGCGCGATTCCCTGATATACCCCTTCTTTGCACACCAGCAGAGCACCGTCCTTTCCGAGAGAGATCACGACGTACTCAATTCCTGTATCCGCAAGCTTTTTCGCATACTCGATCACATCCTCTGTCGAATGTACCTCGATGCCAAACAGTGCCTCGATCTCATCCCGATTCGGCTTGATCATCGTCGGCTGAAACTTCAGCCCTTCTGCCAGCAGATCACCGCTCGTATCCAGGATCACCTTCTTGCCGGCTTCTTTCGCCAGTCTGATCAGCCGTCCGTAGATATCTCTGCTCATTCCCTTCGGAATGGAACCTGAGATCGTTACCACCCGGCTGTCAGCGATCAGCTCCGGGAACTGCTCCAGAAAATGCTGTTCTTCCTGTGCTGTCACCATCGTTCCCGGTTCCAGATACTCTGTAGACCCATACTTCGGATCCAGGATATTGATACAGCTTCTGGTCTCCCCGGCGATTCTGATCATTCGATGCGGAATCCCATCCTGATCCAACATCGATTTCAGATATTCTCCGTTGAATCCTCCGCACATTCCGCTCGCAAGCACCCTGCTGCCGCATGTTTTCGCAATCCTTGCAACATTCAGCCCCTTGCCGCCCGCTGAATTTCTGCATTCCGCCACTCTCATGACCGTTCCGTTCACGATCGCTTCTTTCATGGAGTAGGCCTTGTCGATCGACGCATTCAGTGTAATTGTTGTAATCATAGTTACCGCCCTTTTCTCCGTTTTTTATAATTCCACTATACTCCTTTGGGCGGTACCGTCAAGCAGATCGTCTGCTCAAATGCTCTGATCTTCTCTTCATTTTCCTCTGCCATCCTGCTGTTTCCGTCCGCCAGAGAAATAACCTGCTTCAGGTTCGGCAGTATTCTGCGCAGCATTTCCTCACATTTCCGGTTATCCCCGCTGCCGCTCAGCGTAAATACGGCGGTCACCCTGTCCGCGATCCTGTAGCGTGCAAAGAGCGTATTCAAAGGGCTTGCTACCTTTCCTGCCCAGACCGGCGTTCCGAGAATGATCTCATCATAATCCGAAAGCTGCAGATCCTCTATCTGCGGTTTCTCACCAAACGTCGCCTGTCTGCCGCCCACCACTATCCGGAGCCATTTCGATCTCGGCAGTTCCTTTTTCATTTTGATCTGAATCAGATCCGCTCCGATATCATCTGCGATCATTCTGGCTGCGCTCTCCGTATTTCCTGATAATGAATAAAAGACCACTGCTCTTCTCATCTTCTGCCGCCTCCGTTTTTAATAATGATATTTTTTCTTTTTCAGACAGATAAATAACATCGACAATCCTGCTGCGAATATTTCTGCGATGACCACCGACAGCCAGATTCCTTTTATGCCAAAAATCAATGGCAGGATCATCACTGCTGCAGTCTCAAACAGCAGTGATCTGGTGAAAGAAAGCAGCGCTGAGATCCCGCCGTTGTTCAGTGCCGTGAAAAATCCTGATGCCCAGATGGAAATTCCCGAAAATAAAAAGGAAAATGAATAGACCGCAAAGCCCTGCACCGTCATTTCCAGCAGCTCCTGATTGTAGCCCACAAAGATCTTCGAAAATGGTCTTGCCAGTGCAAAAGCGAGGATCAGCATTCCGACTGAGATCACGGAAATGATCATCATGCTCTGCTTTCTCAGTCCCTGCAGCTCGCTGTGATTTCCGGCACCATAATGGAAGCTGATGATCGGTGCTGTTCCCACTGAAAATCCGATAAATATTGCCACAAATACAAAGCCCACATACATCATGACTCCATAGGCGGCAACACCGTTCTCACCTGCATACTTCATCAGCTGGTAGTTAAACAGCATGCTGACGATCGACATGGCGATGCTGCTCATTAATTCTGAGGAGCCGTTCGTGCATGCACGCCCAAGCGTTCTTCCGTCATAGCTTGTCTTTACCAGGCGCAGACTGCTGGTGTTCTCCCTCGCAAAGTAAATGAGCGGTACAATACCTCCGACGCACTGTCCGAGTGCGGTAGCTGCTGCCGCGCCTCCGAGTCCCAGTCTGCATACACCGACAAACAGCGCATCCAGCACAATATTTGTGACACCTGCTGCCACAGTGACATGCAGACCCAGTTTCGGCTTTCCTGCGGTGACAAACAGACTCTGAAACGCATACTGCAGTGTAAATGCCGGGAGTGCGATCAGATTGATTCTTCCGTAAAAGATACAGTTCTCCAGAAGTTCCCCCTCTGCGCCGAACAATTCCAGTATCGGACGGAGGACAAAAAATCCCGCAAAGGCCAGAAATGCGCCTATGATCGCAGCTGCCCATACAAAAAGTGAAAACTGTCTTTTCGCCTCCTCCGGCTTATCTTCCCCCATCGTGGTAGCTATGATCGCACTTCCGCCGGTGCCGAACACAAATCCCACTGCTCCGAGAATTCCGAGTACCGGGAAGGTAAAATTCACTGCGGCAAAAGCCGTTTTGCCGGCGAAGTTTGACACGAAAAATCCATCGACCACGCTGTATATGGAGGTAAAAATCATCATGATGATCGAAGGAAAGGCAAAACGTATTAATTTTCTATAAGTAAAATGATCAGAAAGTTGAATATCCATCTATGTATCTCCGTGTTGACGATGAAAAGCAATCGCCAAAACGATTGCTTTCCCTAGCTCTCTCTTATTTCAGATATTTTTTACGGTTTGCACCGGTGTTGCTTCTCCACTTGATTTTTGCTGCACGTTTGCCCTTTGTGATGGATCTTGCGATCTCCTTATAGGTGCTCTCGGTGATGGATCGTTCCTCCACGCCCTGCTTGTAGGAAGTGACATATCCCACATAGGAACTCAGCTGCTGTACTGCCTTGGCTTTTGAAATCTTATAATAGATCTCATACTCACCCTGAAGCAGTGTATAGGTGGTAAAGATTCCGGTCTTTTTGTAGTAGGCGATCCCGTCTCTGCAGTTTGCCAGCAGCACTGCCCTTCCCTTGTTCCAGGTATATACTGCATAGGCACCTGCCACATGGCTGTTGGCACCTGCATACACGATCAGTTCCGGTATCGAATCCTTATTGATATAGGCAAGTGTGAATTTCACATCGGATGTGGAGATCTTTGTCCCCTGAGAACCCCAGCTCATCGTACTCGCAGACAGCATTTTTTTGTATGCCTTGATCGCTTTGCTTTTTCCCGATGCAGCCTGTGCGCTCAATGAAAATGACAGACAGAGCATCATCATCGTCAGCATTAACAGCAGTTTCATTTTCCTTGATCTCATCCTCTTACCTCCATCTCATGCTTTTCGCTCATATATTTTGAACCAGTATGATCATTATATCATATAAAGCAAGAAACAGCATCATGAGATTCACGGATCGATCTTAAAAATATGTGTTATGTACTGCCCACGATCAACGCCTGCGGTTTCTTCTGTGATAGAATTTTGCAAACAGCAGTCCGAGGATCATAACAGCAAAACTGACCCCATAATATGCCAGATTGCTCAGTGTGGAAGACCTGTTGGATGCACCGCCGAAGTTTGCCGGCATTCCATTCTTCCCATCAAAGGACGGAACAGCTGAGTTATCGTCTGCAGAGTCTTCGGTTTCTCCTCTTTCATCGCTTCCCCCTCTGCCTTCGCTTCCGCTTCTGTCTTC
>JAUNAF010000105.1 GCA_030527715.1 Eubacteriales bacterium
TAGAGGTTGAAAAACCTTGATTTTTCAAGAAAAAACACTTGATTATATGAGGAGGATGGCTATGTTTATCCGTATGGTAAAAGGTGCATTGATCCGACAGAGAGGAAAAATGTTCCTGATTGCATTCACGATCGCCCTCGGTGCATCTCTGGCAACAGCAATGCTGAATACAATGCTGGATGTAGGCGACAAGGTAAACGCAGAGCTGAAGACCTATGGTGCCAATATTACGGTAAAACCAAAGGATTCATCACTGCTTGCAGATCTGTACTCTGTGGAGGAAGAAGGCGGAAGTGCGCTGAGTACCTCGTATCTTGCAGAGGATGAGCTTGGAAAGCTGAAAACGATCTTCTGGGCGTTTAACATCGTAGATTTTTCCCCGTTTCTTGAGACACAGGTGACGGTGGATGACAGTCAGAGTGCAGCGGTCGTCGGAACCTGGTTCAATCATCATCTGGATCTGCCGACCGGCGAGTCACTGGATGCCGGTATCTCCGGACTGCGAAGCTGGTGGGAGATCAAGGAAGGTGCCTGGATCGACGAGCAGAACAAGAGCGCTGATTATGAGGTCATGCTTGGCAGTAGTCTGGCAGAAAAGCTGAATGCGAAAGTGGGAGACACCCTGTCCCTGACAGGCAGTGCATCTGCACTGGATGTGTCCGTGGTCGGCATCTATGATGCCGGCGGTGATGAGGATGACAAGATGTTTGCGGAGCTGGATCTGGTGCAGGCACTGTTTGATCTGGACGGAAAGGTTGCTTCTATAGAAGTAAGTGCACTGACGACACCGGACAATGAGCTGGCGCTGCGTGCGGCAAAGAATCCGGCAGCACTTTCTGCGGCAGACTATGAGACCTGGTACTGCACCGCTTACGTAAGTTCCATCTGTTATCAGATCCAGGAGGCGATCACGAACTCTTCAGCCTCAGCAGTGCGTCAGGTGGCAGATTCTGAGGGAGCGATCCTGGATAAGACAAAACTGCTGATGCTGCTGATCACGATCTTAAGTCTGATCGGAGCTGCCCTTGGTATTTCCAACCTCGTGACGGCGAGCGTTATGGAGCGAGCTCAGGAGCTGGGGCTGCTCAAAGCGATCGGTGCCTTTGACGGACCGATCACCGCGCTGATCATGACCGAGGTGCTGATCACCGCACTGGTCGGCGGAGTGGCAGGTTACTTTATGGGCTTTGGTTTTGCACAGCTGATCGGACAGTCCGTGTTCGGTTCAGCGATCGAGATGAAAGTGATGGTCATTCCTATCGTAGCGCTTCTGATCGCGCTGGTTACGATCGCGGGAAGCCTTCCGGCTATCCGAATGGTGCTGCGTCTGGATCCGGCAGAGGTACTGCACGGAAGCAAGGCATGATGAGAGAGGAGTAAGATCAACATGACAAAAAGAAAAATGTATCTGCGTATGGTGACGGCAGCGCTGCTGCGCCGGCGTTCCAGAATGTTGATCGCTCTGCTTTCCATAGCAATCGGAGCGACGATCCTGGCAGGACTTTTGACGATCTATTATGATGTGCCCAGACAGATGGGCGCACAGTTCCGAGGCTACGGCGCAAATATGCTGCTGCTGGCCTCAGAGGATGCTTCCCTGACGACGACAAATGCAGAGGAAGCTTTAAAGAAGATTCCGGAAGACAAGCTGATCGGTGCTTCACCGTATCGCTATGTCAGAGTGGATATGACGACCAGACAGCAGTCCTTCACTGCTGCAGGTACAGAGTTTGAACAGGTACAGAAGACGAGCCCTTACTTCAAGGTTGAGGGCGAGTATCCGACCGGACGCCATGAGGTGCTGGTGGGTAAGGAAATCGCATCCACCATCGGTGCAAAGATCGGTGATATCATGGAGCTCACCTATACACCGGCAGCAGTGAAGGAGACAGCTGCTGAGACGGCGGAGGATGAGCTGACAGACGGCGCTGTTCTGCAGGGCAGTGCACTCGGATGGAATGACCGCATTGTAAAGGTATCCGTGACGATCGGCAAGGATCAGAAGATCGAGTCTCTGACAGTGGATGCCTCTGAACAGACAGCGGATATCGGCGGTCAGTGTGAGCAGGAAAGCTTCACAGAGCAGTATATCGGCAGGAAGATCCCGGTTGCGGCCGATGAGATCGACGGTATTTCCGGAGCTACCCTGACTTCACAGGCTGTGACAGAGGCAGTCAATCATGCACATGCAGCTGCTTCAGAGGCGCAGCCGCAGAAGGTGACATTTAAGGTGACCGGTATTCTGGATACCGGCGGTGACGAGGAGACCTATGTATTTATGTCCATGTCTGACATGGGAGATCTGACCGGTTCCGCCGAGCAGCTGGATGTCATGGAGCTGAGCGTGTCCGCCACTCAGGAAGAGCTGGAGAGCTATGTCAGCGGAATCACCGAGGAGGAGAATCAGGTAAAGGCGAGACTGGTCAAGCGTGTGACCAATTCGGAGGCAACCGTGCTGGCCAAGCTGCAGGCACTGGTCTTCCTGGTAACGGTAGTCGTGCTGCTGCTGACCATGATCTGTGTATCCACGACCATGACCGCTGTCGTATCGGAGCGCCGCAGAGAGATCGGTCTGCGCAAGGCGCTGGGTGCTTCTGACAACAGTATCCGTATGGAATTCCTCGGCGAGGGTATGTTCCTCGGACTGCTGGGCGGACTGCTCGGCGGTATTTTCGGATTTATATTTGCCCAGGTGGTGAGCGTCAATGTATTTGGCTCCTCCATCACACTGCAGCCGCTGCTGCTGCCCCTCGCAGTGATCGTATCCATGGCAATCGCGGGACTTTCCTGTCTGCTTCCTGTGAAGCATGCGGTAGCTATTGATCCGGCGCTTGTACTGAAAGGAGAGTAAGAGAGATGAGTCTTCTTGAACTGAACAATATATCAAAGATCTACGGAGATCTTCACGCTCTGGATAACGTAAGTATTCATGTTGACAAGGGAGAGTGGGTGGCCATCATGGGTCCGTCCGGCTCCGGTAAGAGTACGATGATGAATATCATCGGATGCATGGACAAGCCGTCTGAGGGACAGGTGCTTCTGGACGGTGTGGATATCGCAAAGCAGAGCAGTAAAAAGCTGACTGAGACGAGAAGAGATAAGATCGGACTGATCTTCCAGCAGTTCCACATGGTAAATTATCTGACGGCAGTCGAAAATATCATGGTTTCCCAGTTCTATCACTCCATGCCGGATGAAAAAGAGGCACTGGAAGCACTGGAGCGCGTGGGTCTTCGAGACAGAGCGCACCATCTGCCGAGCCAGCTTTCCGGAGGAGAGCAGCAGCGTGTCTGCGTTGCGAGAGCCCTGATCAACCATCCGGAGATCATTCTTGCCGACGAGCCGACCGGTAACCTGGATGAGGCGAATGAGAATATCGTCCTTGAGCTTTTCCGTCAGCTGCACAGAGAAGGTACCACACTGATCGTAGTAACACACGATCCGGAGGTGGCAGAAGCTGCGCAGCGCACGATCGTACTGAAAAACGGACGTGTGGCGAAGGAAATCATTAACGAGAATTTTGTGGAGTAGATAAGATGTTGAAAAAAAGAGGCGCGATAGTCGACATGCTTCGACTGATTTTGTCCCTGATTTTGACGGTGGGCAGCAGTACCTTTCTGCATGCCTGCCTCCATGATGACGGCAGTATCAGCACCTGCCACTATGCACAGCAGATGGTGACAGCCCTCGGGATCCTGCTGGCGGTCTTGGCCCTGCTTAGTCTGCTTCTGCATGAGGACGGTGTACGAAAGGGGCTGGCACTGGCAGGGATCTGTGCAGGTCTTCTGACGGTTCTGACACCCGGGATCCTGATTCCGGTCTGCGCGATGGCAGCCATGCGCTGCAGACTGATCATGCTGCCTTCTGTCAGACTGATCGCCGGTCTTCTGACAGTGCTTTCCCTGCTGGAATGGCTTCTGATCGGCAGAGAGGAGAAAGGACTGTGAAGACGATTCGTCATCTGGTGCTGCGCAGCCTGGCAAAAAAGCCGGTGCGGGCGGGTGCACTGTTTACACTGATCCTGCTGTTGTCCTTCTCTGTGTTTGCCGGTGCGCTCTCCGTATCCGGCATGAAAAACGGACTCTCCAGTCTGGAAAACCGTCTGGGAGCCGATGCGATCGTGGTTCCGAAATCTGCCAGATCGAGTGAGGATCTGAGCAAGATCCTGCTGAACGGAACGACAGGATATTTTTACATGGACCGCTCAGTGCTGGATAAGGTACGCTCGGTCGAGGGAGTGGAGAAGGCAGCACCGCAGCTGTTTCTCGCCTCGCTCCGGGCAGACTGCTGTTCCGCGGCGATACAGGTGATCGGGATCGATCAGGAAAGTGATTTTTCCATCCAGCCGTGGATCGCACAGCGCTATGAGGGTACACTCGGGGAGTATGAGGTCGTAGCAGGCTGTCAGATCAATGCACAGGTCGGAGAGCGGATCCGTATCTATGACCGCAACTGCACTGTCGTGGCAAAGCTGGCGAAGACCGGAACCGGACTGGACACAGCAGTATATACCAGTATGGACAATATCAGGCTTCTGCTTGAGGCTGCGCAGGAACTCGGACATGATCTGAAGATCTCCGGTGATCCTGCGGAGGTCATTTCTGCGGTTTATGTGCGTGTGAAGGAAGGGTATGATGTCGAGAAGGTCAGCAACGATCTGAAGGTCTATGTCAGAAAGACAGAGACGATCCAGACAAAAAACATGCTGACGGGTGTATCTGACGGACTCTCAGGAATCGCAAAGGCAGCGACCGTATTTACGGTGGTGCTCTGGCTGATCGGTTTTGCCGTGCTGCTCGCCGCCTTCTGTCTGATGATCAATGAAAGAAAGCGGGAATTTGCCGTGCTTCGTCTGCTGGGCATGTCGAGAAAGAAGCTGGCAGCGATGATCCGCCTGGAGGCCTGCCTGCTGAGTGTGTGCGGAAGTGTATGCGGTATCGTGCTGGGCTTCTGTGTAGTCTATCCGTTCAGCAATCTGATCGAGATGAAACTGGGGATGCCGTTTCTTCCGTCAGGCGCGGCGGGAGCACTTCTGACGGCAGTGTTCACACTGGTTCTGATGCTGATCTCAGGAATGCTGGCAGCATCTTACACAGCACACAGATTGAGCAGAGTGGAACCCGGAACTGTGCTCAGAGAAGGAAACTGACGATGAAAGTAAATGCAAACAATATCAGTATGAAGTTTATGCGGCAGGGAGAAACCTCCAACTATTTCTACGGAGTTGTTCCGCAGAGCCTGGAGCTCAAAGAAGGGACCCTCACAGCGGTCTGCGGCAGATCCGGAAGCGGAAAGACAACGCTGCTGAATATTCTGGCAGGGCTTCAGCCGCCGACAGAGGGGCAGGTCTATCATGGAGATACCGACCTCTACGCAATGAGTGACGAGGCGCTCTCGGTATGGAGGGGCACGAAGCTTGGGGTGATCCCTCAGGGACGTGCGATGCTGGATACACTGACTGTTATGGAAAATATTCTTCTTCCGACCATGCTTCATCCGCAGAAGCAGACAGAGCAGGCATACCGTGAACGGGCGGAAGCGCTTTTACAGCAGTTGGAGATCGAATCGCTGGCCGGCAGTTATCCTCCGGCACTCTCAGGCGGAGAACTCAGACGCGCAGCGATCGTGCGTGCGCTGCTGCATTCTCCGGAGCTGATTTTCGCGGATGAACCGACCGGTGATCTGGATGATATCAGTACCCGAAAGGTACTCGCTCTGCTGCGCGAAGAGGCGGACCGCGGAGCGACGGTACTGATGGTGACTCATGACCAGGAAGCGTTACAGTATGCAGACCTCTGCTGGCGCATGGATGCCGGGAAAATAGATGTACTTAGAGTATAATTATCATTGGCAAAAATAAAGGGAAGAGATCGAAACCTCTTC
>JAUNAF010000106.1 GCA_030527715.1 Eubacteriales bacterium
CTCGCTTCCGTTCTCGTACTTATCAAGTCCTCTGAAGGAATAGCTCCAGCCGTCTTCTTCTGTTACGGTTACTGTTTCTTTTTCTGTTCCGTTTGCATAAAGGCGTACGGTAATGCTCTCAGGTCTCTTTCCGTCCTGGTTGTTCGCATCGTTCCATGTCTTTGTTCCGTTAACGTCGATCGTCTCCGGTACATAGCTGTTGGTTACGGTGTAGCCTGCAGCTGCATCTCCTGTGATCTCGGTTGTGTATTCGGCAACTTCGTCCTCTTCTACTGTGTAGCTGATCTTTGTGCCGTTCTTATACTCATCCAGGTCTGTGAAAATGTCGCTCCAGTTATTTGCTTCTGTTAAGGTTACGGTCTTTCCTGTATCCTCTCCATCTGCGTACAGACGAATGGTTACACTCTCAGGTCTCTTTCCGTCCTGATCGTTTGCATCGTTCCAGTTCTTTACAACATTGACGCCGGTCTTTCCGGGTGTATAGCTGTTGGTGATATCGTATCCGTTGATTTCTGTAGTGTAATCCGCTACTGCGTCTTCGGTAATGGTATATACGATCTCTGTTCCGTTCTCGTACTTATCAAGTCCTCTGAAGGAATAGCTCCAGCCATCTTCTTCTGTTACGGTTACTGTTTCTTTTTCTGTTCCGTTTGCGTAAAGGCGTACGGTAATGCTCTCAGGTCTCTTTCCGTCCTGATTGTTCGCATCGTTCCATGTCTTTGTTCCGTTAACGTCGAGCGTTTCCGGCACATAGCTGTTGGTTACGGTGTAGCCTGCAGCTGCATCTCCTGTGATCTCTGTTGTGTATTCGGCAACTTCATCCTCTTCTACTGTGTAGCTGATCTTTGTGCCGTTCTTATACTCATCCAGTTCACTGAAGGATCCGCTCCAGTTATTTGCTTCTGTTAAGGTTACGGTCTTTCCTGTATCCTCTCCATCTGCGTACAGACGAATGGTCACGCTCTCAGGTCTCTTTCCGTCCTGATCGTTTGCATCGTTCCAGTTTTTTACAACATTGACGCTTGTCTTGGTGCGTGCATTTGAAACTGTCTGAAGCACGCCTTCCTCTGTAAGATCGACGGTAATGGTCTCACCGTTAAGGTTGTAGCCTGCAGGTGCTTTCGTTTCTTTAATTGTGTATGTTCCCTGAGTAAGCAGGTCGGATAATACGGTTCCGTCGCTGCCTGTCTTAAGTGTAAAGGTTGTTCCGTCGGGTGCAGTCACTTCAAATTCCGCGTCTGCTAATCTAATGGAGTTGTCCTCCTCATCTACCTTGATCAGGCGAATTCGATTTGCAACTCTTGCATCTGCGGTTCCGCTTCCGGTCGCAACACTGTTCGTACTTCTGGTTGTTCGAGTAACTTCATCGGATGTCAGTGTGACTTCATTCTTTACCGAATTTCCCTGTACATAATCAAATGTCGCATAATAGTTGAGATAAAACTTCTGAGATATATCTCCGAAATTGATCGTAAATGTTTTACCGTCATTTGAGATGACTACCATATCGGAGATATCCACTCTTGTTCCCGGATTGATTGCGGTTCCGCCTCCGTCAAATCCCTCAACCGGAATTAATCTGAAAGATTCGGGGATGATTCTCGATGTTGTGTCTCCTCCGTCTGCACCTGTGAGTGTATCTGTGATCACAGCATTGTGATAGGTCGTTCCTTCCGGAACATTGACTCTGACTATATACTGGATCTGTGTGATATTGCCCTGAGAACTTGCAGGTCCCCAAGGTGTTCCCCAGGTAACAAAGCCTCCGTTCTTATGGAGAATTGTAGTGTCCTTGAACCATGTGGGGCCGGGAGCTTCCTGTACATCATAAGATACGGTTGTCACACTGCTTCCGGAAGTAAATGTAAAATCATTTTTTTCGTTTATAGTTGTGTTTGCTGAAGAGACAGATGCATTGAACTGCATTGTTCCTTTTACATCGTATTTTCCTTCAACGTTGTTGTTGAATGTTGCGGTAACTTTATTATTCGTTCGATCTACTACTGCTGTTGCAAAAACGATTCCGAGCTCGTTCGCCAGATCAAAGCTGCTGGGCGTCCGCGCATAACTCGTTAAGTTCAGTTCAGAGGGAATATTCACAACGAAATAATCCCCCTCGTGAAGATTGCTTCCGTATGAGGTTGCATCCCATTTAAAATTGATTGCTACGCTGCTTCCCGGGTAAAAGTTGCCACCGGTAGAAGATGATACAAGTGAGAGATCCGATAAAACAACATCGATCTCTTTCGGTGCGTTCGCTTCCATCATGCGAAGGAGCGGTGCAGCATTCTCGCTCTCCTCAGCCGCTGTTTTCAAAACTACGAACGGTGAGAATTCCGAGGCATTCACGTTGATCGTTACCGCCTGACCTTCTTCGGAAATTTCTGTTGTTCCGAGAAGATCATTGGCCTCAGCACCAATATGGTAAATCTTTAAGCTTCCCAGACTCTTGAGCAGTGCGGAGTCCCTGTTCAGAGAAAATTTAATACTTACGCTCTTACCGGATTCCGGCTGTACCTTGTTGCCGTCCTTATCCGTAAAATAAATATCAAACGCCGCTGCTCCGTCATTCTCTTCAATAGCATCCGCATAACTTGATGCCTCTGCATTCGTGAAAGATTTAATATTTACATTGGTTCCCTCACGGAAACTGCCGGTCGGCGCCGTGACTTCGACGGATACGCCGTCATTTTCACCGGTCGCAATGATTTCCGCTTCATTCAGCGGTACATCCGTATCCTCTTCCTGCGCGTCTTCAGCATCTGTTCCCTCGCTGCCGGCTCCCTCAGCATCAGTATCTTCGGCATCTGCGTCTTTGACATCTGCTGCCGAATCATTCCTGTCTGCGTCTGCGATACTCGCATCTGTACCGCCCTGATCCAACCGATCATTTTGCGGCTCTGCAGCGGCTGCCGGTTCTGCAGCCTTCGGGGAACTCTCCACAGCCGGAGGTGGCTCTACGGCTGCCGGTTCCGCCGGCTGCGTACTGACAGGTGCTGCGCTGTACGAGGCGGTATCACTCTGCACCACCACAACCTCTGCCGCAGGCTCTGCTCGAATATAGCTTTGCGTCTCTTCGTCAACCGATGCCGCATATCCCGGTATCGGAACGAAGATCATCAAAAGACATGCCAGCAGAGCAAATGCTGCGATTTTTATCGTTTTTACCATTTGACTCTTCATATATATGTCCCTTCCTTTCTCTTATTGTTTCCTTCAGAAACCGTGTGGTTTCTTTGTTTCTCTAAGATAACAGGACAAATTATTATTTTCATCAATTTTGCTCAAACGGTCTCATTCCTACTCAAACGGAACAGGAAATTCAGTTCGAAAACGATGTCGCTTTCTTGATTTATTTCCATTGAATAAGCCTATCTATTCACTATGAATTCCTTGTTCTTACGCAAAAATTTGAGATGATTCCGCATCATTTACTCTCTGATTTCTTCGGGCAAATACATAAAAACAATAACCTCGAATACATAAAAAGATCCCCGCAGAGTCCGTAAATACGGTCCTGCGGGGATCTTTTTATGTATCTATTGGCTATTTTTTATGCCTGTGTCTTATCTTTCGGCAGGCAGATATTGAGTACAACTGCCACGATTGCTGCCGGTACAATACCCGAGCCGCCGAAGATCAGCTGAACTGACTGCGGAAGTCCTGAAAGAACTGCGCTGTTTGCTCCGATTCCGTAACCTAAACCGAGGGCTACAGATACAATGGAGATTCCTCTTGTTGTCAGAGGTTCCTTTGTGATCAGCTGAATACCGCTGATTACAATACTGGAGAACATCATAACCGCTGCTCCGCCGAGTACGCTCTGAGGCATGATGGAGATCAGTGCCGCAAGCTTCGGGAACAAACCGCAGAGAATAAGGAAAACAGCTCCGCAGGCGAGTGCTGAGCGGTTTACGATCTTTGTCATAGTAACAAGTCCTACATTCTGGCTGAATGAAGTATTCGGCAGAACACCAAACAGAGCAGCCAGAGAAGAACCGATACCGTCACAGATAACGCCGCCGGAAAGTTCCTTATCTGTCGCTTCTCTATCCATACCGCCTACAATAACGCCGGAGATATCACCTACAGTCTCAACTGCAGTTACAATAAACATGATCATTACCGGAATGATTGCTTTTGCGTCAAATACCGGCTTCACAGGCATGATCTTGGGAACCGCGAACCAGCTTGCATCCGCAACCTTCTGCCAGTTTAATACCCATGCTTTGGTAAATTCCGCACCCTCTGCATCTACGCCTGTTGTCGGAAGAACAAGTCCCATCACAGCCGCAACGATATAACCAACGATGATACCGATCAGAATAGAGGACACACTTGTCATTCCTGTTGTTCCGTGTTTCAGTGCGATGATCACGATCAGAACGATCAGACCTAACAGCAGGTTCTCAACAGAACCGAAGTCTTTTGCCGCATTTCCGCCGCCAAAGGAGTTAACGCCTACGCCGATCAGTGAAAGACCGATAGAAAGTACTACTGTACCTGTAACGATCGGAGGTAAAAATCTTCTAAGAGGCTTCAGCATAAAGCCAAGCACACCTTCGAATAAACCACCAACCAGAGAAGCACCCATGATCGCACCGTATGCAAGTACACCGCCGCCCATAACTCCGGCTACGCTGTTAAATACACCGATAAATCCGGAACTTGTTCCCATGATGATCGGAACCTTACCGCCAATCGGCCCAATCGCAAATAACTGAATCAAGGTAACAATACCTGCGATCAGCATTGCATTCTGCAAAAGCGCGATCTGAATATCTGCAAACTCTGTACCTGCTCCGATACCACAGGCTCCTGTGATAATCAGAATCGGAGTGAGGTTACCCACGAACATCGCGAGTACATGCTGCATACCAAGGGGAATCGCTTTTTTTAAAGATATTTTACCGTAAAAATCATACTCGGCACCTTTGTTGCTCATCTTTTGTCTCCTTTTCTATAAATATTTAAACATTCGTATTATAATGCATTTTTATTAAAAATGAGGACAAAATTTATTTTTATTTTATTGACACGAATTATTCTATTATTTTCTTTTCTTTGTTTCCGTCATATGACGCCTATAGTATAGAACTGTTCAACTGCTTGCAACTTGTGCAAATGGTGAACCAAACGTAGTGCCGGTAGCATTTAAGATGGTTACCGAAGATGGAAAGCTTGCTGTCGGAGATGTTTTCCTTGAGACTACATTAAACAATGTCAAATCAAATAACGGAAAGATTGCAATCTCTGCATATGATGCAAAGAGTTTAGAAGGATATCAGATCAAAGGAACAGCAGAATATTTCACAGAAGGTGCCATCGTTGATACTTTCAAGGCAATGGTAGAACAAATGTTTAACGGAGCAGCTACTGCAAAGGGAGCACTTGTGATCACACCGGAAAAAGTTATCGTAACAACTCCGGGTTCCGAGAACAAAAAGGTTTTATAATCTGACGTATCAAAATCCCATAGTTGCTTCTATTTTTCGTTTTATATTGATACGATAAAGTAACATCGTTTTTTTAAGGAGAGAATGTTATGTATCAGAAGAAATTAGAAGATGATATCCGTTGTCCCCTCGAATACGGAATGAATATATTCGGTGGCAAGTGGAATTCCAGAATCATCTGCGTACTGGCAGGTCTGGGAACTCTTAGATATAGCGAAATCAGAAAAGAAATGGGAAATATTACAGACGCGGTACTTACCGGTTCATTAAAAGGACTAATAAATGAAGGAATCGTTGAACGTAGATCCTATGATCAGATTCCTCCCAGAGTGGAGTATTCTCTTACGGAGAAAGGAAAATCGGTAGTTCCGATTTTACAAAGTATCTGTAAATGGTCTGGATTATTTTATAAAGAG
>JAUNAF010000107.1 GCA_030527715.1 Eubacteriales bacterium
GGTACGCACGGTGCTGTGAGAGGACGGCGGTTAGTCACCGCCTCCTACTCGATTCTTTATACGATTTTAATGTTTGGCAGGGTTTCTTTACACTGTTTTAATGCATTAAACGATATGATTAAAGAAAAAGAACGAACAGGAGAAGATGATTATGTACAGAATCGGAAGACATTTTCACATTACATCTTTTCAGATTATCATAATGGGATTTCTTGCAATTATTATCACAGGCAGTCTGCTGTTGATGCTTCCGGCAGCAGCGGTCGATGGAAGTGCTACAGCACCGATCGATGCCGTTTTTACCGCGGTGTCTGCAGTGTGCGTTACAGGGCTTGTCGTACATGATACCGGTACATACTGGTCGCTGTTCGGACAGACGGTGATTCTGGTGCTGATCCAGATCGGAGGTATGGGAGTCATAACGATTGCGGTCGCTGCAGCTGCTGCATCCGGAAAAAAAATCAGTCTGATGCAGCGGAGGATCATGCAGGAGTCCATTTCAGCACCGCAGCTTGGCGGAATTGTCCGCATGACCAGGTTTATTTTAAAAACAGGGTTGGTATTGGAACTGTCTGGTGCAGTGATGCTCTCATTAGTTTTTGTCAGACAGTACGGCGGTCGTAAAGGAATCTGGTATGCTCTGTTTCATGCAATATCAGCGTTCTGCAACGCAGGTTTTGACCTGAATGGAATCCGAGAACCTTTTTCCTCACTGACTGCCTATGCCGGACAGCCAATCGTAAATCTGACAGTAATGTTTTTGATCGTTGCAGGCGGAATCGGTTTTCTCACTTGGGATGATATATGGAGAAATCGATATCATTTTCGAAAGTACCGTATGCAGAGTAAAGTCATTTTCACAGTAACAGCAGTTTTGATCGCGGTTCCGGCGCTGTATTTTTTCTTCTTCGAATTAGGTGATGTTCCGAAAGAAAAAAGGATCTGGGAAGCACTGTTTCAGGCAGTGACACCGCGTACCGCAGGTTTTAATACCGCAGATCTGAGCAAGATCAGTGATACCGGACTTATGATGACGATCCTGCTGATGTTGATCGGAGGTTCTCCGGGATCGACGGCAGGAGGCATGAAAACAACGACGGCGGCTGTGCTGATTGCCTCTGTGGCGGCGGTATTTAAGAAAAAGTCATCAGCAAATCTGTTCGGAAGGCGTATTCCGGACGACGCGGTTCGAACAGCCGCAGCACTGTTTTTTACGTATGTCGTACTTTTTATTGGCGGAGGAATGATCATCAGTTCGATGGAAGGGGTACCGCTTCTTACCTGTATGTTTGAGACAGCATCTGCAATCGGAACGGTGGGACTGTCGCTGGGACTGACTCCACAGCTTTGCAGTGCTTCAAAGATGATTCTGATCGTACTGATGTTTTTCGGCAGAGTCGGCTGCCTGACACTTGTATTTGCAGCATTTGCAGAAAAAAAGAATGTGAATGCGAAGCTGCCGCAGGAGCGGATCACAGTAGGGTGATACCGGACAGGCAGCTGTCGCTTACTGGAAGAGATAGGAAGGGAGGACTGAATGATATGAAAAAATCCATTTTATTGATCGGACTCGGAAGATTCGGCAGACACGCAGCGATGAAATTAAGTGAGCTGCATCATCAGGTGATGGCGATCGACTGGCAGGAGGAGAGAGTCAATGCGGTTCTTCCTTATGTGACAAATGCACAGATCGGAGACGGGACAGATGAAGAATTTGTACGATCACTTGGTGTAAGGAATTATGACTTGTGTATCGTTGCGATCGGAGATAATTTTCAGACGTCGCTGGAAACAACCTCACTTTTGAAGGAACTGGGAGCAAAAATGGTAATCGCCAGAGCAGCGAGGGATGTGCATGCAAAGTTTCTTCTGAAAAACGGTGCAGATAAGATCGTTTATCCGGAAAAGCAGCTGGCGGAATGGACAGCAATCCGATACAGTTCGGATCACATCCTTGATTATCTTGAGATCGACCGTACACATGCAATTTTTGAAGTGATGATTCCGGAAAAATGGATCGGAAAAACCGTTGGTCAGCTGGATATACGAAATAATTACAATATCAACATCATGGCACTGAAATACAACGGACAAATGGATATGAATATCCGTGCAGATACGGTCATTCCGGAAAAAAGTACGATGCTGGTACTCGGAGATATGAAGTCTCTTCAAAAATGCTTTCATATCTGAGCATATTTGATCTGGCAGCAACAGAGGGGAAGCAGAAGGGAGGAACGGAGTATGACAGAAGATATTATGATGGTTATGGTTATGATGCTTGGGTTCGCAATATGCGGTTTGTTTGTAGTAAAGATCGTCGGTCTGATCGATGAGATCAATGGATATGAAAAAAAGCATGAAACATATCGTGTACACATGAGAAAAAACCGCCGCAAAAGATATCGTGTCAGCATGATGGATCAATTTTATGCAAAATGTCTGGAAATCTACGAAAGGAGGGCGTATAGTAAGTATATAAGTACTAGAAAAAGATAGGAAGCGATATCATGGAGACGGAAGCGTATTTTAACCAGAAAGAACATATTCTTGTCTGTCTGTCTTCCTCTCCGTCAAATGCGAAGATCATACATACGGCATCCCAAATGGCGGAGGGGTTTCAAGGGGCGTTTACGGCATTATATGTCCAGACGTCCTCTTTTGATATAAAAGACGCAAAAAGCAAGCAGCGGCTGCATGAAAATATGGAGCTTGCACAGCAGCTTGGTGCAGTGATCGAGACTGTTTACGGAGATGATGTCCCGTTAATGATCGCAGAATTTGTTCGCCTTGCCGGAGTGACAAAGATCGTCATTGGACGAAGTGCCGAGGCAAAACGCCGTCTGATTCGGAAACCTTCGCTGTCGGAACAGCTGCTGCAGCATCTGCCGGACATGGAGATTCATATCATTCCGGATCAGCAGATCGAGCTGTCAGCCTATCACAGCGATATTCAGGAGGATATAAAAAAGAACAGCGCAGCCTTTGTTGCAATTGATATCTCAAAAAGCATCGGAATACTGACTGCGGTCTCACTGATCGGATTTTTCTTTGACAGAAGCGGCTTTGCGGAGGCTAATATTATTACGATTTACGTCCTCGCAGTGCTTGTCATTTCTGTGGTGACAAATCACAGAATATACAGTTTTTTTGCGTCGCTTGCCAGCGTACTGATCTTTAATTTTCTGTTTACGGCACCCAAATTTTCACTGCAGGCATACGACAAAGGATATCCGCTGACATTTCTTGTAATGTTTGTCTCTGCACTGATGACAGGATCTCTTGCAGCGAAGCTGAAAAGCAGCGCGAAGCAGTCTGAGAGGTCCTCATTCCGAATCACAGTGCTGTTTGAAACAAATCAGCTGCTGCAGCATGCGGAGACCGATGAGGACATTTTCCGGATCACTGCAAATGAATGCAGGCAGCTGCTTGGACGGGATATCCTTCTTTACCCGGTGGAGGAAGGAACGATTGGCAGACCGCGATTTTTCCAGGCAGATACGGAAGCAGGGGCGGAAGATTATACGACTGAACGGGAGATGCAGGCTGTCGAATGGACACTGCACCATCTCAATCATGCCAGCTCCGCAACGGCGCCGATCACGGATGCAAAATGCATTTATTTTGCGATTAAGACTGGAGAGTCTGCAGCAGGAATACTCGGAGCGGCAGTCGGAAAGCAGCCGTGGGATTCGTATGAAAATACGATCCTGCTCTCCATTCTGGGCGAATGTGCGCTTGCGTTGGAAAACAGAAAAAACGCTAGAGAGAAGGAAGCGGCAGCCGTTCTGGCAAAAAATGAGCAGCTGCGGGCCAATCTTCTGCGGGCGATCTCTCATGATCTGCGAACCCCGCTGACGTCCATTTCCGGGAATGCGAGCAATCTTCTGAACAGCGGGGATATTTTCGATCGTGAGACGAAAAATCAACTGTATCAGGATATTTATGACGACTCCATGTGGCTGATAAACCTTGTCGAAAATCTGCTTTCTGTTACAAAGCTGGAAGAGGGAAGAGTAAATCTTCATATTTGCGGCGAGATGGTTGAGGAAGTGATCTATGAGGCGCTGCGTCATGTCAATCGGCTGAAATCGGAGCATATCATCACGGTGGAATGCAAAGAAGAATTCCTTATGGCAAAAATGGATGCAAAGCTGATCGTTCAGGTGATCGTTAATCTGGTGGATAATGCGATCAAATATACGCAGCAGGGATCCCACATCAAAGTCAGCGCGCATCGGGAAGGGGAATTTGTCCTGATCAAGGTCGCAGATGACGGTCAGGGTATTCCGGATGAACAGAAGAGTCAGGTATTTCAAATGTTTTATACGGGAACAAATAAAATCGGTGACAGCAGAAGAAGTCTCGGACTGGGACTTTCACTGTGCAAATCGATCGTCGGGGCACATGGGGGAACGCTTATGCTCACCGACAATCAACCGACCGGCTCGGTCTTTTCTTTTACACTGCCGGTAGAGGAGGTAACCTTACATGAATAAATCATTGATTCTTGTCGTGGAAGATGATGCATCCGTTCGAAATCTGATCACAACGACGCTGAAAGCAAACGGGTACCGCTACCAGACGGCTGCAAACGGTGAGATGGCAGTCTCTGATGCAGCATCCTACAATCCGGATATTGTTCTGTTGGATCTGGGACTTCCGGATATGGATGGAATGGAAGTGATCCGAAAAATCCGCTCCTGGTCAAATATGCCGATTATCGTGATCAGTGCGCGGAGTGAGGATCAGGATAAAATAGGAGCGCTGGATGAGGGGGCAGATGATTATCTGACAAAACCTTTTTCGGTGGAGGAGCTTCTTGCAAGAATTCGTGTAGCCCAGAGAAGACTGATGCTTGCAGGACAGCATGTGTCAGAAAATAGTTCTGTGTTTGAGAACGGAGAGCTTCGGATCGATTATGCTGCGGGTATTGCCTGGATGCAGGGCGAAGAGCTGCATCTGACGCCGATTGAATATAAGCTGCTCTGCCTTCTCTCCAAAAACGTGGGAAAGGTATTGACACATAATTATATTACGGAGTGCATCTGGGGAAGCAGCTGGGAGAATGATGTGGCTTCGCTTCGTGTCTATATGGCGACACTGCGAAAGAAACTGGAAGCAAAAGGTGGAAAGAATCATTCATATATCCAGACACAGATCGGTGTCGGATATCGAATGGTAAAATAAACAGCAGCCCACATACGGGCTGCTGTTTGAACGAGTATTGGATTAAAATCCTCTGATAATATAGCTCTGGTGCGCATTTACAGTTTTTACATCCTTTGCAGGAACCTTTATTTTCTTGTATGTATATAATACCGTAAGAGTCTTTGGACCGGCCGGTGATACGGTCTTTATCAGCTTTCCATGTTTATCATAGGTGTTTTTATAGTTGATAGATGGGTTTTCAGTAGCACCAATTAAAGTATATTTCAGCTGATTTCCATACTTATCATATGTAGACTCATAGTTACCGGATTCAGAGCTCTCCAGTATTCTAAAGCCCTTTTTATCATACTTATAGGAGATGATTGTACGACCATTAGTTCTTTCTTCTATAAGCTGTCCCTTTTTATTGAAGATAAAAGACGTTTCATCTGAACGGCCATCGGTATATTTTACGCCTTTTCCGGATTTTACCCACTTATTACCATTTTTCTTTACAGTAATAACTGTAGGATTCTTTTTATAATAGGTATAGTTAAAGTTGATTTTCTTGCGCCGATTGTAAAATGAAGTTGCACACTTGATAAAAAAACGATCCATAGGAT
>JAUNAF010000108.1 GCA_030527715.1 Eubacteriales bacterium
AAACAGAGACAGAGTCAGAGCCGATGACAGAAACGACAGCTCCGCAAAATGCATTTACCTCAGATTATGGATCTTACAAGGCAGAGGCAGCTGTTCCGGAGGATCTGAAACAGACGTTGGAAGGTGCTAAATTTGTAGCAGTCGAGAAAACCAGAGATGATGCACAGACACTGGCAGAAAGCCTCAGTGGTGCAGGAACGATCGCAGCGGTACAGACCTATGATCTTCATTTTGAGAAGAATGGTGTCGAGGTTCCGATCGAAAATCGTGCGGCAAAGGATATTGCAGTGACACTGACCTTCCCGACAGCACTGTTTGCGGATCAGGAGGCGGATACACTCAAGGTCTACCATATTAAAGCTGACAATACCGCGGAAGAAGTTTCCGCACTTCCGGTTGCAGCAGCTGCAGGAGGATTTTCCGCAGTAAGTTTCAATACCGATGGATTTTCCGATTACGTACTGGCAGCAACGAAGAGCCCTGAGGAGACCGTCGGACGTACACTGACGATCAATCTCTCCACAGCAGGCGCATCTGAGGATCAGGGATATGAACTGACGATCACCGGTGTGAAGCCGGAGGACTGGAATGCTGCAGAGAACAGTGTGGATGTATTCTTCGGAGACGGAGCTTCTGTAAAGACAACAAATGCGGTATATACCGACGGTGTGCTGGTGCTGACCGCTCCGGCAGGAACCACATCTGTCCGTCTGACAAACTTAAGTCAGTGGGGAGATGCGACAAAAACAGTCCCGCAGATCTATACGATCGATGCACATGGCAACACGATCGATGAAAATAATGTAGTTACCTATGATCCGGCAGTGGCTTATACCGTACTGTACAATGAAAAGGACTACCTGCCGATCTCCGGTTTGGAGCTGGCAGAGGATGCAACAGTCAGCATCAAAAAAATCTATACGGTGCTGAATGTCAATGTGACAGATGCATACGATGATGAGACAGATCTTTCCGATCTTGCCATCCGTGTCAGAACAAGAGTGCGCGGAACGACCACAAATATTTCCGATGCAACAGTAAATGGGGCAAGCGGAAGCATCAAGGGTCTCCCGATCGCCAGATATACGCTGGGTCTGACAAAGATCCCGTCGACCTATGTAAGTCCGGCAAAGGCACCGGCAAAATCCACCCGTCTGACAGCGGAGAAGGCAGAGGCAACGGTCAACTTCGAGATCACACCGCTCACCGTTGTGATCGAGGCCGTGGATAAAGACGGCAAGGTGATCGAGGATGCGACCTTCACGATCAAGCGAAACGGCAAGGTCATCAAAAAGAAGGTTGAGAGCGGTGAGCCGCTGATCGGTCTGCTGCAGAGAAATAAGAGCTACACGATCATTCAGGAAAAACGTGCTCCATATTATCGAAATATGAAGGAAGTGAAGTACAAGGTCCTGAATCAGAAGGATGAGCAGACAGTCACCATTGAGAATGAGCCGACGCTGCTGAAGATCGATGTGACCGGTCCGGACGACACTCCGCTTTCCGGAGCTGCATTCGAGATCCGCACTGAGGACGGCAAGGTGATCAAGGACGGTGCTGTTGCGCAGATGAACGGAAATCATGTAGAGCTTGAGGGAGTGATCGACCTCGGTGTGAAGTATCAGCTGGTACAGACCGCTGCACCGGTCGGCTATTACATGAGTGATCCGATTCCGTTCGCATTAAAAGAGGATGGAAGCGGTGTCGCTACGATCCAGGTGAAAAATGAAGCAGTGAAGATCACGATCTCACGTAAGGGATTTGATGATCACAGCACTACGATCAGAAACCGTCAGGGCTATGACAAGAACGGATATCTGAACATGAAAATGCTCGCAGGAGCTGAGCTGGAAGTACAGGATCTGAACGGCAATGTAATCGAGAGCTGGGTAAGCTCCTCAAGCGCCGGCTACACGATCACAGGAAAGCTGGAGGCAGGAACCAAGTATCGTGTCGTTGAGAAAAAGTCACCGACCGGTTACGCAGCTGCAAAATCCGCTGTGTTCGAGACCCCGAAGACCCCGAAGGAGCGTTCCATCGCACTGGCAACCAGAAAGAGTTCCAGTACGATCCAGGTGACCAAGCGAGTAACCTATGACGGCAAAGCGATCAAGCTGACAGCCACCTATTATTGTGCACTGTTTACCGATGCAGCCCGCACAAAGATGTACAGAGAGGGCGGTGTAAAACCGCTGCAGATGAACTCACGTACCGTATATGCGGTAGCGACCTTCACCAATGTTCCGGCTGGCACCTACTATGTAGCCGAGACAGACAGAAACGGTAAGGTGATCAACGGCTCTGAAGGAACAGAGAAATTCTCGATTAAGATCTCCAACGAGCAGCTGAGACTGAGTTCCTCACCGCTGATCGCAGAGATCGTCAATGAGTATCAGAAGGCACCGCAGACAGGTTACTCTTATGTAGATCCGGAGGAGCTGAAGAAGTCTTATTCTCAGCAGTATGCAAACTTCGGCGGTTCTGCATCCGCTGCGGCAAGTCTGGCAAGCGGACCTGTGACGAATGATTCGACCGTGGTACCGAGAACCGGCGACCAGACACCGATCATGATGTTTGTCGGAGTCTTCGCAGCAGCAGTCATACTGCTGGCAGCAGCGATCACGCTGCTTCTGCTCAGAAGACGTAAAAAATAGAATCTGTTAAAGCAGGGAGGATGCATATAAGCATCCTCCCTTTTACTATAAAATACTATAAAAGCCCTGCGATGCGGCCATGCCTGAGCTGTGCTTGCACAGGCGAAGGCAAGGACATAGCGCAGGCAAACAAGTATGAGGAAGGAGAGCGATAGCTCGGAATCCGAATACTTGGGGTGATTGCGAGAGTTGCAAAGCAACGCAGCAATCAGCTTTTATAGGAGGCTTTTATAAGAGGCGAAGCCCTGCGATGCGGCCATGCCTGAGCTGTGCTTGCACAGGCGAAGGCAAGGACATAGCGCAGGCAAACAAGTATGAGGAAGAAGAAGGAAGAAGAGCGAAACACCGTGAAAAAAAGTCTGGTGTTCCCTTTGACAACCTATTATCTGTATGCTAAACTTATTTCAACTATGTGAAGTTATATGCAATAAAGAGGGAAAAAAAGTGGATAAATATGAATACCAGGCAAAACTGGAAGAGATAAATAAGCTTGTTGAGAAGAAACAGTATGAGGAAGCTGCAGGTCTTGCAGACAGTATTGAATGGAAAAAGGTTCGCAGTGTACGTACACTCTGCACTGTGAGTGAAATATATGAAGCCGTTGGAAGAGTCGAGGACAGTAAGGCGATCCTGTATCGCGCATACCGCAGATCCCCGAACAGCAGACAGATCCTGTATCGTCTTGCAGAGGTCTGCGTACTGACACAGGATTTCGATGATGCTGTGGAATATTATACAGAGTATGTAAATATTTCTCCGAATGACAATAACAAATATATTCTGAAATATGAGATCTACAAGGGAAGAGGATCTTCTCTGGAGGAGCAGATCGCAGTTCTTGAGGAGTACAAGAGCAAAGAGTACACCGAGCAGTGGGCATATGAGCTGGCGAAGCTTTACGACGAGGCCGGTATGGCTGAGGCCTGCGTTGCAGAGTGTGATGATCTTGCACTGTGGTTCCACAATGGCAAATATGTGGTACAGGCTCTGGAACTGAAACAGAAGTATAAGCCGCTGACACCGGAACAGCAGACGATCTATGACAATCCGAGCGAGATCGTAGATATGGCAACAAAGGAAGAGGCTGTGGAGAAGGCAGTGCCGACTCTGGATGCAGAGATCACCAAAGAGCTTCCGACGACAAAGAAGGATGCGATCGCAGACAGTATCATCATGGATACAGAGAAGGAGATCGCAGCTGCAGTTGCAGAGACCAGAATGCAGAAGGAAGCAGAGGCTGCAGCAGTGCAGGAGTCAGCTGAACAGAAAGAAGAAGCGAAGGCAGAGGAGCCGGCAAAGACAAAGAAGCTGGGCTTTGATACTGTGGGTCTGCAGAATGAGCTTGCAAACAGCATGCGTGAGATCCTCAATGGATTAAAACCGGTTCCGAGAAAAGAAGTGGAGACCCCGCAGCTTCAGATCCCTGAGAGACTGAAGAAAGAGATCGCTGAAACTCCGATCCGGGAGACCGAGATCCCGAAGGCAGCAGAGCAGAAGGTACAGTCTGCAGCAGAGGCTGTAGTTGAGACCGTAGAGGCAGCAGCTGCAGCAGAGGCACCGGCAGCAGTGGAGAGCGCGCAGACAGCAGCAGAGACAGCGCCGGTACAGGCAGTTGAGGAGCCTGCAGCACCGGTAGAGGCAGCGGAAGAGCATAAAGCACTTGAGCAGACTCAGGTGATCCATACCGCTCAGGTGGAGGAGATGCTCAAGTCACAGGAAGTAGTTTCAAAAGAGACAAAGGTGATGCCGGATGTAAATCAGATCCTGTCAGCACCGACGATCAATATTTCTGACCGCATCCGCGAGGAAATCGGGGAGAAGAGTCTCAGAGAGTATGCCGCAGAGCAGGCTGAGGCAGCACGCCGTTCTGAGGAGATGGAAGCGAAGGCAGAGAACTCCCTCGATGAGGCAGAGCAGGAAGAGGAAGCTGTAGAGACAGAGACTGTTCCGGTACCGAAGACGATCGCAGAGGCGATTCCGGGACTTGTGAAGAACAGTGAGGATATTGCAAAGACCCCGCTGACCGTTAAGGGATTTGAGGCACCGGTACAGGAAGCACCGGCAGAGACACAGGCAGTGCAGACGGAACAGCCGGCAGCAGTTGAGACCACACCGGCGGCAGAACCGGCAGAGAAGAGTGCAGCCGTGCAGCAGCCGGCACAGACTCCGGTACAGCGCAAACTTTCAGTGCAGGCACAGAATTATACACACGACAAGCTCGATGATATGGAACGTCATATGCTCGGTTACTGGGCACAGATCCGTGGTGTGGAGGAGCAGGTAAATGCTGCTGTCACCAGAGTGATGAAGAATGTCCTGACCGACAAGACCTCTACCCGCGGAAACATCATTCTGATGGGTGACGCAGGAAACGGAAGAACGACACTGGCTCTGAGTATTGCCAGAATCGTTAGCAGATGCAGAGGTTTCCAGACCGCAAAGGCAGCAAAGATCTATGCGGAGGATCTGAACAAGAAAGACATTGCAGCTACGATCAACAAGATCGCAGGCGGTATCCTGATCATTGAGGAGGCCGGAGATCTGACAGACAATACGATCGCTCAGCTGGCGATGGCTATGGACTTTAAGACGGAAGGCACCGTGGTAGTGCTGGAGGATGAGAGAAGATATCTGCAGGATCTTCTGGCGAGAAACCCGCAGTTTGCACAGAAGTTTGACAGCACGATCAATGTACCGATGCTGACAAACGACGAACTGGTAGAGTTTGGAAGATATTATGCAAACCAGAACGGCGCAGCACTGGATAATACGGCAGTAATGACTCTGTACGATGGAATCGGTGCTATGCAGTCACCGGAGCAGCCGGTAGCGATCCTGGATGTCAAAGAGCTGGTAGACAAGGCTCTGAAGCATGCAAACCGTTTCGGACCGGGCAAGATGCTTTCCTCCATCAGCGGAAAACGCTATGATGATCAGGATCGCGTGATTATCAAGGGAAAAGATTTTAAATGAAAGTCCTAATCCCCCAGCTATGCTGGGGAGAATAGGGTAGTTGGAAAC
>JAUNAF010000032.1 GCA_030527715.1 Eubacteriales bacterium
ATACAGGTAAATCCACGGTGCTGCAAATGTGAGGTCACTTCATATTATCTGTTTCAAGGAAATGCGCAAACAGGTCAAAAAGTCCGGCTGGAAAGTTTGACCTATAGCGAGAAAGTGTGCAAACAGGTCAAAAAAGTCAAAAGCCCAGCCGAAAAATTACCTCGTAACAAGGAAATCACCGCTGTCGGAGGCTTCTCCGACAGCGGTGATTGTCTTGTAATCAAGTCTGATATAATGTCCGTCTTTGATCTTCAGATCATCCAGGCTTTCGCCCAGTGCCAGTGCGGATGCGAGGTTCATCATCGCCTCTGCCTGGCCTTCTTTATCATTATAGATCGTTCCGTACATTTCTTTGTTTTCTACTGCTGCAAGTCCAACGGCGGTGCCGTCGATCCCAACGATGATCGGCCAGTCTTCTCTGCTGATCCCTGCTGCTTTTAATGCATCGATCGCTCCGAGTGCCATATCATCATTGTTGGCGAGGACCAGCTCGATCCGATCCTTATACTGTGTCAGGGTCTGGGCAAATTTGGTCTGCGCCTGTGCACGGTTCCAGTTTGCGATGGCGTATCCCAGCTTTTCCAGCTCCAGGCCCTGGTCGATCAGTGCCTGTGTGGAAAGCTCTGTACGCACGGTCGCATCCTGATGTCCCGGCTCTCCTTCAAGGACCACATACTGACAGATGCCGTCACCATTTTTATCTGCACCTTTCAGACTCTGAAAAGCCGCAGCCGCCAGCTCTCCCTGCATCGTTCCGGACTGGAAGGCATCTGCGCCGACATAGTACAGGCGGTCCCAACGCTCCAGATCCTCCGCCACGAGCTCACGGTTAAAGAAGATGATCGGCACACCTGCCTTCTCAGCCATATCCGTGATCGTCGTCGGCTCAGTGCGGTCCACAAGGTTGACGCAGATGACATCACAGCCCTTTTCGATCAGCGTTTTCACCTGATCATTCTGAGTAGACTGGCTGCCCGCCGCGTCCATCACTTCCAGACTGATCATCACTCCGAGACTGTTCTGCTTCTCCTGCACCTGTTCCGAAAAACAGTTCATCAGCTCTGAGATGAAGGTGTCATACTGATCATACAGGGTGACACCGATCCGAACTGTTTCCTTCTTTTCCTTTTTTACCGACGCTGCGCAGCCGGTTGCCAGCACGATCGCCAGCAGCAGTACTGCAGCAGCGGGTATCCATCGTTCCGAACGTCCCACACTCATCTCTCTACCTCACAACTCTCTGTCACGCATCTCTGCCTCACAACTCTCTGCCCCGCATCTCTGCCTCTCAACTCTCTGTCACGCATCTCTACCCCGCACCTCTACCTCACAAGCGGGAACAGCATCCGCTCCAGCTCTTTATCATAAAGATTCTCTCTGGTTACCGTCAAAAATTCCACAGCATCCTTTGTCTCATAGACTGTGTGATATTTCATCTGCGCTGCCAGTCGTCGGATGCTCTGATAACCATGGTAATACTCATTCGGCACGATCAGTGCCCGGATGATCCCGCGATCCAGATAGTAGACATTTTTTTCTGATCCTCCCGTACCGCATAGCAGGATTTCTTCCAGATCATTCTCATTGAGCAGCTCGGCGGCAAGCTCAGTCTCTTTGTTATCCACAGCGATCAGACAGCTGGAGGGATGCTGTCTTAACAGCATGATCAGCTTGTTTCTCTCATCCTCTTCCATATTTTTCAGAGAAAACTGACCGAGGATCTCTGCACCTCGCGACTCCAGGACCTCATTCAGACCACGAAGTCTCTGCTGCAGAGTTGTCTGACCATTATCCACTCCGAGGACAATATACGCTCCCACTCTTTCTGACTCCGCTTCCCCGGCAGCGGTCTTGCCAAGTGCTGCAGAGGCGATCGCCGCTCCGAGCGCCTGCTGGTCGACCATGACCGTGTCAAAGGAAAGACTGCCAGCCTCGTCTGTCTCGATCAGCTCCAGCGCAATTCCCGAGGAAGACAGTGCCTGCAGCAGATTTCCGGACAGAGAAGCATACAGATCCTGGAGAATCAGACCATTCGAGCTTCCATCCAGCTCATGATTCAGCAGAGCCTCCTCCTGTGCAAAGCTCTCGATCCTTCCTGTGGAGAGAATATTCAGATGAATATGATTCTCCTCCGCTCCCTTCGACAGACCTTCCTTAAACGCCGCCCAGCGCTCATTGCCGCTGTCATCCAGAAGGACCGACACCGTATAATATTCTTCCTCATTATTCACATGAAGCATCTCAAAGGCACAGTAGCCGATGACGGATAAGAGTATCAGGATCACCAGTACGCCGAATATTTTTCCACTCTCCTTCATCTCACAGCACCCCTTCCGTCATGTTCCGCCGTATTCTTATCCTTCTCTTCCTTCTCTTCCCTTTCCCGGTTTCTCACAGCCTGACTTCTACCCTTCTCAAGAAGATTCTGATTTTCATCATTGTACGGGATCGCCGGCATATGGATCCGCACCGTCATACCCTCATCCGGGGCACTGATGATCTGCAGACCGTACTCGGCGCCGAATCTCAGCTTCAGACGACTGTGTACATTGACCAGGCCGACACCGGAGCCGTGCTTGCGCTTTCGCTCACCCTCCAGCAGCAGCTTTTCGGCCTCCTCCGTCTGCATGCCCAGACCATTGTCGGAGACCTCCAGGTAGATATCCTCGCCGTCCTTCCAGCCCTTCACCAGGATCTCGCCCTCACCGTCCATGCTCTCCACACCGTAGTAGAGTGCATTCTCAAGGATCGGCTGCAGGATCAGCTTGACACTGCAGTAGTGACAGATCTCCGGATCGATCTCATACTCCAGTTCAAAACTGTTTTTGTAACGGATCTTCTGGATATTCATATAATTCTTCGCGTGTGTCAGCTCATCTTCCACACTGATGATGGTCTTTCCGCGGCTCAGCGAGATACGGAAAAGTCCCGCCAGCTGCTTGACCATGAACACGGCGTCCTCATAGCGCTCTCCGGTGATCATCCAGACAATGGAATCCAGAGTATTGTACAGGAAGTGCGGATTGATCTGCGACTGCAGTGCATCCAGCTCGCTCTTGCGCTTCTCCTCCTGCTCGATCACAATATCCTGCATCAGCGCACGGATCTCCTGAAGTGTGGACTGCAGTGTTCTGCCAAGGTGCACCACCTCCGTTGAACCGCCGATATAGATGTTCGGATCCTCCTGGCCGCCTTCCCAGTCCTGAATCGACTGATTCAGCTTCTTCAGCGGCATAGCGATCCAGGCAGATACCAGCTGGTTCAGAAGGATCACCGCAAGGATCGCCAGAGATACCAGCAGAATGACCAGTTCCCGCATGCCTGCCATACCCAGAGAGAAGGTCTCCTTCGGAACGACACTCACGAGCTTCCAGCCGGTATAGCTGATGGTCTTTGCCGTCACCAGACGTTTTCTGCCCTCAAAACTTTCCTCGATCGTCTCATCGCCGTAGCCCGCCACCGCAGCATTATTCTCACCGGCAAGTCCCATGTAGATCTGATTCTGCATCGGATGGTAGATCAGCTCCCCATCCCGGCTGCAGAGGTATACATAGGCTCCGGAATTATCCGCGTTCGCCTTATCCAGCAGCTGTTCAATACTGCTGTAATTCATGTCGACCAGCAGGACACCCGGGGAGGACACACCGTTTCTCGTCAGCTCCACCGTGCGGCTCAGAGAGATCACCCAGTAATAGCGGAAAGACGGGTCATCAAACAGGTTCTGGACATGCGGAATCGAAAAATGAAAGTTTTCCATCTCCCTCACCGCTTCCAGAAACCAGCCCTGCGAGGTGACCTCCGGCTGCTGCTTTTCCGTATCGATCGGAGCCGCCGTGATCAGCGAGCCCTGTGAATCATAGCAGGCGATACTGACCAGCTTGTCCTTGTTCGCCTCGTACAGCAGCGTCATCTCCTCATCCAGCGTATCCGCCGAGAGATCCTTCTCCTTGATGACACTGTAGTACATCGCATCCGAAATGCGGCGCATATTTCTCAGATAGTCCTCCAGGTTGATCGCTGTCTGACTCAGCAGCCTGCCCGCGTGCTCCACCGCCAGCCGCTCTGTGCGATCCGCGAACTGTCCGTAGAGTGCAGTTCCGAGAAACAGTACACTGCAGATGGAAAGCACCGTAAACGGCAGAGAGATCACGATCTGAATGCTCTTTCCAAAGTACAGCTTATCCAGTAGTTTCTTCAGAATCTTCACTGCTTCTCCTTCCCCTTGCGGTATCTGGCAGGAGAACTGCCGTATTTCTTCTTAAATACATAACTGAAATAATTCGGGTCCGTATATCCGAGTTCCTCCGCGATCTGATAGGTCTTCTGCTCTGTTGTCAGAAGCAGCTCAACCGCCTTTTCCATACGATAATCCGTCAGAAAGTTTCCGAAAGTCTGACCGGTCTCCTTTTTAAATACCGCGGAGAAATAAGCTGCACTGACTGCCAGTTCCCTGCAGACCTGCTCGATCGTGATTGTTCCGTCCGAGTAATGTTCTGCCACATAGGACTTCACACGGTCCACCAGAGAGCGGACACTGTTCTGCCGTTCTCCCTGGATCTCCTCGCGAAGCTGTTCACAGACCGGAAACAGCTCCTGCAGCAGCTCCTCCTGTGATTCCGAGAGCTGGATCCTGCCAAACAGCTGTCCCATATCCGAGCGGTTCGCCTGCGGGATCCTGGACAGTTCCGCGATCAGCTCCATCAGAAAGATCTGATACTTATCCAGAGAGGTTCCATGTTCCGGAAAATGCTGCAGGCAGCCGGTCAGCTCCCTTTTCAGCTCGTCCTCACTGCCCATCCGCAGCTGCTTGATGATTCCCTGGATCGCTTTTTCCTCCCAGACCTCATCTGCATGATCCCCCGGGTCGATCTCGGTGATGTTGATCGCTCTCGTATTGCCGTAGATCGCACGGTAGCTGACCGCACTTCTGGCACCCTGCCAGGAGGCTCGCAGCTCACTCAGGCTCTGTTTCGGATAGCCGATGCCCGCTGTCACTCTGGCATTGCAGATGTGCTTTGCCTGTCTGCAGAACTCATCCAGATAATCCGTGTACACCTTCATCTGATCTACATTTTCCAGCTCAGTCAGAATCACGATATCCCCGAGATAATTCAGCGTTCTTCCACCCCAGCGGACCAGGATCTGCTCCTCCGCCAGGCGCTTCACTGCGACCGAAAGCAGCATCGGATCCGCCGTCGTGTCTGCCTCTGATGCGCTCAGATGCAGGATCGTGACCAGATAATAAGGACCCTTCAGCGGAATCTGATAGCTCGTCAGTCCCTTCGCGATCTGCTCTGCACTCAGGCGGCCCTCGATCAGAGAGGTGTAAAAGCTCTCCTGCAGCATCGGCAGACTTTCCAGATAGTACTCCTGCAGCCTGGCTGTGTTGCGCTTTTCATCCAGCTCCCGATCCAGCGTCTCCCGGATCTTTCCGAACACCTTCTGCAGCTCTGCCGGATCCACCGGTTTCAGCAGATATTCCTCCGCCTCGATCCGGATCGCTTCCTTCGCATACTCAAACTCATCAAATCCGGAAAAGATCACGATCTTGATCTGCGGGTACCGCTCCTTCAGTCGATGACTCAGCTCCAGGCCGTCCATATACGGCATCTTGATATCGGTCATCACCACATCCGGCTGCTGCTCCTCTGCCATTTCCAGAGCCTCCAGACCATTGTGTGCATAGCCCATTACCCTGAAGCCCATGCCTTCCCAGTCCATCTTTTTCTGAATAATGGAGATAACCTCCTCCTCATCATCCACTAACAGAACGGAATATCCTTCCATCACAAGTCCCCTTTCCGTACAGTTCCCAGGTCTTCCTTACGCTTCCTATATCTCTCCGTACTTTGCATTCATCTGTTTCCAAAGAATACCAAAAATCAGAAAAGTTATCAACAGTTCTGCCACAGCTGCGATCAGGCTGACATACATCAGTGCGGCCATGCCGAGAAATGCGATTCCCATAAACACCGCCAGCCGTCCTCCCTGTCTGCAATACTCTTCCTTGTTCTTCACCGGCTTTTTCTTTCTTCCCTGCACTGCCTCCACATTTTTATTTACCAGCAGCTGAAATGCAAAATACAGAAATGCTGCTGCGCCGAACAGTGCCACCATTACATCCATCGAAGATCCCTTCATCTGTTTCTCCTATCTGCAAACATTCTATTATCTTAAAAAAGAGCCGCTGCAGATGCGGCGGCTCTCTATGTCTATTCAGAGCCCATCTCGAAAATGCTTCGCATTTCCTCGATATGGCTTCTGCAATTTACTTTCTTGCTACGTACTTTCTGATATCCAGTGAGATCGCGATGAAGATGATAACACCCAGTGCGATGTACTGTGCGAATGCATTGACACCGAGGAACTGAAGTGCTGTCTTCAGGAACTCAAATACCGCTACACCGATGATAGCTGAGGAAACCTTGCCTCGACCACCGGATACAGAGACACCGCCGATGGTGCAGGCTGCGATCGCTTCCATCTCATAACCAAGACCTAAACCTACGGAAGCTCCGCCGGCCTTAGCGCCCATCATGAATCCAGCCAGACCATACATTGCTGCTGCCTTTGCGTAGATGATAACCAGAGTCTTCTTTACCGGAACACCTGCTACCTCTGCAGCCTGTGCATTTCCGCCGATTGCATACATGTATTTACCATGTCTGGTCATGTTGAAGATGAACCAGGTCAGAACTGCGATCAGGATCGCGATCCAGATCAGATAGCTCATGCCGAGCAGCTTGTTGGTTGCCAGGTTGGTGTACTCACTGACATATCCGCCCAGCGGAGATGCGTTTGTGTAGATAGAGTTGATACCGTAAACGATCTCCATCATAGCCATGGTGGAAATGAACGGCGGTACACTCAGGTAAGCGATGAAGAAACCGGTCACACATCCGAATGCTGCACAGATCAGCATAACGATGAGCAGAGCCAGGAAGATGTTCATCGGCTCCATGCCCGGATAGAACTTGTTGGAGTAATCCATCTTCTGCAGTAAGGTACCGGCGATACATGCGCCGAAACCGATCATACGTCCGGCTGACAGGTCACATCCGCCGGTGATGATACATCCCGCGATACCAAGTGCGATCACCAGACGTGAGCTCATGCTGGCCAGAATATTTGTCAGGTTGTTCGGTGTCAGGAAGTTCTTTGACGTCAGACCTGTGTAGACGATCAGGATCACCATGATAATGATAACACCGTAGTTGATCATGATGTCCTTAAAACTCATTTTTTTCAGCTTATTCATAATCCCTTTTCTCCTTTAGCTGCATCTTTCAAAACTGTCCGCAGGACATTTTCGGATGCATGGCAACTAAAACTGTGTTGCATAGTGCATGACATTTTCCTGTGTCATCTCTTTTGTCTCTGTGAGTTCTCCGCGCATCTTTCCATCGCACATGACATAGAGACGGTCGGACATGCCGAGCAGCTCTGCCATCTCAGAGGAAATCATGATGATCGCTTTTCCCTGCGCTGCAAGATCGTTCATGATCTCGTAGATCTCATGCTTTGCGCCTACATCGATACCACGCGTCGGCTCATCCATGATCAGGATGTCCGGATCATTTGCCAGCCATCTGGCTACGATAACCTTCTGCTGGTTACCGCCGGACAGGTTCTGGATATGCTCCTGCATGGACGGTGTCTTGATGCGAAGCTTGTCAATACTTTCATCCACGACCTGATTGATCTTCTTGTGATTCAGTACAAATCCTGCCTGCAGGTATTTGTTGTAAATAGAGACACCGACATTGTCCTTGATGGACAGGCAGCCAAAGATACCGTTGCCTCGGCGGTCCTCAGTGATCAGACCGATACCGGCCTTCATTGCATCTGCCGGCTTTTTGATCGTTACCTCTTTGCCGTTGATCTTTACCGTACCGGAAACGATATGGCGGATACCGAACAGACCCTCAAGCAGCTCTGTTCTCTGCGCGCCGACCAGTCCGCCGAAGCCCAGGATCTCACCCTTTCTGAGGTTAAACGAAACATGCTGGAAGGACTTCTCGTGAATGGAAGTGAAATCCTCCACCTCAAGGATCACCTCTCCCGGCTTGTTCTTTCTCTCCGGATATACATTGGTAAGTTCACGACCAACCATCTTTGCGATGATCTGATCTGTGGTCATCTCCGCAGCCGGCCAGGTACCGATGTAAGTACCGTCTCGCATGATGGTGATATCGTCCGCAATACGCTTGATCTCATCCATCTTATGAGAGATGTAGACCATGGCTACACCCTTGTCACGCAGATCGTTCATGATACGAAACAGTGCCTCAACCTCATTGTCGGACAGTGAGGAAGTCGGCTCGTCAAAAATTACGACCTTTGCATTGTGGGAAACTGCCTTTGCGATCTCTACTGACTGCATCTGTCCGATCGACAGATCACCGAGCAGTGCATGCGGATCGAAATCCATCTTCACTTCCTTCAGCCAGTAAGCAGTGTCCTCATACATTTTTTTATGATCAATCACCTGGAGCGGGCCGATCTTCTTCGTCGGAAATCTTCCGAGATAGAGGTTCTCTGCCACTGTTCTTGCCGGTACCGGCTGCAGCTCCTGATGAACCATCGCGATACCATATTTCATGGCTTCATCCGGATTGTTCACCGTGATTTTTTCCCCATCCATATAGATCTCTCCGGCATCCATCTTATAGATACCGAACAGACATTTCATCAGCGTAGACTTTCCTGCGCCGTTTTCTCCCATCAGGGCATGTACTGTTCCCGGACGGAGAGACAGCTGTACGTTGTCGAGCGCCTTTACACCGGGGAAGGATTTACAGATACCCTTCAGCTCCAGCTTGTAGTCTGCCATTTTTTCTCCTCCTTCTTGTTTCTCAAGCAAAAGAATGCTCACCGAAAATCCTGGTATTGTCCTGAAAAAAGGTGCGGGCGGATATGCCGCCCGCACCCGGACTTTCGGATCTACCGAACAAATTCAATTGAAATCTCTGATCAATTATTTCAGCTGAGCCTGGATATCAGCAACGTTGTCAGCGGTAACCTTTACATAGTCACAGCCAATGTAGTGCTCGTTGCCTGCACCGGTCAGATAGTTCACTGCTGCATCAGCTGCAGAATGAGACTGAGAAATGTGATCGTTAAATACAGTACCGGTCATCTTTCCGGATGCTACGTTCTCAAGAGCCTCGTCCAGAGCGTCAACACCTACCAGGAAGATATCTGTGCCTACAGTACGGCCAGCTGCCTCGATGGACTGCAGTGCGCCAAGTGCCATTGCATCGTTGTTGCAGAATACAACTTCGATATCATCAGCCTTCATGCTCAGGGAGTTTGCAACCAGGTTCTGTGCAGTAGCCTGATCCCAGTTACCAACCTGATCATCCAGGCACTCTACCTCAAGACCTGCGTCCTGAAGAGCCTTAACAGAGAACTCTGTACGATACTGAGCATCAACGTTCTCCGGGTCACCCTCGATCATGATGTAATCGATCTTGCCGTTTTTGTTCAGGTCAACTGTGTCAAGACCAAGATCAGCGATGATCTCACCCTGCATGGTACCGGACTGACGAGCGTCACATCCTACATAGGTAACATCCCAGTTATTGTCTGCCCATCTTGCTTCCTCATCAGCGCTCGGCTCACGGTTGATGTATACAAGCGGAATACCTGCATTTACAACCTTATCTGTGATAGTCTCAGCAGAAGAGGAGTTTACCGGGTTGATGATCAGTACGTCAACACCGTCAGCGATGAATGCGTCGATCTGGTTGGACTGTGTAGCCTGGTCGTTTGCGCCATCCTGAATTGTGATGTTCTCAGCGCTGAATCCAAGGCTTACCAGATAGTTCTCAAGCTCTGTACGGAACAGAGTCATGAAGTTGTCAGAGAACTGATAGATACAAACACCAACCTTAGCGTCAGCCAGGTTTACGTCCTCAGCCATAACCGGAGCTGCCATCATTGCTGCAGATGCCATTGTGGAAACAAGAAGTGTTCCAAGTACTTTTCTTTTCATTGTGTAAATCCTCCTTAATTTTATTCTTTACGAATGTTTCTGCGAACATTATAACGAAGGATTCACAGAAATTCCATGGAAAATCCTCTAAAAAACCATAGAAATCCTCTATAATCACGAATTTTCTCTACAATTTTGCCAACTCTCTATACAGTTTTTCCCTCTTTGACAGCCAGCGCGATCGAGGTATCCGGTGCATAGTACGGGATCAGAGTCGCCTGCAGTGCATGATAAATATCGGATTTTCCAGGCCATACCGTGCCGATCACTTCATTTTTCTCATTCATCTGATGGAACCAGGAACCGTTCACATGATCCAGCACCTTCTCGTCCAGATATTTCATGAATTCTGCATAATCTGCCTTGTACTCCTCTTTGCCGGTCTGACGGTACAGCACTGCGGAGGTATTGATCGCCTCTGCGAGCACCCAGTGCATACGGTCATGCACGATCGGCTTTCCGTCCCAGCCGGTGGTGTAGACGATACCCGGCTCTCCGTCGGAATACCAGCCGTCTGCCACTGCGCGGTGGTACAGCTGCTCAGCTGCTGCAATATAGGTCTTCTGCTCCTCGCTGCCTGCCTCCAGTGCGGAGAGTGCCCACTGCGTGATCAGTCTTGCCCACTCCAGACCATGTCCCGGAGTTGCTCCGTAAGGCTTGAACTGATCATCCTTTCGATCACTGTTGCACTCCATATCCGGCATCCAGTCACTGGTATAGTGCTCCGGCAGTCTCCATTCATTGTCCTCTGCCCACTGTACCACCTGACGGATGATCCTTCCCGCACGCACACGGTATTTCTCATCCTTTGACACATCTGCAGCTGCCAGGAATGCCTCAACACTGTGCATATTTGCATTCAGTCCGCGATACGGATCGCAGACGGTAAATTCGGTATTCCAGGTGTCACAGGAAAGTCCGCCGCGCTCATCCCAGAAGAATTTATCATAATCCTTCTCTGCCAGCTCCAACAGCTCCTTCGCACGCGGTCTGTCGGACAGCATCGCTGAGCTTGCAGCCAGGATCACAAAGGCATGTGCATAGCACTGCTTTTCCGGAAGCGGCTGATTCTCCTGAGTCAGTCCGGAATACCATCCTCCGTGCTCCTGATCTCTGAGTTCACCAAACAGTGCTCGGATGCATGCATCCTGGATCTCATCGCTTCCCTTGTGTCCCAGCATCTGTCCGATACTGTAGACATGGACCATACGGCAGGTAACATACGCTGCTCTGTCCTTTTCCTTCCACGGTGTACCGTCATCCCCCAGATAGTAGGCACTTCCGCCCGGAGATACACAGTGATCTCCGAATCTCAGCAGATCATCTCTCATCTCCTTTAAAAATGCTCTGTTTTCCTCCGTATCCAGCTGATACTTTTTCTCTGTTACGCCCATAATTGTTTTTTCCTCCTGTTGTAATGATCCCCTTCATACTTTACATTACTCTGAATTTCCGTTCGCCTGATTCTGTCGCGATCTCATGCTCCTCCACCCAGTCAATGTGGATAAAGCGATCGTCCTCAAGCTCTTCGACCAGCTCTCTGATATGCTCTGCAGTTCCCTGCACCTGCATCGTCACAGTCCCGTCGTACTCATTCCTTGCCCATCCGGTCAGTTCCAGTGCCGGTGCGAGGTATTTCACCTTATAGCGAAATCCGACTCCCTGCACTCTGCCGTGGAAAATAAATTCTTCTCTGATCACCGCCATCCTTTTACCCTCCATAATGATCTCATTATATCAGATATCTTTCTTCTTTACACCCTCTGATCAGAAAAAAGAAAGCCGGTCCGCAGACCGACTTTCCTGTATTTTTTCGTGACTGTTACTCAGCCAGGCTCTCTGCTGTAAGTACGGATACGCCGGTATCTGTAACTGCTCCGCCAAGGTCTGCGCCGTTGATCACTTCAACTGCTGCCTTCACGCCTTCATAACCCATAACGTCCGGATTCTGAGCCATGGTTGCTACCAGATAGCCGTCCTTTACCAGGTCGAGGATCGCATCAGACTTATCGAATCCAACACCGACGATGGAGTCTTTTCCGGATGCCTTGATCGCATTACCGGTTCCAACGGTAGAACCTTCGTTTGTTCCGAAGATACCAACTACGCCCTGTGTAATGTAGTTCTCAGCGATGGTCTGGGATTTTGCTGCATCACCTTCGCCGTACTGGGTCTCAAGGATCTCAAAATCGGTTCCGTCAAATGCTGCACGGAAGCCTGCCTCACGTTTCACGGTAGAATCGGAAGCTGCGTTGGTATTGATGATGCCGATAGAACCGGAGGTAATGCCCTTATCCTGAAGAGTCTTCAGAAGAACTTCACCTGCCTGAGTTCCTGCTGCCTGGTTGTCTGTTGAGAAAGTAGCCTCTGCATCCAGATTTGCCGGAGAGTCGACATAAACGATCTTAATGCCCGCATCCTGTGCCTCTTTCAGGGAGGAAGTGATCGCATCCGGTCCGTTTGCTGCGATTACGATCGCCTGATATCCGCCTGCTACCGCATTGTTCACACACTCGATCTGCTGTGCATCATCCTTTGTATTCGGTGCCATGAAGTTTACTTCGCATTTCAGCTCATCCGCTGCCTTCTCAGCGCCGTCACGAACTCCGATCCAGTGCTGATCGATAGAATCCATGGTGATCAGAGCTACCTTTTCGCCCTCAGCGAAAACACTGGTGGAAGCCAGCATGGAACCTGCCATAGCAACTGTCAGGAATGCAGCAAAAAGTTTTTTCTTCATAGTAATTTCCTCCTTTAAATAATGTTTGTGATGTATTTTCCAGTTCTGCCTTGCAGAACATGGGTTTCTTTTGTTATGCTCAGCCCTTTTTCTTACCGAGCTGACCGCCGCGGACAACGATATCCAGAAGTACCGCACCTACCACGATGACACCGATCACGATTCTCTGAATACCTACCTGAGCGCCGATCATATTCAGTCCGTTCTCCAGTGTCTGCCATACAGCCGCACCTGCCAGAGTTCCCAGAAGATTACCGGTACCGCCCAGCGGTGAGATACCGCCGATAACGCCGGCAGCTACACCGTACATTTCGTACGTATTTCCTGCCTCCATATTTCCCATGCCCGCCTGTGCGCAGATGATCAGGCCGACGATGCAGGAGCAGATAGCGCTGACCAGATAAGCCTTGGTCGTTGTCTTGACTACATTTACACCGGAAAGCTTGGCCGCATCGATATTGGAACCGATCGCATAGATATGACGACCGCTCCTTGTCTTCGAAAGTACAAAGTAGAACACAATGAAGGCGATCAGCGCGATCCAGAAGGCGTTATAAACACCGATGGTCTTTCCATAGTAGAAGAAGTTCTGGAACTTGTCCGCTGCATCCTTGCCGATTCCGCTGGAGATCGCATCCGTATTACGGTTTCCGTTTACCATATATGCGATACCACGGGTCACGAACATGGTTCCCAGTGTTGCGATGAACGGCGGCAGTCTGAACTTTCCGACCAGATAGCCGTTGATCACACCGACGATCAGACAGCTGCACAGTGCCACCAGGATCGCAAGCAGCGGATGGACACCGTGTGTCATCATGGTTGCCGAGATCATCGCGCTCATGCCGACCATGGTACCGATCGACAGATCGATGTTTCCGGTGATCAGCACATAGCTCTGTGCGATACCGATCAGCAGGTATTTCGCCATCGAACGCAGCAGATTCAGGATATTCTGTCCCGAAAATACTGCCGGGTTCATGATGCCAAATGCAATATAGATCGCGATCAGTCCGATGAAGGCAGTCATGACTGCTCCCATGCCGCGGATCGCAAGAAAACGTTTGATTGGATTCTGTTTTTTATTTTCCATCTTTCTCTCCTTCGGATCCCTCTTCTGCAGGTATCACTGCTTGCTCTCAAATCTGGTTGCCAGTGTAAGTATCTTCTCCTGTGTGGCCTCCTCGGAAGTCAGTTCTCCGGTGATCCTGCCGTCACACATCGTAATGATACGGTCTGCGATCCCCATGACCTCCGGCATCTCGGAAGATACAAAGATAACAGCGATTCCCTGTTTTTTCAGATTGTTCATAAGATGATAGATCTCGACCTTTGCGCCTACATCGATTCCTCTGGTCGGCTCATCAAAGATGACCACCCTGGAATTTCTTGCAAGCCATTTTCCGACTACCACCTTCTGCTGATTTCCGCCGGAAAGATTGTTTGCATCGATCTCAACATTCGGCGTCTTGATCCTGAGGTTCTTCACCGCCTTCTCACAGAGCTCATCCTCTTTTTTCTTTCGGATGACACCCAGCCTGTCACAGATCAGATCCAGATTCGGAAGTGCCAGATTTTCACGGATACTCAGCTTCACACAGAGACCGTCTTTTTTTCGATCCTCCGGTGCAAGCACCACGCCTTTGCGGATCGCATCCTCCGGATCTTTGAGCTCGATCTGTCTGCCGTCCAGGAAAAACTCTCCGCTTTCTCTCTCATCTACACCGAAGATCGCTCTGGTCATCTCCGTGCGTCCCGCACCCATCAGGCCTGCAAAACCGACGATCTCGCCTTCGCTGACTGAAAAGCTGATGTCCCGCACCTGATGTCCGGCATTCAGATGCTTTACTTCAAATACGGTTTTTCCCTTCTCGCAGCTGACTCTCGGGAACTTCTCCTTGATCTCTCGTCCGACCATATCTGCGATGATCTTATCCATCGTGAGGTCGGCAAACTCTGCTTTCGATACAAATTTTCCGTCTCGCATGATCGTTACACGATCTACGATCTGTGCCAGCTCCTCAAGACGGTGGGAAATATATACGATTCCGTGCCCCTCATCCTTCAGCTTATGAATGATGCGGAACAGGTCGGTGATCTCCTTCGCGGTAAGTGCCGAGGTCGGCTCATCCATGATCAGGACTTTTGCATTGATGGAGAGCGCCTTTGCGATCTCTACCATCTGCTGCTTTGATACCGGCAGATCGCCGACGATCTGTGTCGGTGAGATATCGATCTTCAGGTCATCCAGGATCTTCTTTGCCTCAGCCTCCATCTCTCTCGCACTCAGAATGATGCCGTTGACCTTCTCCCGGCCGAGGAACATATTCTCGGCCACATTGAGGTGGCGGCACATATTTAATTCCTGGTGAATAATGGCAACACCGATCTCCTGTGCCTGTTTCGGTGTCAGATCGCCGTATTCTTTTCCAAACAGCTCCAGTTCCCCGGAATCTCTGGTATAAACACCGCTGAGGATCTTCATCAATGTCGACTTTCCCGCACCATTTTCTCCAAGAAGTGCCATGACCTCACCGGATCTCAGTTCAAAATCTACGTTATCCAGTGCCTTCACGCCCGGAAATTCCTTGCAGATCTGACGCATGGATACGATCACTTCACCCATCAGCATACTCCTCTCCGCAGGCACCTGTGATATCCTGCTGCATCTTTTCATACAGAGCAGCTTTTTGCCCGCTGTTTTGTCTGTTTTTCCATCTGTATCTATCTTACCACGCATGATTTAGGTGAAATAGGTGTCTATTTTTTCGATTTCAAGGTATTTTTTATTCTTTTTGACATATTTCATTTTTCCATTCACCTTGTTGTATATATATTATGCACTAATAATGTAAGATTCTTCCATAATATCCTTGAATATTTGTGACAAATGAGAGAAAATACATATTGCAGTCATAAAAATGACTGTCATATATACCGATACGGAGGATTTCTATGTATAAAGTTGTAATCGCAGACGACGAAGAACGCATCTGCAAGCTGATCGAAGCCCTGGTCGACTGGGCCTCCCTCGGACTTGAAGTTGCCGCCACAGCGCACAACGGTGTCGAGGCTCTTGATCTGATCCGCCGGCATAAGCCGGAGATTCTGATCACAGACATCCGCATGCCCGGCTGCAGCGGTCTGGAGCTGATCAGGACTGCCAAGGAGCTTCTTCCGAATCTGGAAATCATCATCATCAGCGGTTATGCACATTTTGAATATGCACAGCAGGCGATCCAGTACAGTGTCGGCGACTATCTTCTGAAACCGGTCAGCCGCCAGGAGCTCTGCTCCACCCTGCAGAAACTCAGTGGTCGGATTCGGAAACGGTACAGCACAGACCTCGCCATCCACCGCTTAAGACAGGATGCTGAGGAGAATGATCAGCTCCTGATGCAGCGTCTGATTCTGGATCTGATCGAGCAGAAGGAGAGCCCGTCTTCCGTCGAATTTCTCGCAAAGACCTTCTCTGATCTCCCGCCGCGCACACTCTGTCAGGCAGTCCGGATCAAGATGGATCTCGGAAAGGAAGCCCTGCAGCCTGCCTCGATCGATGTTCTGATGCAGAAAGCGCTCAGCACCGTCACGCGCATCCTTGACCAGCACTGTGTCCGGCTGCATCTCTGCATCCACGAGCTTTCCTGCGTCGGTTTTCTCTGCTTTGAGGACACACAGTCCGAGGCACTGCGGCGCGATCTCAGGAATATCCTCAGCCAGCTGGAAGCCCAGCGCAGCCTGTTCCAGTCCATCTCCTTCTCTGCCGCGCTCGGCAGCGCAGTCCGGGATCCCGCACAGCTTCCGCTCTCCATGCAGGAAGCCGGTGTCATCATCCAGGAACGTCTTCTGAAGGGCTGCGGACGTATCTACGAAAAAGCCGCCGCTGCCTCAGGCATCCTGCACAGCGGTATACAGGAACAGTATCTGCGCCTCATCTCCTCGGCTGTGGACACGCTGAATGTCAACGGGATCCGACCCTCCGTTGAGCTCCTGCGCGACGCTGTTCTGTCGCAGAAATCGATTCGCGGGCAGGAGGTCTTTGATCTGGTCATCTCCGCCGCCGATCTGTTCGCCATGAAAGCAAAGCTGGCAGACCGCGCGGAGTTCAACCGTCAGTTTCAGAACCTCTGCCTTCAGCGCGGAAGTGCCGACGAGCTCTTTATGCTCCTCATCTCCCGGCTGGAGGAATGTCTGACCGAGATCTCAGAGCAGCGCGAAAGTGATTCCGTCCGGCCGATCCGCCTGGCAAAGCAGTATATTCAGGAACATTACGCGGAGCAGATCACTCAGGAGGAAGTCAGCCGCCATGTCGGCCTGACCCCGGCATATTTCAGTACCCTGTTCAAAAAAACAGAACAGGAAGGGTTCGCCAGATACCTGATCCGGATCCGGATCGAGGCCGCAAAGCATCTTCTTCGCGAGACCAGTTTTTCCGTGAGCGAGATCTGTCAGCAGGTCGGCTATCACGATCCGAAGCACTTTACACATACTTTTGAAAAAGAGACCGGTGTGAAACCCACTCTTTATCGAAAGCTGTACGGCTGAATTTCCCGAAGAGGTATGATCTATGAAACGAATGACCTATATTTCCAACCGCGTCATTGTCTTCGGTCTTCTCTGCGCGGTCCTGTTTTTCATCAGCGGAGCCGCCCTTCTGCTGTGCAGCCTGCTGCAGATCGGCACCGTCTGGCTCGCCGTCCTTCTGCTGCTTCTGGCCGCCGGCATTCTGCTCGCCGGATGGTTCTGGATCGTGGTTCCTTACCGAAAGTCTGAGCTCATTCTGCTGCGCTTTCTCGAAGGGCATATCCTCTCTTATGAGGATGTCGCCCTCGTCACACTGACACCCTATACCAAAAAGCAGATGGAGCTGATCGAGCAGATCATCCGCTCCCCGAAAAATATGGAGCTGAACCGCCGTCAGGCACAGTATCTCGCACTTCAGAATCAGATCAACCCGCATTTTCTCTACAACACTCTGGAGAGCATCCGCGGTGAGGCTCTGATCGCCGGGCTCGACAGTGTCGCCGACATGACAGAATCACTCGCGAACTTCTTCCGCTATACCATCACAAAGGTCGAAAATCTGGTCACCGTGGAGGAAGAGCTGAACAACTGCGAGACTTACTTCCATATCCAGAAGTACCGCTTCGGCGACCGATTAGAGCTGAAAGTTCTGTATGATCCGGATGAGTGGGAGGAAATCCAAAGCTGCAGGCTTCCGAAGCTCACCCTGCAGCCGATTCTCGAAAACAGCATTATCCACGGTGTGGAGGAGAAGCTTGGAACCGCACACCTGAGCATCTCTTTTCGCCGGACCCAGGACCGCCTGGTGATCATCGTCTCTGATGACGGCATCGGCATGGATGAGGCAGCGCTCTCTGAGCTGAACCACCGGCTCGGAAAGGATGCCGACAGTATTCTGGAATCCGATTCCCACCGCGGTGGAATCGCCCTCGAAAACGTAAATAACCGAATCCATCTGCTCTTCGGCGACGAATTCGGTCTGCATATTTTTTCTATTGCCGGACACGGAACGGATGTGGAGATCAGTATTCCTCTGAAGAAACACTGATTCATTCCGTAGATTCTCAGCATCTCCGCAGACGGCAGAAAGGTCCTCTTTTCTATGAAAAAAGAAATCCTGCGCATGGAGCGCGTGACTTATATCGAAGACGGCATCACCTGTCTGCGGGATTTTTCCATGCAGATCCTCGGTGGTGAGATCCTTGGACTGCACCCGATCAACGGCCACGGTCTCTCCGGCTTTATCAGCCTGCTGGAAAGCAATCATCCCCTGAATGACGGGTACATCTACTATAACGGCGAAATGGTAAATTCCTGGAAGGGTGCTCTCCGCGCGCACAATAAGATCAGTGTCATCGGAGCACACAACCGGCTGGTCGATGATCTCACCGTCATCGACAATATCTTTGTGCTGCGTGAAGGCTTTCATCAGGAGCTTCTCCATGTTTCCCTGCTGGAAGCTCAGCTGCGCCCCTTCCTTTCGGAAATCGGCATCGCTCTCCCGCTGGACACTCCGGTGGGAAATCTCTCCTCCTTTGAGCGGGTCATCGTCGAGCTTCTACGGGAGGTCGTGCTCGGACACCGGCTTCTGGTTCTGAATGAGATCGAGACTCTGCTCAGCCGTCAGGAAGCAGATGAGCTCTACCGCATTCTCCGCCATTATGCAAAAAAGGGATTTGCCGTCCTGTATATCGGAAATCATTACGAAGAAATGCTCAAAATCTGTGAGCGCACGATGTGGTTCTCCAGCGGAAGGATCCTCCGCTCCATCGTCAGACCGGAGGAACTGCCGGCCGCTGTCCGCCCTTTTACCTGGGATTATGAAAAAATGATCCGCTACCGTCTGGAAAGTCATCAACGGGATTCGGAGAAAAAAGTGCTCCACATCCAGGAGCTCTGCGGCAGTCAGATGTCTCCGCTGAGCTTTGAGGTCTATCAGGAAGAATGTCTCACACTGCAGATCACAGACGATGCCGCCTACCAGGATTTTCAGGATCTGCTGCTCGGCAGCCGTCTCCCGAAAAGCGGCGAGATCTTTATGAACGGCAGCAGCTGCAGTCTTCTGAACAATCCGCACATTGCCGTGATCCGCGAAAATGCAACCGACACCATGCTGTTTCCAGGAATGTCCTATCTCGAAAATCTCTGCATCTCTTTCGCAGAGCGCGTCCCTTCGGTCTGGCGCGATCGAAAGATCCGAAAAAGCATCCAGCGGGAATACGCGCCGCTGCTTGGTGAGGAGGTCTTCTCCCTTCCCGTGGAACGACTCAGCAGCCGCCAGAAATACCAGCTGGTCTATACCCGCATTCTTCTGGCAAAGCCCTCCGTCGTATTCTGCATCCAGCCGTTTAAGGGTGCCGATCTCTCACACCGTATGCTGATCTGGCAGATGCTGGAAATGCTGCTGAATCATCATATCGCAGTCGTCATCCTCGCAGTAAATATCTCTGATGCCCTCTCCATCTCCGACCGTCTGCTGATCGTGACCCCGGAGGGACAGCGGGAGTTTCTGCAGAAAGACTTTGCCTCCCTTCCGGATCTTGTCCCATGGATGTCTCTTTACCGCTGAGCACTCCCGTATATGCCTTCGGTCTGAGCGCTCTCGTGTACTTCTTTGGACCGAGCACTCCCATATACACCTTTCAATAGCTGAATTCGGATTTCTGTGCTATGATAGAGACGATCATTCATTTGCAGGAGTATTGTCTTATGAAGAAAAAATATACGATCGCCGTAGCCGGAACCGGTTACGTCGGATTATCTATCTCAACACTGCTCGCCCAGCATCACAGGGTCTACGCAGTGGATATCGTCCCGGAGAAGGTGGAGAAGATCAATCAGCGCATCTCTCCGATCCAGGACGAATACATTGAAAAATATCTCTCCACGCGCGAGCTGGATCTGACTGCCACGCTCGATGCGGCATCTGCCTATCAGAAGGCGGATTTCGTTGTCATTGCCGCACCGACAAACTACGACAGCAAAAAGAACTTTTTTGACACCTCCGCCGTGGAAGCTGTCATCGAACTGGTACTGAAAAACAATCCGGATGCCGTCATGGTGATCAAGTCAACGATCCCGGTCGGCTTCACCGCCGCTGTCCGCGAGAAATACCACAGCAGCAACATCCTGTTCAGCCCGGAGTTTCTCCGCGAATCCAGAGCGCTGTATGACAACCTCTATCCTTCCCGCATCATCGTCGGTACGGATACAGAGGATCCCCGCCTGACCGATGCGGCCCGGACCTTCGCAGAGCTTCTGCAGGAAGGTGCCATCAAGGGTCATAAGGCCGCCGAGGTTCCCGCGGGCGAACTCGTGGATGAGACACCGATCGACACTCTGATCATGGGATTCACAGAGGCCGAGGCTGTAAAGCTGTTTGCAAATACCTACCTCGCTCTGCGTGTCTCCTACTTTAACGAGCTCGACACTTACGCTGAGATGAAGGGACTGGACACACAGCAGATCATCCGCGGTGTCTGCCTTGACCCGAGGATCGGCAGTCACTACAACAATCCTTCCTTCGGCTACGGCGGTTACTGCCTGCCCAAGGATACCAAGCAGCTGCTCGCCAACTATGATCAGGTGCCGCAGAATATGATGAGTGCCATCGTCGAGAGTAACCGCACGCGCAAGGATTTCATCGCTGACCGCGTGCTGCAGAAGGCCGGTTACTATGCCTACGGCGATGACAACCAGTGGACCGCGGAAATGGAGCGCGAAGTCGTCATCGGTGTCTACCGGCTGACCATGAAGAGCAACTCCGACAATTTCCGCCAGTCCTCCATCCAAGGAGTCATGAAGCGTATCAAAGCCAAGGGAGCCACGGTCATCATCTACGAGCCTTCCCTGCCTGACGGATCCACCTTCTTCGGTTCAAAGGTCTTCCACGATCTGGAAGCCTTTAAGGCACAGAGCCACTGCATCCTTGCCAACCGTTATGACAGCTGCCTGGATGATGTGAAGGATAAAGTATATACCAGAGATCTCTTCCGCCGTGACTAATCCTTTGCACTTCCTTTTTGATGCTATTATATCGTAACTATTCAGAGCCTATCTCGTAAATGCTTCGCATTTCCTCGTTATGGCTTCTCGCCATATGATTCCAGATAATATTTTGTGCTTCCAAGCAAGCTTGAGCACAAAATCTATCCGAAATCGCATGGCTCTTTGCACTTCCTTTTTGATGCTATTATATCGTAACTATTCAGAGCCTATCTCGTAAATGCTTCGCATTTCCTCGTTATGGCTTCTCGCCATATGATTCCAGATAATATTTTGTGCTTCCAAGCAAGCTTGAGCACAAAATCTATCTGAAATCGCATGGCTCTGAATAGTTACATTGTATCTTTTTGACGTTAGTTATGTATAACTTTTGTTCATATTGACTAGATATTGTGTTGTAGGCTATGATGTTCCTAGAATATGAGTTTCGTGCTCAGCGTAGTTTCAAGAACAATCTAAGATCAATATGGAGGAAATTGATATGAAAAAGCTGGTAGTTACCGACAAAAAGGGATGTATGGCCTGTCTTGCCTGTGAAGAGGCTTGTTCCAACGCATTTTACAAAGAGTTTGATCCGGACAAATCCTGTATCCGCATCGTTGTAGACAAAGACGGTGATCCGAAGCCGAACACCTGTATCCAGTGCGGCAAGTGTGCAAGAACCTGCCCGGCAGGCGCTATCACACAGAACCCGAAGGGTGTTTACATGATCAACAAAAAGCTCTGCACCGGCTGCGGCGAGTGCGTAGAGGTTTGCCCGATGCACGTTATGGTTAAGGTTGAGACTTCACCGGTCACCACAAAATGTATCGCCTGCGGTATCTGCGCAAAGGCATGTCCGATGGGCATCCTCGAGATCCAGGAGAAATAAGATTCTTAAAAGCAACAGGAGCCACTGCTATCAATGCAGCGGCTCCTGTTTTTTTACAAATCTCGCTTTTTCAGAATCCCGATGTACCCCTTGAAAAATTTACATCGGATTTCCGAAATTTGGCAGATTCCGGTGTATTCCCGGCGCACACCAAACCTGACAGGAACTCTCTTGTTTTGGTCCATTCAGTTTCAATGTGTTTGACAAAAAAGGAGCCGATGCTCCATAGATGTGATTATCTTATCTATGGAACATCAGCCCTTTTTTCAGTTCTTATTATTTTCTGTTCTTTCTGCGTCTGACGATCACAACTGCGATGATTAGGATCACCAGTGCTGCTGCCAGCGCTGCTGTATACATCATGATCGGTGCGTTGTCGCCTGTCAGCGGAGAGAATCCGTTCTTCGGCGTATGATGATTGTTCGAAGGCTTTGTCTCCGGCTCAGTTTCGCTGTGCGGTTCCGTCTCGGTCTCAGTTTCACTCGTCGGCTCAGTCTCCGGCTCGTCTACCTCAAACTCTGCCTCCGCATCCGGTATCTTCTTCTCTTTATCCGGACCCGCCGGCTGATATACTCCGGTGACGATATTTTTGATCTTCACCTTCTCCACATCCGCTGCCTTCACAGTGTATGTAACCTGCAGCACTGCGCTCTCGCCCTTTGCAAGTACCGCGATCACTGCCTGATCTTTTGTCTCATTCAGTGTGATGCCTTCCTCCTCACTGAAGAATGCATCTTTCAGTTGTTCAGTCACGGTCACATTCGTCACATCGGTCTCACCGTTGTTAGTAACGGTAACAGCGAAGCGGACGATCTCGCCTTCTCTGAAAGCCCCGTCTTTTCCGGAACCTTTATTCAGCAGCACCTTTACCATGGATACTTCTGAAGTCTTATAGTAATTCTTGAAGTAGACAGCGTCTGACTTCACGGCTTCCGCTCCCGGATGCAGTGCTACGGTCGACTCCAGTCCCTCGCCGTTCTCCGGTGTAGTAATCGTCACCATCAGAGTATAGACTTTCTCGTCATAGACTGCATTTGCGGCACTTCCTGCGATCTGAGAAACCGTGTAAGCATATTCCCCTGCACGATCAAAGGTCATGGACAGTCTTGCTGCACCCGCACCGACGATCTCTGTCTGATACCGTCCCTCCACAGCCCCCTCGGGCATCGGATTGGAGGTGTCCTGCGCCTGCAGACTGATCTGATACGCTTCCGGCGTCGCCGGCGCTGCTCCGTCCACAGTCACACTCACCGGCACCTCCACGGTAAGAGAGGAGGCCTGCACTGCAAATGACAGCATCACGCTGATCATCAGCAGGAGCGTTCCACCTATGATTCCTCTTAACTTCTTCATCCTATTCCTCCGAAATGTCTGCCGCTCCGGCACTCTCCGCCTTGTACGGCACCATTCTTGCCAAAACAATAGTACGTGCATCCGTAAACTCCGTGGCACATGTGGAAAGTGCCAGAACCTGCGGTTTCTCATCCTTTCTCAGCAGGTCCACGGTCTCCTGATGCTGGTGAAGAGCTTCCTTCTCTGAAAACTCCAGAAGCCCCTCTATATCTGTCAGCCACTGCTCCACACCGAAGATCGCGTCCTCCGATGATTCAATGAGCAGACAGGCAAATATTTCAAGCTCATAGCTGCGATCCGGAAGGATCAGCATGCCGGTCGTATTCTCGTCGAAAAACTTCTTTTCCTTGTACAGATCCAGGTCACCGAACATCTTGTGCTGGTCCATATGGTGTCCGTAGATCAGAGAATACGCATCATGAAAAGTTCTGTCATTGTCTGTGTCCAGGAAGATACTGCCCGCCAGAGCAAATTTTCCGTAGACATCTGTGTTGATATAAGTAAGGATATTTTCTCCCTGCAGGATCGGGTAATCGATCGCTGTATTATCCAGCGTCACCCAGCCGCAGACATCCTTGTTGATCGCCAGCAGCTCCTCAAAGGAGGCTCCCGACTCTTCCGCATCCGCACTCGGCTTCAGCTTCAGCAGCGCCGACTGTACATCGTCCACCGCCGTATAGATCCGATTGTTGTCCCAGAGTGCATATACTGAGTATGCTCCAAATGTAAGCACTATGACTGCCACAAACAGGGACAGCAGTCCATTCAAAAAATCTAATGTACGTTTTGCCATCTAAAACATTCCTAACTTCAGAATCCTTCCTCCGGCTGTCACTGGGGACAGCCGGACGGTTTGTGCAGGTCAGAAGCAGTTCCTCTGCCCCGGATGATCAGGATTCTCATCTGTTCTCAGATCTCGCTATTACAGCTCAACTCTGCGCTTTCTGGAAATAACGAATGCAGCTGCTGCGATAACAACTACAGCCAGCATCAGGATATATGGAAGGTTATCCAGATAGATACCGGTGTCAACATCTTTCTCCTTGTTGTTGGTTACAGTGGTTTTAATTGCTTCAGCACCCATTGTGCCGGTTTCCTTGCCGTCATATGTTGTTGTGTAGCCTTTAGCTTTGTAGTCATCCTCGACTACAGTGTAGGTTACACCTGCCGGAATATTGTCAAAAGTTGCGGTAGCACCGTCTTTCAGGGTAAAGGTTGCTGTATGTGTAGCGTTGTTATATGTTGCTGTGCTTCCATCAGCCACGGTGATCTCATCATACCAGGTCTTGTCTGCCGGACCTTCGAAAGTAACTGTAAAGCTAAACTCTTTGTTCTTGTCACCCAGGTTACCGGTTACTTTCTTAGATACACTCAGACTGTTTGCAGTGTAGGTGTTCTCTGTGAAAGTATCTGATTTGGTTCCATCCTCTTTTTCTGTATGAACTGCTGCGATACGAGCCAGTCCATTGTCATCATTGACTACGGTAACTACCAGCTTCATGGAATCTGCACGGTAGGTAACACCTGCGGTCTCGCCATCTTTCTCCTTAAGAGTATACTCATACACACCAGTCTGTGTATATGTCGGCAGAGTTACGGTAAACTTGCCTTTTTTGCCATCTGCAGTAGCAGCCCCTTTATCAAAATGAAGGTCAGAAATAGTAATCGCCGGTACTGTTGTTGCATCTCCATCTTTTACTGTTCCGGCATCACTGGTAAGTTTGAAAGTTTCCTCCGGGCTAGAGCCTTCACCAACCAGATTATACTCTTTTGTAATCGTAACACTATCCTGATCGACAACTACATCCGGCACATCAACATCCACTGCCTGTGTCATGCTTCCCATTCCCAGAGCCATCACTGCAGTCAGGCCCAGTGCCAGTAACTTCTTTTTCATACTGTTCATCTTAATCATTTGCTTCTCCTTTATATTTTTATATTTCCAAAATTGCAATAACAAGTTGCACACTTTTGCTCCACACCACACCTGT
>JAUNAF010000109.1 GCA_030527715.1 Eubacteriales bacterium
CAGGCTCTTCAGATTCTACAGTTTCTGCTGTATCTTCTGCCGGAGCCTCTTCTGCAGAAGCATCTGTCTCAGAAGTCTCTTCTTCTGGGTTCTCCTCTTCCGAAGTCTCTTCATCCGGAGTCTCTTCATCCTCGAAGATATCTTCGTCAAAGTCGGTCTTCTTTTCCTTTTTCTCCTGCTTGTCAGCTTCCTGCTTTGCCTTTAAAGCGGCAAGCTCTTCCTCAAGTGCATCGATCTCTGCATGCAGCTCGTTGATCGCGGAGATCTGTACGGAAAACTCCTGCGGATCTGCCTTGTGCGCCTCGTAGAAAGCTCTGCCGAGTACAAGAAGCTCATCATCGATGCGTTTCTTTCTGCTTAGTATCTTGGTGCGTTTGCTGACGATCTCAGCGGTTTCTCCGGTCTTGCGGATGACATTCTGTCCGATATCACCGGATGCCTTGATCAGTGCCTGACTAAGTTCATTAAGAGTTTTTTCGAGTTCTTCAAACATACGTTACTCCTTTCCGGCAGCCTGCAGCTGCTCCTTCAGCAGTCTCTTTTCTTTTTCGGTCAGCTCTGCCTTATCCAGCAGATCCGGCCTTCTCAATGCTGTGCGGAGGATGGACTGTTCTCTTCTCCATTTTTCGATGTTTGCATGATGTCCGGACATAAGTACCGGCGGTACGGCCTTATCTCTCCAGATCTCAGGGCGGCTGTACTGCGGATATTCGAGCAGTGAATCCTGAAAAGATTCACTCTGGGCAGAAGTCTCATTGTTGAGCACGCCGGAAACCAGACGTGAGATCGTATCCATCATGACCATCGCCGGAAGCTCTCCTCCGGTGAGGACATAATCCCCTATGGACACATAATCTGTCACAACTGCCTCGAGCACACGCTCGTCGATTCCTTCGTAGTGGCCGCAGAGAAAAATCAGCTCCTCTTCCTCTGCCAGTTCCTCTGCCATCTTCTGATGAAAAGTTTCACCCTGCGGGGTCAGATAGATCGTGCGGATCGGATGACCGGCTTTTTCCGTGATCGCCTGATGTGCTGCGAACACCGGCTCTGCCTGCATTACCATACCTGCGCCGCCGCCGTATGGATAATCGTCCACCTTTCCATGCTTGTTTCCCGCGTAATCACGGATATTCACGGTATCAAGAGACAGAAGTCCCTTCGCCATAGCGCGGCCCGTGATACTTGTATTCATTCCCTGTTCGATCATCTCAGGGAACAGCGTCATTACATGAAATTTCACAGAAGTCCCTCCAGCAGATGTACCTTCATAGTATTATCTTCTAAAGATACTTCTAATATACATTCTTTGATATTCGGTATCAAGAGTTCTTTTTCATTTTCCATGGAGATGACATAGACATCGTTCGCACCTGTCTGCAGCACCTCCGTCAGTTTTCCAAGGTATCTTCCGGTGTCCTCAGTCACCTCAAGGCCGATCAGATCGCAGATGAAATACTCTCCCGGTGCAAGCTTTACCGCATCCTTGCGCGGCACGAGCAGCGGCACGTTTTTGTACTTCAATGCATCCTCCGGTGTTGTGATCTCCTTGAACTTTAAGATTACCATATTTTTAAAGAAGCGTACCTGTTCAATCGTAAGCGTCTCCGCTGCGCGGCGTCCCTGCCCCTCAGCGATCACAGTCTTCAGCTTTTTAAATCTGCGGGGATCGTCCGTTGTCGGATAGACCTTTACCTCCCCGTGCACGCCATGGGTGGATGAAATAATACCTACCTGTAAAAATTGTTCCATGTATACTCCTGTCTTTTTCTTATTTCGTGATATGACAAAAGGGCTGATCCCAGCCCTTCTTTTCGTTACTTTATGTCTACAATGACCTTTTTATCTGTTTTAGATGCTGCGGCCTTGACCACAGAGCGGATCGCTTTCGCGATTCGACCCTGTTTTCCGATGACCTTGCCCATATCAGACTGAGCCACCTTCAGCTCGACAACGATGGATTTTCCATTATCCTTTTCGGTCACTGTGACCTCTTCCGGATGATCTACGAGAGATTTTGCAATTACCTCTACTAATTCCTTCATCACCGTCACCTCTATTCTATTTCTCGATGCCGGCTAACTTGAAAAGCTTTCCTACAACCTCTGTCGGCTGAGCACCGTTTGCAAGCCATTTCTTAGCCAGCTCTTCGTTTACCTTGAACTCGCTCGGCTCTGTGTTCGGATTGTAAGTACCGATCTCCTCGATGCACTTTCCGTCTCTCGGGGAACGGGAATCTGCTACAACGATTCTATAGATAGGAGCCTTCTTCTGTCCCATTCTTCTTAATCTGATCTTTACTGCCATTGTAATTTCACCTCCTTGAATTTCTATCCATTTATGTGAAAAGGGAAGCCAGCCTGTGACCGCCGCTTTTATCACCATTCTTAAAACGGAAGCTTGAATCTTCCTCTCTTACCCATCTGCCCCATCATTCCCGGAAGCTGCTTCATCATCTTCCTGGACTGTTCAAACTGCTTTACCAGACGGTTTACTTCGTTGATATCCACACCACTGCCTGCTGCGATACGCTTTTTTCTGGATGGATTCAGGATCTCCGGATTGGAGCGCTCCTGCGGTGTCATGGAAAGTATGATCGCTTCTGTTCTGGCAAGCGCCTTCTCATCGATCATGCCTTCGATCTCCTTCATCTTGCTTCCGCCCATGCCGGGCATCATGCTCAGGATGCTTGAGATACCACCCATATTTTTCATCTGCTGCATGCTTTCCAGATAGTCATCGAAGCCGAAGGTTGCTTTTTTCAGCTTCTGTTCCATCTCTTTGGCCTTGGCTTCATCCACATTTGCCTGTGCCTTCTCGATCAGGGTCATCACATCACCCATGCCGAGAATACGGGATGCCATACGATCCGGATAAAACGGTTCCAGATCTGAGAGCTTCTCACCCATACCAGCGTAGAGAATCGGCTTTCCGCAGGTGGCCTTGATCGAAAGTGCAGCACCGCCGCGGCTGTCGCCGTCGAGCTTTGTGAGGATGACACCGTCGATACCGATCTTGTCGTTGAACCTCTCTGAGACATTCACCGCATCCTGACCGGTCATGGCATCTACCACCAGGATCGTCTGATCCACATTGACTGCTTCTTTGATCTGTACCAGCTCGTTCATCATGTCCTCATCGACATGAAGACGTCCCGCCGTATCCAGAATCACCACATTCATGTTGTGGGCTTTTGCATGCTCGATCGCTGCCTTTGCGATATTCACCGGATTCTGCTTATCTCCCATGGAGAATACTTCCACACCGACTCTTTCGCCGTTGATCTGAAGCTGCTGAATCGCTGCCGGACGATATACATCGCAGGCTGTCAACAGGGGAACTCTTCCTTTGGACTTCAACTTCGCCGCGATCTTGGCTGTCGTTGTCGTCTTACCTGCACCCTGCAGACCGACCATCATGATGACTGTGATCTCTCCGCCGGGCTTCAGCGCGATCTCTGTCATCTCTGAACCCATCAGACTGATCAGTTCTTCATTAACGATCTTGATCACCATCTGTCCCGGATTCAGTCCGTTCATAACCTCTGCGCCGACTGCTCTTTCCTGTACGGACTTGATAAACTGCTTTACGACCTTAAAGCTTACGTCCGCCTCCAGAAGAGCCATCTTTACCTCTTTAAGTGCTGTCTTTACGTCAGCCTCGCTGAGCTTGCCCTTGCCTCTGAGGTTTTTGAACACATTTTGTAACTTATCGGAAAGGCTTTCAAATGCCATACTTACAACTCCTCTAAAATTTCATTGGAAATCTCTAAAATCCTGGGGTGTTCCTGTGCCAGCAGATGAATCTGTTCCACCTTTTCCCGGATGGAGAGAAACTTTTCAACCAGATGCAGCTTTTTCTCATAATCCTCCAGGGTGTGATTGCATCTCTTCATAAGATCATGTACTCCCTGACGGCTGATGTGATACTGCTCTGCAACTTCCGCATAAGAGCAGTCATCAAAGACAACATCCTGATAAACTTTTCTCTGATGCTCAGTCAGCAGTTCACCGTAAAAATCAAATAACAGTGTCTGTTCTACTATTTTTTCCATTTCCATCACCTTCGCTATCTTACACGATAAAGTGGTGTGTGTCAAGTATTTTTTCTTGACATCTTTTCAGACGGTATCACTGCTCTTTTCTGCTGCAGATCCCGCGGATCTTACAGATTTGTCTGGATGACGCGCGGCTTGTATCCGGCCTCCTCCAGCGCTTTGACGATCTCATTCTTATGCTCGGTTCCGAAGGCTTCCATCGTGATCTTCAGCTCCACCGTTTTGCTGCGGTTTGTGCTGATAAACTGGTTATGATCCAGTTTGATGACATTGCCCTGCATCTGAGCAACGATCGTGGAGACCTTCACCAGCTGTCCCGGCATATCCGGAAGCAGTACTGATACGGTGAAGATACGGTCTCTCTGAATCAATCCGTGCTGTACTACGGAGGACATCGTGATCACATCCATATTTCCGCCGCTTAAGATGGAGACGATTTTTTTCTTCTTCACATCCATATGCTTTAACGCAGCGATGGTGAGCAGACCGGAGTTCTCAACGACCATCTTGTGGTTCTCCACCATATCCAGGAACGCTACGATCAGCTCGTCATCGGAGATCGTGATGATATCATCCAGATACTTCTGAATATACGGGAAAATCTGGTGTCCCGGGGTCTTTACCGCTGTACCGTCTGCGATCGTATTCACGGACGGAAGGGTCACTACCTCTCCGGCCTTAAAGGACTCCTGCATGCAGTTTGCGCCAGCCGGCTCCACACCGATCACCTTGATGTTCGGATTCAGCATCTTTGCCAGTGTGGATACACCTGTCGCAAGTCCGCCGCCTCCGATCGGAACGAGAATATAATCTACCAGAGGCAGCTCTTTGACGATCTCCATGGCGATCGTTCCCTGACCGGTCGCAACGCCCAGATCGTCAAACGGATGAATGAAGGTGTAGCCATGCTCCTCGGCGAGCTGATAAGCATACTCACATGCCTCATCATAGACATCTCCATGAAGGATCACTTCTGCGCCATAGCTCTTTGTACGGTTTACCTTGATCAGCGGAGTAGTCACCGGCATGACGATCACTGCCTTTGCGCCGGCTTCCTTCGCTGCATATGCCACACCCTGTGCATGATTTCCCGCAGATGCAGTGATCAGTCCCTTTGCACGCTCCTCCTCTGTCAGAGTGGAGATCTTATAGTAAGCTCCGCGGATCTTATACGCACCGGTCACCTGCATGTTCTCCGGCTTGATATAGACACGGTTTCCCGTCTGGTCGCTGAAATACTTACTGTAGATCAGCTTCGTCTCCTGTGTCACTTTTTTTACGATCTCGGAAGCCTCCTCAAATCGCTCCAGGGTCAGCATCTCATTTTCCATGTTCTACCTCTTATCTTCTGTCCTTATTCTTATGCAGCACCGTCTTAGTCATCAACCACCAGTTCAACTGGTGGTTTGATTTTGCCCCTCCAAAGGGGCA
>JAUNAF010000110.1 GCA_030527715.1 Eubacteriales bacterium
GAATCCTATGGATCGTTTTTTTATCAAGTGTGCAACTTCATTTTACAATCGGCGACTAATATTCTCTATATAATTAGAAGATGGGCAATTCAAAAGCTCAAATCACCCATCTTCCCTGTTAAAGAACTACTTTAAAAGTTCCTATTCTGTTATTTTTTCGGCCAGAAATCTGCGATTCCCTTTTTTGCCTGCAGTGAAAACCAGACGGTGACTGCCAGGAAGGCTGCCATCACTACGATATACACTGCCAGCGGAAGTCCCATGGTATCCTGAACGATTCCTACCACTCCGCAGACGAGCACTGCGATTCCATAGATCAAAAGTTTGTTTGAAATAAAGGCAATATAGCCTGCCTTATCCTTACATTTTTTGACCTGGACATCCTTCGGGATGAGGATCATTTCCTTGATCTCTCCCTGAAACTTCATCATATACCAGGTATACAGTACATACAGTCCGCAGACACAGACCAGGATATCAAGTATTGAATACATGGAATCCATTTGTTTTTCCCCCTTCGCCTGCTTTTAGGCTAACCCAAGAAATTTTTTCACAATGGCCTTCATCTCATCCTTCTCAACCACTGTGTCATGACGAACCGGTGCGGTACGGATCTCCTCGATTGCATTCGGCACTGCTGTCTTGGCGATCTTTGACAGCTCATCCACCAGCTCGAAATCACCCATTGCATCGTACTTGCTGTCGATCGCATTCATGACGCTTCTGGTAAACTTGTACGGACTAGCTGTAGATGCGATCACGATCTTTGCATCATCTCCGCTGTTCTTTCTGTAGTCGCGGCTGACCTTGGAAGCTACCGCGGTATGTGTATCCAGAACATATCCGGTCTTCTCGTACACCTCGTGAATCTCTGCAGCTACCTCTGCCTCAGTTGCAAATCCGCCCGCAAAATCATTGAGTTTTGCTCTCATTTCATCAGTGATCTCATATCTGCCCTCAGTATTCAGAGATTTCATCAGCTGAACATTCTTCTCGGCGTCGCTGCCTGCGATCAGATAGATCAGGCGCTCCAGGTTGCTGGAGATCAGAATATCCATGGACGGAGAGGTGGTCAGCAGGAACTCACGGTTTCTGTCATATACACCGGTCTCAAAGAAATCAAAGAGTACCTTATTGTCGTTGGAAGCACAGATCAGCTTTCCGAGCGGAACTCCCATCTGTTTTGCAAAATAAGCTGCCAGAATGTTTCCGAAGTTACCTGTCGGAACCGTAACATTTAAAGTCTCACCCTCAGAAAGGATGCCCTTGGCAAGCATTTTTGCATATGCATATACATAATATACCACCTGCGGAACCAGACGTCCGATATTGATGGAGTTTGCGGAGGAGAACTGGAAGCCAGCGGCATTCATCTCTTCTGCAAGTGCGGTATCTCCGAAGATCTTCTTTACACCTGTCTGTGCATCATCGAAGTTTCCGTGGATTCCAACTACAAAGGTGTTGTCACCTTTCTGGGTCACCATCTGCTTCTCCTGGATCGGGCTGACACCGTTCTTCGGATAGAAGACAATGATCTTTGTACCAGGAACATCTGCAAATCCTGCCAGTGCTGCCTTTCCGGTATCTCCGGAAGTCGCTGTCAGAATGACGATCTCATTCTTCACCTGGTTCTTCTTTGCTGAAGTCGTCAGCAGGTGCGGGAGAATGGAAAGTGCCATATCCTTGAACGCGATCGTTGCGCCGTGGAACAGCTCCAGATAGTATGCACCGTCTGCCTCGCGGATCGGAGCGATCTCTTCTGTATCAAATTTTTCATCATATGCACTCTGAATGCAGTGCTTCAGCTCTTCCTCAGTAAAATCTGTCAGAAACAGCTTCATAACCTCATAAGCTGTCTCCTGGTAAGACATGGCGCCGAGTGCCTCCATGCTCACATCAAGCTTCGGAATTCTCTCCGGGATAAAAAGTCCGCCGTCCCCAGCCAGTCCTTTCAGAATCGCCTGTGAAGCAGTTACCGCTACTTTTGCATCTCTGGTGCTGTTATATAACAATTCCATATTTTAACCGTCCTTTTTCTTTCCGTAATTACCTTCAGTTTTCGGTTTCTAACCCTGTTATCATAGCATATCCGCCATATCTGCGCAAGATGGCAATCAGCTGACAGGCAGACAACCTGCTGCGAGGTTCGCCTTAAACATGAGAAAGGGCAGCATTACGCCGCCCTTTTCTCATGAAGATTGCTTCTTACGATAATGTATAATACTCGTGACCGCCATGCTTAAACAACGGTGTCAGGTTCGTATCAAACCAGCCGACACTGACAGACTCTGATGCAGATCTGGCCATGAAGAACAGTGCTCCGCGGGATTCATCCTCCCCTGCAAGTACCCTGTCTACTGCCTGAATCGTCTCATCTGTCACTTCAACGGAATAAATTCTTCCGTCGATCGTTGGCTGAAACTGTGCAGAACCTCCTTCCGTCTGCCAGACAACCTCTTCGATCGTATTCGGGAATCTGTCATCCTTCACACGATTCAGAATAACGTTTGCGATCAGCATTTTTCCTTTCAGATCTTCTCCTGTTGCCTCTGCTTCCACAATCTGAAGGAGCGTGTAGTATTCGCTTGACGCCATCTGATTCTGTCTGATCAGTGCTCTTGCACTGGAAACTACGTTTCCGGCAGATCTGGTTCCTTCCGTCATCGCCTTTCGCAAACTCTCGGATCTGCTCACATGGGATGCCCCCACCAGAACCTCTTCGTTTGCTCCGGCTGTCTCGATGATCGACGCCGCTTCTGAATACTCTCTCATAGTCACAGCACTCGCAATTACTCCCTGCAGTCCTGCGTACAGTTCCTCCTGTACAGGAGTTTCCGCAGCCTGAACCTCAGCGCTAAAAGCACCGGCTGTTCCCTTATTCTGTGTGTCATACCGAAACAGATTTCTGCTTTCCCCACCTAAGTCAAAGGCGCACAGAGCTGTGATGATCAGCATGACGGTAATCATTAGCATAGCCGAATGTCTCGATTTTTTCCGACGAAATCCGTCAGCAAAGCGTGATGCAGTCTTACACATTACGTCAAGAAGCGTCTGAAACACTTCCATCTGCTGTTTCCTTGTTCCTTCCTTGCTAGTTTTTTATACTCCCACGCAGGTTCCATTATATTTCATTTTTTAAATAATGTCAAGAAAACTGTAACATTTCCGTAATATTTATTTTAACTTATGAAATATATGGAAAATCTTTATTTAATTTACGTGTAAAACTACCAAGACGGAACAGCTATTGCGGCTTTGTTTATCTGATATCGAGCATCATATTATTGATCGCGGTGAACAGTGCATTGATGGATGCACGGATAATATCCTGGTCAAGTCCTGCTCCCCAGAACAGCTGATTTTCCTTGTTTTTGATACCTACATAGGCGATCGCGCGGGAGCTTGAGCTTGCTTCCAGTGCGTGCTCCTGATATACCACCAGTTCGTAATCCAGTCGGAACTGTTTCTTCAGTGCATTGCTGACTGCATTCAGACGACCGTTACCGGATGCCACTGCAACCTTCTTCTCGCCCTCATAATCAACCGTCACTTCTGCAATAATTCCGTTATGCTGTTTGAAGTGTACCTCATCGATATTGAACGGAGCGGTACGATCCTCATATCTGCTCTTGAACAGCTCGAAGATCTCATCCGGAAGCAGCTCTTTGTGTTTCTCGTCGGAAACTGCCTTTGTGGCATATCCCATTGCCTCACGCATCTTAGCCGGCAGATTAAGTCCATAGTACTGCTCCAGAATATAGCCGACACCGCCCTTGCCGGACTGGCTGTTGATGCGGATCACGTCTGCCTCGTAATGTCTTCCGATATCAGTCGGATCGATCGGCAGATACGGCACGGTCCAGTGCTCTCTCTCCTCCGCATCACGATACTTCATACCCTTGGCGATCGCATCCTGATGAGATCCTGAGAATGCTGCAAATACCAGCGCTCCGCTGTACGGACTTCTCATGTCGATCTTCATTCCGGTATATTTCTCATACTGCTCACAGATATCCAGCATATCCGTAAAGTCAAGTTCCGGATCCACACCCTGAGAGTACATATTCATTGCGAGAGTTACGATATCCACGTTACCGGTACGCTCACCGTTTCCGAACAGGGTTCCCTCGATACGATCAGCACCTGCCAGAATTCCCAGCTCTGCATCACTGACTCCGCTGCCGCGGTCGTTGTGCGGGTGCAGGGAGAGAATGACATTCTCACGATACTTCATATTCTTGCTCATATATTCTACCTGCTGAGCATATACATGCGGCATGGAATGCTGCACGGTACTCGGAAGGTTAATGATCACTTTCTTGTCTCCGGTAGGCTGCCATACATCCAGCACTGCATTACATACTTCCAGTGCATACTCCGGCTCTGTTCCGGTAAAGCTCTCCGGGCTGTACTCGAAGGAGAAATTTCCCTCAGTCTCATCTGCCAGCTTTTTCAGCAGTGCTGCACCGTCGACTGCGATCTGCTTGATCTCTTCTTTGGATCTGTGGAAAACCTGCTCTCTCTGTGCGAGTGAAGTGGAGTTGTACACATGCACCACTGCCTGCTTTGCTCCCTCAAGTGCCTCAAAGGTTTTCTTAATGATATGCTCACGGGCCTGTGTCAGAACCTGGATCGTCACATCATCCGGAATCAGATTCTTCTCGATCAGTGCACGCAGGAACTGATACTCTGTCTCAGAGGCAGCCGGGAATCCTACCTCGATCTCCTTAAATCCTACTTTTACAAGCAGTTTGAAGAATTCAATTTTCTGATCCAGGGTCATCGGAACGATCAGAGCCTGGTTTCCATCGCGCAGGTCTACGCTGCACCAGATCGGTGCCTTATCAATATAATCTTTTCCTGCCCAGTCCATGCACTCTACAGGCGGCATAAAATACTGTCTAGTGTACTTGTTTACGTTCTTCATAATCTGTCTCCTTTGTCCTTTGCTTTGCATGCACAGCATTCTCATCGCTGCTCGCGCAACCATAGAATGCACGTTCCGCGAACATTCTATGGTCATGAAAAAAATCTCTCGTCTTCAGCAGATTAAACTGCCAGAGACGAGAGATCTGATCATCCCACGCGGTACCACTCTGTTTCATGAATTACTTCATACGCTCTTCCGATACGGATCCCCCTTCATACAACTGTCTTGCAGCATGGGACCTTATATCGTACCCGGATAACGGTCGGGGTTCCGTCTGCGTCTACTCTTCTGCAGCTTCTGCAGTAATTTCGGGCAGCAGCTCCGAGGCGAGTTCCTCCAATCTCCTCGACTGCCTCGCATCGACCGGCAGCTTTCTGAAACCAAAGAATCGAGTACTATTCCTCTTCCCAGCATTTGTCTTTTTTACGTAGGTCTAAAATATCATTTTTCAGACAAATTGTCAATCCAAAAATCTTCCTGATCTTCTTTTGATGATTTTCCGGATCTTGTCCCCGAAGTCTTCTGATAATTCCCAACTGGTTGTTTGCTTTCT
>JAUNAF010000003.1 GCA_030527715.1 Eubacteriales bacterium
ACAAAATATTGACAAAACAGCTCTCATAATTTATGATGAAAACAGAAAATTCATTGACAAATGCAAAGTTATAGCTTAATATAAAAACGAACATTAGTTCGTTGAAATGAGGAGGGATGTTGAGCAATCAAAAATATTGCGAAAAAGTAATAAATGTGATGAAATGTGTTTACAGATATGGAGGGTATAGCTATGAACACATCGAATGTCACCTATTACAAACCGAAGGATATCGCTGAATTACTGGGTGTGTCAGTAAAAACTCTTCAGAGGTGGGATAGAGAAGGTATATTAAAAGCAAATCGCTCTTCCACAGATCGACGTTATTATACATATTATCAGTACCTGCAGTTCAAGGACATTCAAAAATAAGAGGATGCCAGAGGGATGATTGTTAATCAGTGCATCGAAGATTATGGAAGTGGATTAAACTATAATCGTAAGAAATGGAATGATCTATTGAATGCTGTTATGGATGAGAAGGTCAAAACCATAGTGATTACGGATAAAGACCGTTTTGTACGGTTCGGTTTTGAATGGTTTGAACGCTTCTGCCAGAAATGGGGTACGCAGATTATGATTGTCAATAATACGGCACTGTCACCAAATGAAGAACTTGTACAGGATATGATATCCATCCTACATGTTTTTAGCTGCAGGCTGTATGGGTTAAGAAAGTATAAGAACAGGATCAGAAAGGATGAGGAGATTGCTGAGGAGTTACAAAACAGAGATAGCTCCCATTCCGGAGCAGAAGATACTGATCCATAAGACTATTGGAACATGCCGGTATGTGTATAATCTCTTTCTGGATACGAACCGGCACGCATATGAGCAGAAGGGGAAATATATCTCAGGCATGACATTTGCCAAATGGCTGAATCACAGTTATATGTCCGAAAATCCAGACAAAGCATGGATCAAAGAAGTCAGCTCCAAAGCGGTAAAGCAGAGCATTATGAATGCAGATCGAGCTTATAAAAACTTCTTTGCCGGCAGGGCGGCCTTCCCGAACTTCAAGAAGAAATCCAGGTCAGATGTCAAGATGTACTTTGTTAAGACGGACGCAAAGGCTGTCATCAGATGCGACCGGCACCGCATACGCATTCCTACCCTGGGATGGGTACGCCTGAAAGAAAAGGGATACCTTCCGACAGACAGCGAAAACTATATCATAAAAAGTGGGACAGTATCCATGAAAGCAGGGAGATACTATGTATCCGTACTGGTTCAGGAGCCTGACATGCCTGCTGAAAAAATGACAGGTCCCGGTGTGGGTATAGATCTTGGCATAAAAGAATATATGATTGTCAGTGATGAAACCGTCTTTGGAAACATAAATAAGACTGAACAAATCAGGAAATTGGAAAAGCAGTTAAAACGTGAACAGCGTAGTCTCTCGAGAAAATACGAGAGCCTGAAAAAGCGCGAAGCAGGTAAAAAGAAAGGAGAAGCTACCAGACAGAATATCCAGAAACAAAAAGCTAAGGTACAGAAACTGCATCAGAGACTGGATAATATCAGATCCGATTATGTGAACAAGTGCATCAGTAAGGTAGTGAAAACCAAACCATCTTACATCACACTGGAAGATCTGAATGTATCAGGGATGATGAAAAACAGACATCTCTCAAAGGCGATTGCCTCGCAAAAGCTGTATGAGACGAGAGAAAAACTGTCTGCAAAGTGTAAGCAAAACGGCATAGAACTGCGTGTGGTCAGCCGCTGGAATCCATCAAGCAGAAAATGCAATGGATGTGGCACAATAAAAAAGGACTTAAAGCTTACAGAACGCATATATATATGTCCGCAATGCGGATACAGAGCCGACAGAGATCTCAATGCCAGCAGAAATTTGAGAGATGCAGAAGAATATACAGCAGCCGTGTGAGGCTGCATTATGTACCGATGGCTAGTCGGGAATTGACGTCTGTGGACTGCAGTAGAACTTGTGAGTAGTGAGCGGGAAACCGGCACAAAAGCATGCAGGACGAAACAGGAAAAATCTCGATGTGGATATTTGTTCATATTTTGAGTAGCAGACAAAATGATGAGAGATGAAAATAAACAGAAAGCGCTGGAGGCAGCTCTTTCACAGATAGAAAAACAGTTTGGTAAAGGTTCCGTGATGAAGCTCGGTGATTCCGGAAGCAATATGAATGTCGAGACGATCCCGACAGGTTCTCTGAGTCTGGATATTGCGCTCGGACTGGGCGGTATTCCGAAGGGAAGAATCGTTGAGATCTACGGCCCGGAGTCGAGCGGTAAGACGACCGTTGCCCTGCACATGGTTGCTGAGGCGCAGAAGAGAGGCGGTGTTGCAGGCTTTATCGATGCCGAGCATGCACTGGATCCAGTCTATGCAAAAAACATCGGAGTAGATATCGATGACCTCTATATCTCACAGCCGGATAATGGTGAGCAGGCGATGGAGATCACAGAGACTCTGGTGCGCTCAGGTGCAGTGGATATCATTATCGTGGACTCTGTTGCAGCACTGGTTCCGAAGGCTGAGATCGACGGCGATATGGGTGAGTCTCATATGGGACTGCAGGCACGTCTGATGTCTCAGGCGCTGCGTAAGCTTACCGCAGCGATCAGCAGATCAAACTGCGTCGTAATCTTTATCAACCAGCTGCGTGAGAAGATCGGTGTCATGTTCGGTAATCCGGAGACTACGACCGGCGGACGTGCGCTGAAATTCTATTCCTCGATCCGTATGGATGTGCGCAGAACAGAGACCCTCAAGCAGGCAGGCGAGATGATCGGTAACCACACCAGAGTGAAGATCGTGAAGAATAAGATCGCTCCGCCGTTCAAGGAGGCAGAGTTTGATATCATGTTCGGCAAGGGCATCTCCAGAGAGGGAGATATCCTGGATCTTGCTGCGAATGTCGGCATCATCAACAAGAGCGGTGCATGGTATGCTTATAATGAAGGAAAGATCGGTCAGGGACGCGAGAATGCGAAGAACTACCTCAGCGAGCATCCGGATGTGATGAGCGAGGTCGAGGCAAAAGTGCGTGCTTACTACGGACTGCAGGGAGCTGCTCCGGTGGAGGAAGTACCGGAAGCGGAAGATCTGTTTGACGAAGAGTAAGATGAGGCTGTGCAGCTGACGGATAGAAGTTATGGAACAGGATTTATATAAGAGAGCAAAGCTGCGCTGCATGCATCTGCTGGAAAAGCGGGATTACACAGAGAAGCAGCTGCGGGACAAGCTGCGCAACGGCAAGACAGAGTATACCGAGGATATGATCGACGAGGCGATCAATTATGTGAAATCCTTCCACTATGTGGATGATGACCGCTATGCAAGAAGATATATCGAGTGTATGCAGAAGAGAAAGAGCAGGCGTGTGATCGCACAGGAGCTGATGCAGAAAGGGATCTCGAGAGAGCAGATCCAGGAGGCTGAGGCAGATGTGACACCGGCGGATGAGGCAGCGCTGATCCGCGAATGGATGAGAAAACGCCGCTATGATCCTGCGACTGCGGATCTGAAGGAAAAGCAGAGGTTTTATGCATTCCTGATGAGAAAGGGTTTTCGCTTTGATTCCATCGCGGAAGCACTGCGGATAGAAGAAAATTAGGCGGCCGGGATCCGGATTTTGACGATGGTGAAAGTCGGTTTGCAGCCACGGTTTTTCTTGACAGATATGTAAATTACATATAAAATTATTCATTGTAATGTAATCACAGAGTTGTCTGTGGTGCTGAAAACTTAATAAGGAGGTGCTCCTGTGAATGCGATGACCATTGGTGTCTGTGTCGTGGTCGCTCTGCTTGCAGCAGTTATTAGCTGGTTTGCCGCTACCGCCTATCGTAAAAATGTCTCAGAAAAGACGATCGGAAGTGCGGAAGAAAAAGCCAGAGATATAATAGATGATGCATTAAAGACCGCAGAGACGAAGAAACGAGAGGCCCTTTTGGAAGCAAAAGAAGAGTCCATGATTCGCAAGAATGAACTCGATCGTGAAACAAAAGATCGTAGAGCAGAATTGCAGAAGTATGAGCGTCGTGTGCTTGCAAAAGAGGAGTCAGTCGAGAAAAAGTCTGACGCACTCGAGAAGCGTGAGTCAAACCTTTCCGCAAGGGAAGATGCGCTGAAAAAGAAGAGCGAAGAGATCGAACACATTCATGAAAAAAAGGTGCAGGAACTGGAACGAATCTCAGGCTTAACCTCCGAACAAGCAAAGGACTATCTGTTAAAAACTGTTGAAGACGAAGTAAAAGGTGAAACCGCAAGACTCTACAAGGAACTGGAGAGTCGAGCAAAAGAAGAAGCATCCAAAAAAGCAAAGGAATATGTGGCAAATGCGATTCAGCGCTGTGCAGCTGATCACGTTGCAGAGACCACTATTTCTGTAGTGCAGCTCCCGAGCGATGAGATGAAGGGACGTATCATCGGACGAGAGGGACGTAACATCCGTACCCTTGAGACCATGACCGGTGTGGATCTGATCATTGATGACACTCCGGAGGCCGTAATTCTCTCCAGCTTTGATCCAATCAGGAGAGAAGTTGCAAGAATTGCACTTGAAAAACTGATTGTGGACGGACGTATTCATCCGGCCAGAATCGAAGAGATGGTAGAAAAGGCACAGAAAGAAGTAGAGACCATGATTCGCGAAGAAGGTGAATCAGCAGCATTAGAAGTGGGAGTACATGGAATTCACCCTGAGCTGATCAGACTGCTCGGAAGAATGAAATTCCGCACGAGTTATGGACAGAATGCGTTAAAGCACTCTATCGAGGTAGCGCAGCTCTCCGGCTTACTGGCAGGCGAGATCGGTATTGATGTACGTCTGGCAAAGCGTGCCGGTTTATTGCATGACATCGGCAAGTCCATCGACCATGAGGTAGAGGGTTCCCATATTCAGATCGGTGCAAATCTCTGTAAGAAATACAAAGAGTCACAGATCGTGATCAATGCAGTGGAATCACATCACGGCGATGTGGAACCTGAGTCACTGATTGCATGGCTGGTTCAGGCAGCAGATACGATTTCTGCAGCCCGTCCGGGTGCGAGAAGAGAAACTCTGGAAACATATACAAACAGATTAAAACAGTTAGAAGATATTTCAAATTCCTTCAAGGGAGTCGAGAAGTCATTTGCTATTCAGGCAGGTAGAGAGATTCGAATTATGGTAGTTCCGGAAAAGGTCAGCGATGCCGACATGGTATTGATGGCACGAGATATTTCCAAGCAGATTGAGGCAGAGCTTGAATATCCGGGACAGATCAAGGTTAGTGTGATCCGCGAATCACGTGTCGTAGATTACGCAAAATAATGCACAAGGATGAGGATACCCTGCTGTGTGAATACAGCAGGGTATTTTTTTGCGCGAGTAGCGATGAGAATGCTGTACCTGAGTATGCAAGGCAGAAAAGATCTGTAAGATGGAGTGAGGAGAATGAATAAAAAAGAATTATCAGAGATCAAAAAACAGTATACCAAAGAGCGCTGTCCGGCAACCAGGATCTGCGGATGCTATGTAGACGGTGAAAAAAACAAGCAGACAATGTTTCGTGAGGCATTTCTTTCTCTGGAGGAGGAAGCCTTTTTTAAATATCTGAATATTTTCCGCAAGGTCATGTCCGGTACCATCGGAAAAAATCTGGTAACGATGGAATTTCCGCTGGAGACGGAGCAGGAGGGCGGCACACAAGAGTTTCTGATGAAGCTGAAATATTCCGGTCTGCAGGATGACGGCGTTCTGGAAGAATTCTATGATAAAGTGATCGCTTCCTATGATTACACAGGAAACTACCTGATCCTGCTGCTGCACGCAGCCTACGATGTTCCGGGAAAGTCCTCGGATAACCTGGAGATGTTTGATGCGTCCGATGAGGTCTACGAGCATGTGCTCTGTGCGATCTGTCCGGTAAACCTGTCCAAGCCATGCCTTTCCTATAATCAGTTAGAGAACTGCTTTGAGAACCATATTCAGGACTGGCTGGTGGAGATGCCGCAGACAGGTTTCCTGTTCCCGGCCTTCCATGACAGAAGTTCGGATATCCACGCAGTGCTCTGCTATCACCAGAAGCCGGAGGCACCGGCGCTCAGCCTGGTGAACGAGGTGCTTGGCTGCACACTGCCGATGACTGCAGGCGGACAGAAGGAGAGCTTTGAACTGCTGGTGGAGGAGACCCTTGGAGAGGAATGCAGCTTTGAGGCAGTGCGTACCCTGCATGAGACTCTGAATGAGATGATCGAAGAGCAGAAGGAGGAGCCGGATCCGCTGATGCTCGGATCGGGTGAAGTCAGAAGACTTCTGGAACAGACCGGAGCTTCAAATGAAAAGATCGAGGCATTTGACCAGCATTTCGAGGAAGTCGTCGGAGAGCAGAATACAGAATTCGTGGCCGCAAATGTCGCTCATACCAGAAAATTTGAGATCAAAACGCCGGAAGTCGTGATCCAGGTAAATCCGGATCGTGCAGATCTTGTGGAGACAAGGGAAATCGATGGAAGAAGATATCTGATGATCGAAGTGACCGATGAGGTCGAGGTCAACGGAATCCAGGTGAAATTTTCGGAGAACGTTGCCAACATTTCGGAAACATGATAGAATAAAAAAAGCTTTATTGGTTATGCGGTGGCCAAATTGCACTATGACACCGTAAGAATGTTCGTAAATTGTGCATTCTATATTTTATCACTTTTAGAAAGGGAGAAAAGGTATGTATCAGGAAGAGTATAAGCGCTGGCTTGCAGCAGATTTAGAGGACGCAGATCTGAATCCGGAGCTGGCACGCATCGAGGGGAACGATGAGGAGATCAAGGACCGTTTTGCAGTAGCATTAAAGTTTGGTACTGCAGGACTTCGCGGAGTTCTCGGAGCAGGCACAAACCGTATGAATATCTATGTGGTTCGTCAGGCAACTCAGGGTCTTGCAAACTGGGTAAAGACACAGGGCGGTAATCAGACCGTTGCGATCAGCTATGACAGCCGACTGAAGAGTGATATTTTTGCAAAGACTGCAGCAGGAGTTCTTGCAGCAAACGGAATCAATGTTCGCATCTACGATGCACTGATGCCGGTACCGGCGCTGTCCTTTGCAACCCGTTACTACGAGTGCAACGCAGGTATCATGGTAACTGCTTCTCACAACCCGGCAAAGTACAATGGTTATAAGGCTTACGGTCCGGACGGCTGCCAGATGACAGATGATGCAGCTGCCATCGTTTATGCTGAGATCCAGAAGACCGATGTTTTAAACGGAGCAAAATACATTTCCTTCGCAGAGGGCGTGGAAAAAGGACTGATCCGTTTTGTAGGCGATGACTGTAAGAGAGCACTCTATGATGCGATCGAGTCCCGTCAGGTTCGTCCGGGTCTGTGCAAGACCGCTGGATTAAAGCTGGTTTACAGCCCGCTGAACGGTTCCGGTCTGGTACCGGTAACTCAGATCCTGAAGGAGATCGGTATTACAGATATCACGATCGTACCGGAGCAGGAGTATCCGAACGGCTACTTCACCACCTGCAGCTATCCGAACCCGGAGATCTTTGCTGCACTTGAGGCAGGACTGAAGCTCGCAGAGGAGACCGGAGCAGATCTGATGCTTGCAACAGATCCGGATGCAGACCGTGTCGGTATCGCAATGAAGTGCCCGGACGGCACCTATGAGCTGGTAAGCGGAAACGAAGTAGGCGCACTGCTTCTGGACTACATCGCAGCCGGCAGAATTGAAAAGGGAACCATGCCGAAAAACCCGGTAGCAGTAAAATCCATCGTATCTACACCGCTTGCAGATGCAGTAGCAGAGCATTACGGAGTAGAGATGAGAAACGTACTGACCGGCTTCAAGTGGATCGGTGATCAGATCGCACAGCTGGAGGCAGACGGAGAAGTAGACCGCTTCATCTTCGGATTCGAGGAGAGCTATGGTTACCTTGCTGGACCGTATGTACGTGACAAGGATGCGATCATCGGATCCATGCTGATCTGTGAGATGGCTGCATACTATCGCAGCATCGGAAGCTCTCTGAAGCAGAGAATGGAAGAGATCTATGCAGAGTACGGCCGTTACCTGAACAAGGTAGACAGCTTTGAATTCCCGGGTCTGACAGGTATGGACAAGATGGCAGGCATCATGCAGAATCTTCGTACCAACCCGCCGACAGAGTTCGCAGGCTACAAGATCGTCGGAGCAGCAGATTACACGAAGCCGGAGGAGACCGGACTTCCTGCAGCAAACGTACTGATCTACAAGCTGGAAGGCGGCGCAACCGTGATCGTTCGTCCGTCCGGAACAGAGCCGAAGATCAAGGCTTACTATACAACACTGGGCAAGGATCTTGCAGAGGCGCAGGCACAGAAAGATGCACTGGCTGCAGCACTTGCACCGATCTTTGCATAACAATAGGATGCACGCTCCGCGAACATTCTATTGGCATGAACTCTGAGAAACACGCTTTGCGAGTTCCTCAAGTTGTCGCGGTGATCCTCGAATGCCTGTGCAAGCACAGCATTCGCATCGCTATTCGCGCAAATAAAAGGGCTGTTGCATTTTTGCAGCAGCCCTTTTTCTGTGCGATCGCACGAAACATATCTGTTATTAAAGTTCCAGTATCACTGCCTGATAGCCCTGAAGTGTGAGATCCTTTCGCTCATCTTCTGATGCAGGTGTATCTGCGGCATCCAGAAGATTGGTCAGTACCAGTTTTTTATAAGGCTGATCAAGTGAGATCTCTCTTGCCTCAGACTGGAAGTTGGCGATCACCATCAGCGTCTGATGCTCTGACTTTCGGAGGAAGGCGACCAGATTGTGCTGATCTTCCCAGAGCGGAAGGAAATCGCCGTATACGATGCAGTCCCGGTAGAGCGGATCGGTGCGCAGGGCAGTCAGTTTGCGGTAGTACTGGAAGACGGAGTTCGGATCAGAGATCTGACTTTCCAGGTTGATCCTGCGGTAATTCGGATTTACGCGCAGCCACGGTGTGCCGTCGGTAAAGCCTGCATGTTCAGCGGCGGACCACTGGAACGGTGTGCGGGCATTGTCACGGCTCATACGGGCAACGGCTTTCAGTGCCTCCTCAGCAGAAAGTCCAGCTTCCAGAGCAGTTTTGTACTCATCGAGGGTGTTGATATCGTCGATCTGGTCCGGAGTCTCAAACACTGTGTTTTCCATACCGATCTCCTGACCCTGATAGAGGAAGGGCAGTCCTTTGAACATAAACTGCAGCGTAGCCAGCATCTTTTTGCTGGTATCATTCAGGTCTTTTTCAGGTATATAGCGGCTGACACCGCGCGGCTCATCGTGATTCTCGATGATGTTGGAGTAGAAACCGATATCCTTTGCTCTGCGCTGGCTGAAGAAGCAGGCATCGCGGTAGAGATCCGGAGTCACCGGCTTGAGATCATACCAGCCCTTTTCGCTTGCGCCGAGGCAGGCGGCACGGAAATCGAACATGGTGGAGAAATAGCCGTCGTCGCTGATAAAGTTCGGGAAATCTTCCTCCTTCTCATTGAATACCTCACCGACGGTAAAGGCATCGTAGACGCGGAAGCAGCGGTCACGCATTTCACCGAGAAAATCATCGATGCCGACAGCGTCCTCAAGCATGTTCTGGATGCTGCACAGCCCGTCTGCACGGTCAGACGGATAATCTCTCCAGGGGAGAACCTTCTTAATATTGATGATCGCATCGATACGGAAACCTGCCAGACCCTTCTCAAGCCACCAGCAGATCATCTTGTAGATATCTTCGCGGACTTCCGGATTTTCCCAGTTCAGATCCGGCTGCTTTTTGTGGAAGAGGTGCAGATAGCATTTGTCAGGATGTCCGGGAAGCGGTTCCCAGACACCGCCGCCGAAGTAGGAGCGCCAGTTGCAGGGATATTTTCCATCCTTGATATCTTCAATAAAGAAGTAGCGGCCGTACTTTCCGTCCGGATCCTCGCAGGCCTTCTTAAACCATTCATGCTCATCCGAACAGTGGTTTACGACCAGATCCATCACGACATGGATATCGCGTTTTTTTGCTTCCGCAAGCAGTTCTTCCAGATCCTCCATCGTACCGAATCTCGGATCTACGTTATAGTAATCAGAAATATCATAGCCCTGATCTGCCAGCGGAGAGCAGTAAACAGGGGAGAGCCACACAATGCCGATACCCAGCTCCTTCAGATAGTCCAGTTTTGAGATAATGCCGCGCAGATCCCCGATACCATCGTGATTGGTGTCAAGAAAACTTTTCGGGTAGATCTGATAGGCGGTTTTTTCATGCCACCATTTTTTCTTCAAAATATATCTCCCTTCTGTCATAAATAACTACGAATAGATTAACTATATCATCTCCGTTTTCGGCTTGCAAGAAACGCGAATGAGAAATGCGGCTGAATCTGAAGAGGTGAACACAATATATAAAAATATTGACAGTTTAAATGATTTATTGTACACTTTAGCAAAAGAGTGAGAAAAAGAAGAACAGGAGAAACTGTAAATAAGATTGATCACACAGGAGGAAAAGGTATGAACAAGAAAGTAATGGCACTGTTGACAGCATCTGTTATGGCGGCATCCTTTGGCGCAATGGTTTCCGCGGAAGACATCGAGATCAATGCAATCGTGGCAGAGTATGGACAGAACACCAAAGAGTGGTGGGCAAAATTCCAGGAGGATTTCAATAAGGACAATCCGGGAATCGTTCTGAACGCAGAGGTGGTTTCCTGGAATGATATTTATACCGTAGTAAACACCCGTATTCAGGGTAAGAATGCACCGGATATCCTGAACATCGATGTATTCGCAGACTATCAGGCAGACGATCTGCTGCTTCCGGCAAAGGATTTTGTGTCTGAGGAGACTTATGCAAAGATGTATCCGGCATTCCTTGAGCAGTCTGAGATCGACGGTACCGTATGGGCAGTTCCGGATCTGGCTTCCGTACGTACCATGTATTACAACAAAGATATTCTGGAGGCAGCAGGAGTGGATGTTCCTACGACCTGGGATGAGCTTCTGAAAGCCTGCGAGGCGATCAAGGCTTACGATGACAGCATTTATCCGTGGGGCATCGATATGACCACTGATGAAGGACAGGCTGCGTTTGCATACTATACCTGGAACAACGGCGGCGGATTTGTAGACGAGAACGGTGACTGGGCACTGAACAGTGACAAGAACGTTGAGGCGATCGAGTTCGCAGTAAATATGGTAAGCAGCGGTCTGACAAATACAGATCCGGCAAATGAGACCCGTTACAATCTGCAGGATATGTTCGGTACCGGCCAGATCGCTATGCTGATCGCACCGAACAGCCTTCCGACCTACATCGCAGCAGGCGGCAACGAAGTAAACTACGGTATCTCCGCGATCCCGAGCAACGGAACAGATTCCGTAGCAGCAGGTGTTATGGACCGTTTCATGTGCTTCGACAACGGCTACTCTGATGAGAAACTGGAAGCGATCAAGACCTTCTTTGATTATTTCTATGAAGATGCACGCTACTCTGACTGGGTACTGATGGAGGGCTTCCTTCCGGCAACCAGCGCAGGCGGTGAGGCAGTTGCAGCAGCAGATGAGAGCATGGCAGCATGGGTTGAGATCGTTGGATCCTCCAAGTTCTATCCGACCGCAAAGGCAGAGTGGGCAGATGTGAAGCAGGGCGTCATCGAGGCTGAGCAGAGAGCGCTCCTCGGCGAAGATGTAAAGACTGTACTGGATGAGCTTCAGGAAGATATTGCGGGCTGATCGTTTTAGCAGAGATTCTGTAAGATCTGAATAAGCTCGAGCAATAAAAGCAACTGGAAAAGGAGAGCCGGGCCGTCACTGCCCGGCTCTTCGCAATAAGAGGAGAAATGTATGAAAAACAGAAGTCTGTCGAAAAAGATAGGACCTTATCTGTGGCTGCTTCCGAGCATCCTGCTGATGACGATCTTTATCCTTTTTCCGATTTTTGAGGTTTTCCGCACTTCTGTGAGCAAAATCAGCAAGGCTGGTGTGGTCAAGGGATTTGCAGGAATGGATAATTTCACAAAGGTGATCAGCAGCACCACCTTTGCGATGGTATTAAAAAACACGCTGATCTGGACGATCGCGGTGGTGGGGATCTCCACTGTGCTCGGCTTTATCCTTGCCTTATTGTTGAACAATGAATTTTTCGGCCGAAAGGCTGCCCGTGCAGTGGTCGTTTTTCCGTGGGCAACGTCACTGATCATCCAGGCAAGTGTCTGGAAGTTCATCATTAACCAGGATTTCGGTACACTGAATACACTGCTGATGAGGATCGGACTGATCAGCTCGCCGATCAACTGGACGCCGAGTCCCGAAGCCTATTTTGCCTGGGAGTGCTGGGTGGGTATCTTTGTCACGGTTCCGTTTGTCACCTTCTGTGTGCTCGCGGGACTGCAGGGAATCGATGAATCCTACTATGAATCTGCAACGGTGGACGGAGCCGGTTTCTGGCAGAAGCTCTTTTCGATCACGCTTCCGCTGGTCAGACCGTCACTGACGGTCAGCACGGTGCTGAATATCATCTATGTATTCAACTCCTTCCCGATCATCTGGACGATCACGAAGGGAGATCCTGCGAACCGTACCGATACACTGGTGACCTATCTGTATAAGCAGGCATTTTACAAGGGCAGAACAGGAGAGGCAGCAGCGATCTCCGTGATCGGATTCCTGATCCTCTGTATCTGTGCTTCTGTTTACATGGTTCTGTCACTGAGAAAGGAGGAGGCAGATGAATAATACAAAGAAAACGACCTCCTCAAAAGATAAGACACTTCGCGTGCTGCTGTATCTTGCGGTGCTGGTGCTTGTGCTGATCACGCTGTATCCGTACTTTGCGATGTTTACGACAGCGCTGAAAGCCAGATCAGAGATCTATGCGAAGAACGGAACCGTGCTTCCGATCATCTGGCACTGGGAAAACTTTGTGGATATCTGGAAGCTGGCGCCGCTTTCCCGCTATTTTGCAAATTCCCTGCTGATTTCCGGAGGGGCTACAGCAATCGCGATCCTCTGCGGCATTCCGGCAGCCTACGCGCTTTCCCGCATGAAATTCAAGGGCAAAAAGTTCTTCCTCGGACTGGTGATCGTATCACAGATGTTTTCACCGGTCGTACTTCTGGTGGGTATCTATAAGATCATGAGCATGCTGCATCTGACAGATACGCTGATGGCTCTGATCTTTATCAATGCCGCCTTCAATCAGGCCTTTGCGATCTGGCTGCTGCGAGGCACCTTCATGTCGATCTCGTCAGAGATGGAGCAGGCGGCAACGATCGATGGCTGCAATCGTGTACAGGCCATGCTTCGCGTACTGCTTCCGGTGGCGGCTCCGGGCATCGTGACCGCACTGATTTTCGTATTTATCAATGCATGGAACGAGTATACCGTGGCACTGACGCTGATCTCCACTGATGTACTGAAACCGCTGACCGTCGGAATCACGACCTTTAACGGTTACAACATGATCGAGTGGCAGTACCTGTTCTCATCCTCATTGTTTGCAACGCTGCCGGTAGTGATCCTGTTTATCTGCATTGAGAAGCACCTGGTAGGCGGACTTACCTCAGGCGGTGTGAAGGGATAGGACGATCCGGAAATCCTTTTTGAGTTTTCAAAACAGTTGAAGAAACCTCCTCAGAAATGGTATAATGGAACTACCATTTCGGGGAGGTTTTGTTATGGAAAGCAGAGTGAAAAAATATCGGATCCGGCTGTTGTCCCTCCTGCTGATGCTGCTGATCATTGGCAGCAGTTCCTTTCAGGTTCTGGCAGCACCGGGGCTTAATGCAGCGGTGACAAAAGAGAATATTCTGGCGATCCTGGATACGTATGACAAAGATGGTGCGTATCTGGTACGGAATTCCGGAAGTCCAAATCCGGTGACAGAGTGGTGGGGTGCCAAAGACCGTCTGATCGATAAGATGGATACTGTGGTGCACGAATCCTTTCACTACTACACTTACTATAAACATGATAAAGCAGATGCCTTTTACATCGGCAGTCAGCGCACGTCCCTGATCTATCAGACACCGGTGTTTCGAAGCAGTCTGATGGCTGCAAAGATACCTGCCTCGATGCGGACCTTCCGCTATGACACCTATCTTGGCGAGGGAAGTGCAAAGATGGCATCGAATGCTCAGGGAATTTACGGTCTGTTCAATGAGTTTACCGCTTACTACTGGGGAATGCACACAGCTCTGGCACTCTATGATTATTATGAAAAGGTAGATGATCAGGATATCTATGTCTGGCAGCGCTATGTGACAAACTGTACCAACGATATGATGGCCTATGAGGAGTTTCAGTATTACATGCTGCAGTATCTGCAGTATGCAAAGAAAAATTATCCAAAGGTCTACCAGAGTATTTTGCTGAATAAGGAATTTATGAGTACCTGGCAGCTGATCAACCGGGCGTATCGCGCACAGATCGAAGAATACACCGCAAGTCTCCCGAAAATTGTGGAGAATATTTCCAGACAGGGATACCATGCACTGTATGAGGACGGTATGCTCTATATTAACGAAAAAGGTGCGGGAGTTCAAAAAACGACCTTTCAGGGAGCGGGAGTTCTGTACAGAGAACTGAGTACGGGCAAATATACTTCGCTGGAGAAGGAGCTTGGCATCACAGCAGGTCTGAAAGATATCGGCACGAATGTCAGCAGAATGGCAAAGATCAAGGTAAAGATGGGAGGAGAACTCCACTATTTTGAACTCAGCTCGAATGGGAAGAATCTTGCCTATGCCGGACCGGTGAACAGACTGTCCAAAATGACGAGTCTGACGATTCCAAAAGCCATTGAGATCAGCGGCAGAAAATACAAGGTGACAGAGATTGCTGCAGGTGCCTGCGAGAAAATGAAAAAACTGAAACTTCTGTTCCTGCCGGATACGATCACTGAGATTGGTGAAAAGGCATTTTCCGGCTGCACACGTCTCAGAAAGATCGAGATCGTTTCAAAAAAGCTGAAAAAGAAAAAAATCGGAAAGAATGCATTTGCAGGTATTGGCAAGAATGCCGTGATCTTCGTGCCGAAGAACAAAGTAAAAAATTACCGCAGTCTTATGACAGCCAGAGGGCTGCACAGAAAGGCAAAGGTCAGAGCGATTGTACATTGAGATCGTAACTACAAGAAGGTCCAGAAGAAATCCGAAAAAGGTATTTCGAAGATATGCCTCTGTTCGTCAGGAAGGAGAGCGTATGTACCGGATCCAGGCGGAAGATCGGCAGCTTCGCCGTATTCGCCGGATCTGCAGAAGAAAACATTATGAGATCCGCCGCACTTATCCGGAGCATCTGGGAAGAAGCGACAGCTACAGAAGAGATTTTCTGAAAGCGAATCCCAGACCTCTCAGAGGATACCGCTGCCGTTACTGCCACCGCCATCTGTCTGAGCGGCAGATGACGGTGGATCATATTTATCCGGTGTATCTGGCGAAGACCGGAAAGGGACTCTGGATGATGCACCTGGCGATGATCTTTGACGTCAACGATGTGAGAAATCTTGCCCCGGCATGTGCGAGATGCAATGCGAAAAAGGGCAGAAAGGCCGGACTCTGGGTCATGCGGGGGATCCTCGGAAAGTACCGTCTCTACTGGGTCCTGCTGCGAACGATACAGCTGCTGGCAGTCTCACTGATCCTGTATCTGGGATATCGCATATATCCATATCTGAAGCATAATAGTATTATTTCCGGCATCGTTGGATGGGTCGGAAAAATTCTGGAGGAGAGAATATGAAAAAGCGCAGACCACTGATTTTCCTGAATTCCCCGGTAATTCTTCTGTTTACCGGCATCTGTCTGCTGGCACTGCTTGCCAGTAATCTGACCGGGGGCAGAAGCAATGACCTTCTGTTTTCGGTTTACCGTTCCTCGCTGGCCAGCCCGTTTACCTACCTTCGGTTTATCGGTCATGTCTTCGGTCACGTCAGCAGAGAGCATTTTATGGGAAATATCATGATGATCCTTGTGATCGGACCGCTGCTGGAGGAAAAATACGGTTCCGCAAATATCGCGATCGTGATCCTTGTCACAGCTCTGATCACCGGCATCATTCAGTTTGTCTTCTTCCCGGGGGTGCAGCTGATGGGAGCGAGCGGAGTGGTGTTCGCCTTTATCCTGCTGTCCTCCTTTACAAGCTTTCGGGACGGCAGCATACCGCTGACCTTCCTGCTTGTTGCCTGCATTTACCTGGGTGAGGAGATTTATGACGGAATCTTCCTCAGGGACAATGTGTCCAATCTGACCCATATCGTCGGCGGACTGATCGGAGCAGCCTTAGGATATCTTATGAATAAAAAGAATTGAATGTAGAAAGTGAAGGACAGGAGTCATGTGGAAGCATCAGAATATCGGAAGTCTGGATGACTTTTTTCTAAAATTAAAACAGAGAGCAGTGCCCGGTGTCTATTTCTACCGGGTCGCTGTCTATTCAGAGCAGATAGATCAGTGGATCCGAAGATACTATGAGGCCGCACGGACCAGAGGCGTCGTGATCGAGGGACGGATCCCGAATCCGGACGAGAAAAATCTCTCCTACTACTATGAGATGATGGGGGAGGAGTTTCTCATGAACGCAGGCTTTTTTCAGGAACGCCTGAAAAAATGGCTGCCGAGACTGCGGACAGACAAGCGAGCGGAGATGGCGGGAGCGATCTATGATTCTCTGGATGCACTGCGCCGTCAGGGCAAAAATGAAAACATGCTGAAAAATGCCTACATCAAATATATGTGCTGGCTGTACTATCGCTTTGAGCGGGTGGTGAATCTGCTCGGCGAGGAGGATCTGCCGAAGATCCTGTATGAAGGGGAGGTCAGCAATTATGAACTGCTGCTTCTCGGTGTTTTATCCAGCGTCGGCTGCGATATCGTACTTCTGGAGTATCAGGGAGATGCCGCCTATCAGAAGCTTGATCCGCAGGAAAGATTTTCGACGGCACTGCAGATGGCAGGTACCTCCGGATTCCCGGCAGGGTATTCTCTGAAAAAGGTGCGGGAAGAGCAGCAGAAAGCACAGCAGCTGGCACAGCTGATCCCGCAGACAACACAGGTCAATGCGACAAATACCTGGATCACAGGCAAAGGGTTTGAGGATGTGCTGAAGGAAGGCTACGCGAGAGGAAAGGACGAGCGGTTCTTTTACAACTGCTTCTGCCGGATCCGCGGAGTGGAGGACCGTCTGACCTATACCAATGAGCTGCTCAGATATTATGAGGAGCTGAAAGGCAGCGGAAGAAAGATACAGATTTTTGAACATGAGATCCCCGCACCGACACCGGAGGAGATCTCAGGGATCCGCCGCGGAAATTATCAGAACAGAGAACAGATGCTGATGGATCTGAGCAGAAATCTGCAGAAGATCACAGATGCGGAGGTGCGGGGACTGGCTGTGAAGGCTCTGATGGAGCTGCTGCTTGCGCTTCCGAAGGAGGAAAATCTGAACCGCCTGACCGGAAAAGCAGTCTATCTGATCTGCTGGCTGCTGCGCTACCATACACGGCTGTTTGCGGATCGCAGGGACCGCCATGAGCTTGCCTGTGTGCTGTACCTGGGCGGCTGCAGAACAGAAAACGAAGCACTGTTCCTTCGCATGCTTGCGAGAATGCCGAGTGATGTGCTGATCCTGGTTCCGAATCGAAATGAGACCTGCCTGGTGGAGGACAAGCTGCTCTACGAAAAGAACTATGAGGAATCTCTGGTAGTCAAGTCCTTTCCGCGCGGCGGAAGAAGTGTTCAGGTCGGCACCGCTGCCTACCATGCGGAACGTGATCTGGATCAGCTGCTCTATCAGGGGACCGGAATGTATCGCAGCATGCAGTTTCAGAGAGCAGATGCACTGACGCTTCGGACGATGTATGAGGAGATCCCGCTGCTCTGGGATCAGGAGGTCAAGTACCGTCCCGGCTTTTCCACAACAGATCAGCTGGTACATATTCCGGTGATCTATGCAAAGATCTCGGGAGTGAAGGATGGAGCACTGGATGCCTACTGGCGCTCAATCAAAGGGCTTCTGACTGAGGATACGCATCTGATACAGGAGGGAAGGCTGCTGGATCTGTCACGCCCGAATCCGATGAAGCAGTATGCGGTAGAATTTTATAAAAACGGAAAGCTGCAGAGAAAGCATATAAAGGAGCATCCGAAATTCCCCTACAGTGTGCTGCGTGAGGAGACACAGGAATGCATGCTCGATGCGCTTGAGCGCGTGCTGAATGCAAAGATGATCCGCGGCATCGGTGAAAACGGTATGGAGTACACCGTGATCGCGACAGCGCTGAATCTGCCGAAGGAGATCATCCGTCAGATCCAGAAATTTGACTTTACGAAGAAGAACCCGAAGCTGATCAGTATTCACACGACAGAGAAGCCGATGGCGCTGGAGGATGCGATCGCGATCGCGCTCCTGCAGCAGATCGGATATGATATTCTCTTCTTTGTTCCTACCGGTTATCAGACGGCGGAACATTATTTTCAGAACAGCCCGATGGAGGAGCACCAGATCGGAGAATACCTTTATGATCTCAGAACCCCGGACTTTTCACTGGTCTCGGCGGAGGATACCGCAAAGGGGCTGATCGGCAAGCTGTTTGGGCGAAAACGCTAGGAAACTCGCACCAGACTTGAAGGTTTTTGGGAATAGTGGTATAGTACAGTAAAGTTCTGTATGGACTTTATCTCAGTCGAGAAGACTTCCATCTCTGGAGGTGACAAGTCTCGTAAACTCGACTTGAAGAAATAGAAATCAATTATCAAATAAGGAGGGGAAGATATATGCCTATCAATCTTACCAAAGGACAGAAAGTGGATCTTACCAAAGGAAATCCGAGTCTGAAGAACATTCTGGTCGGACTTGGCTGGGATGTCAACGCATTTGATTCTGGCGCAGACTTTGACCTGGATGCATCTGCATTCCTCTGCGGAGCAACCGGAAAGTGTCCGACAGAGAAGGAATTTGTCTTCTACGGCAATCTGGAGCACACCAGCGGTGCAGTGAAGCATATGGGCGATAACCTGACCGGTGCAGGAGAGGGTGATGATGAGGAGATCCAGATCGACCTGACAAAGATCCCGGAGAATATCGAGAAGATCGCATTTACAGTTACGATCTACGATGCAGAGGGACGCCGTCAGAACTTCGGACAGGTCTCCAATGCCTATATCCGTATCGTGGATGAGTCTACCGGAACGGAGCTGATCCGCTATGATCTCGGTGAGGACTTCTCTATTGAGACAGCAGTGGTAGTAGGTGAGCTCTACAAGCACAACGGCAACTGGAAATTCAATGCGATCGGAAGCGGCTTCCAGGGCGGTCTTGCAGCACTCTGCGGACACTATGGAATTCAGGTTGCGTAGCACAGGACACCACCAAGTATGAAAAGCCCGTCCAATGTCTGAGCATCTGATCGAGTAAACTCGACATCTGCTCAGCCGCTGTCCGGGATTTTCACAGCAAAATTGTGTCCGGGGGATGACACAGCGATCATAAAGAAAGAGGGGGAAACGCATATGTCAGTTAGCTTAACAAAGGGACAGAAGGTCAGCCTTACAAAAGAAAATGCAGGTCTTACCGGCGTCATGGTAGGTCTTGGCTGGGATGAGGTACAGCCGGAGAGAAGAGGCTTTGGATTATTTTCCAGAAAGCCGCAGGATATCGACTGCGATGCCTCTGCAATCCTTCTGAAGAACGGCAAGTTTGTGGACAAGTCTGACCTGGTTTATTTCGGAAATTTAAGACACAAGAGCAATGCAGTCATTCATCAGGGAGACAACCTGACAGGAGCCGGCGAGGGCGATGATGAGCAGATCATGATCGATCTCTCCAGAATACCTGCAGATTATGACCGTATCGTGCTGGTAGTAAATATCTACAGTGCAGTCAGCAGAGGACAGCATTTCGGAATGATCAGAAATGCCTTCATCCGTCTTGTGGATATGAGAAATAACAAAGAAATGTTCAAGTACAATCTGACCGAGGATTATTCCGGAATGACAGCGATGATCTTCGGTGAGGTTTACCGTCACAACGGCGAGTGGAAATTCAGCGCGATCGGACAGGGAACCGCCGATCCGGGCTTAAGTGAACTGGTGCGCAGATATTCCTAGGAATGACGGAAAATATTAGCAGAAAGGGATTTATAACGTAATGGAAAAGATGAATAAGGACAGTCTTCAGAAGGGACTGTCCGATTCTCAGGTAGAACAGAGTAAACGCGAACACGGCTGCAATGAGCTGGCAAAGAAGGAGAGAGAGTCGATCCTTGCCATGTTCCTGGATGCCTTCAATGATATCTGGATCAAGGTCCTCTGCGCAGCACTGCTGCTGAAGATCGTGCTCGGTGTGATCGGTATCTTCGTACCGGCGATCGCAGGAGAGAATGATTTCATTGAGATCATCAGTATTCTTCTGGCGATCGGTTTAGCAACCGGTTTCAGCACACTTTCCGAGTATCGAAATTCTTCCAGAAGTGAGGCACTTCAGGAAGAGTACAGCAAGACCTTCGCAAAGGTCGTGCGCAACGGCAAGCTGATCAACATTCTGACCAGTGAGATCGTGCTTGGCGACACCATTCTGGTGCAGGCCGGTGATAAGGTTCCGGTCGACGGACTGATCTTCGAGGGCAATATCAAGGTATCTCAGGCTGCCTTAAACGGTGAGTCCAGAGATGAGAACAAGGCAGCCACGGACTCCATGGAGGAAGCCGAGAGTACAGACTATGCTTCTGAGAGCAAAGTATTCATGGGTTCTGTCGTGACCAGCGGAGAGGCTTATATGGTTGCCACTGTGATCGGTGATGCGACAGAGCTTGGTAAGATCAACAAGGCTCTGACCGATGACAGCGAGGAGGAGCGTAAGGATACCTCCAGTCTGAAGCTTGAGGTCGTAGCTGCGGGTATCGGTAAGCTCGGTGTCTCCGCGGCAGCGATTGCAGGTGTACTGCATGTACTGCTCTCTGTGATGCGTGCAAATGAGGCTGTTACCATAGTCTATGTGCTTCTGCTGATCGCTGAGGCAGTTATGCTGATGGCTTCCATCGTCATCATGGCGGTTCCGGAGGGTCTGCCGATGATGAACAGCCTGGTACAGTCCATGAACACAGAGTCCATGTACAAGAAGAATATTCTTGTCAGCCACAAGGCAGCATTTTCGGACTCTGCATACATGAATGTTCTGTTCAGCGATAAGACCGGTACGATCACCGAGGGTAACCTCTCTCTGGTAGAGTTCATTCTTGGAAGCGGCGTGATCGCAGAGCAGATCCAGGACGAGGAATTTATCGAGTCCATCACTCTGAATAACCTGGCAAAGGTTTCTGAAGGCAAGGCGATCGGAAGCAACAACATGGACCGTGCGCTTCTGACCTACGCACTGAACCATGGCTATGATCCGGAGAAGAGAGCTGAGGAGAAGATCAAAGAACTCAGCGGCTTCGATTCTGAGAAAAAATGTGCAACCGTGGAGCTGAAGGACGGAACCGTGTACTGGAAGGGTGCTACGGAGAATATCCTCGGTGAGGTGACACACTATGTATCCGCAGACGGCACCATCGCAGCATTCACCGCTGAGGATCGTGCAAATGTGGAGACAAAGATGCATGAGCAGGCAGCCCGTACCATGAAGCTGCTTTCTGTAGCAAAGAAGACCAAGGATCAGACGATCCTGCAGGCAGTGCTCTGTCTGCGTGACAATGTCCGCCGCGATGCTGTTGAGACTGTTGAGATCCTCAACAGAGCAGGTATCCAGGTAGTCATGGTTACCGGTGATGCGGAGGAGACCGCAGTCGCTATCGCAAGCGAGGCAGGCATCCTTCGTCCGAACACAAATGATCTGGTTCTGACCCATGAGCAGCTGGAGGCACTCTCCGATGAGGAGCTGAAGAAAAAGCTTCCGGATCTGCGCGTAGTCAGCAGAGCAAAGCCGCTTGATAAAAAGCGTCTGGTATCCCTGTCACAGCAGCTGGATAATGTCTGTGGTATGACCGGTGACGGTGTCAATGATGCGCCGGCTCTGAAGCAGGCAGATATCGGATTTGCAATGGGCGACGGTACCGCCGTAGCTCAGGAGGCCGGTGATGTAGTCATCCTGAACAACAGTCTGACCTCGATCAAGGACTGCGTGCTGAACAGCCGTACGATGGCGAAGTCCGTCGGAAAGTTCCTGATCTTCCAGCTGACCGTAAATATTGCAACTCTGATCATGAACATTATCGCACCGATCCTTGGATGGACCGAGCCGTTCTCCATCGTTCAGATCCTCTGGATCAACCTGATCATGGATACTCTGGCAGCAATGGCCTTCGGCGGAGAGCCGATCCTGGATCGTTACATGAATGCTCAGCCGGCAAAGAGAACCGACAGCATCCTGTCCGGATATATCAAGTCCGCGATCGCTGTCAGCGCAGTGTTTATCACGCTCGGTTCTATCCTGATCCTTGAGAACATCGGCGGTATCGCAGATTTCGTAACACCGGCAAATGCCGCAGATCCGGAGCTGTATAAGAAGACTTTCATGTTCGCATTCTTCATCTATGCGATCATCTTCAACAGCTTTAACACCAGATCCGAGAACTTCAATCTGCTGGAGCACATCTCCGAGAACCGCAGATTTATCTACGTTATGGGAGCGATCTTCGTTCTTCAGACCGTAATTATCGAGATCGGCGGAAGCGTATTCTCCACCACAATGCTCAGCCCGAAGGCACTGATCGTGTCTATGGTACTGGCACTGCTGATCATTCCGGTAGATATGGTTCGCAAGGCGATCGTAAACAAATAATTTATAATATGATGATTACAGAAGGGGCTGTGAAATGATTTCACAGCCCCTGTTTTCATGGCAATAGAATGTTCGCGGAGCATGCATTCTATTGTTTGCGCGAGTAGCGATGATATTAATTTAGTATTTTCAGGATTTACGGAAAAAGAACTGGATTTTCTTGATTTCTTCCGTAAATTCGTGTCTTTTACAAGCCGGCAGGCGACGAAAAGCAGCAGTTTACGGAAGAATTTATGGAAAAGTATGATTAGTTCCGTAAAAAGAGGCATATTCCGGTTGGTTTGCAGGATCCACCGACTGAAAATGCAGGATTTTACAGAAGATATCTACAGAAAGATGGTATTAGTTCCGTAATTGATCGAAAAAGCGGGTTTAAGTTCCTTCGGAAACGGTGAATTTACGGAAAAACGGAAGAAGATCAGCTGACTTCTTCCGTAACTGGGAAATTCCGTAACATAGAAATGATATCCTGACTTTTAAAAGAGACCTGTCACGATCTTGATAAAGAGCAGTGCAAGTACGACTACGGTGATCGGACGGACGATCTTGGTGCCGTCTTTCATGACAAAGCCTGCACCGAGATAATGACCTGCAATGCTGAATGCGCTGGCTGCGAGGCCGACGGTCCAGATGATCTTTCCTGCAAAGATAAAGGTGACCAGTGCTGCAACATTGGAAGAGAGATTTACGATCTTCATATTTCCGGAAGCAGTGCGGAGATCCATTTTTGCGAGACCTGTAAAGGCGAGGAGCAGGAAGGTTCCGGTACCCGGTCCGTAAAAGCCGTCATAGATGCCGATGATCAGCGAGGAGATGACGATGATGGTGTACTGGGTCGAGGTCTTCAGAGAAAACGGATGCTCAGGCTCCAGGTTTTTTCGGGTAAGTACATAGAAGGCAACGACCGGAAGCAGGATCACAAGCACGATCTGCAGGATACGCTCACTGGTGTGCAGCGCAAGATTGGCTCCGAATACAGAACCGACCAGAGCTGCCAGAACAGAGGGCAGTGCGACCTTCATATCAGCATACTTGTGTTTGACAAGACGGGCAGTGGAAAAGGCTGTTCCGGTAGTTGAGGAGAGCTTGTTGGTGGCGATGGCTGAGTGGATCGGAAGTCCCGCTACGAGGTAGGCAGGCAGTGAGATCAGTCCGCCTCCGCCGGCAATGGCGTCAATAAAGCTTGCAAGAAATACGGCAGGACAGACGATCAGAAAGGTGATGAAGCTGGGTTCCACGATGTTGTTCCTCCTTGATATTATGAAAATAAAACATGTTGTTTTTACTCACAATATCTTAGTATATAAAAAAAGCAGGAGTGAATCAAGAATGTTTCTTGATAAGTTTTTCTGTTGCTGATAGAATAAAAACAATGGACAGGCGGCGAAGAGGAAGGGAGTCCGTCTGTGCGAAAAATTTCACATTGGAGGATTCTATGAAGAAAGAGAAGAAAAAACTGTCCCTGGCAGTCCAGATCTTTATTGCCCTGGTTGCCGCAATTATTGTGGGATTGCTGATGGTCAATCATTCCGACTTTGCAACCTCATACATTAAACCGTTTGGTACGATTTTCCTGAATCTTGTAAAATTCATCGTTGTACCGATCGTGCTGTTCTCCATCATGAGCGGTATCATCTCCATGAGAGATATCAAAAAGGTCGGATCCATCGGTTTAAAGACCGTTGTTTTCTATCTGTGTACCACAGCGTTCGCAATCATTATCGGTCTTGCGGGCGGTAATGTATTCAAGGGACTTTTCCCGGTAGTTGCCACAACAGACCTTACCTATGAGGCAGCGGAAGCAGTTCCGTTTATGGATACCATCGTCAATATTTTCCCGTCAAACTTTATCTCACCGATGGTAAATGCCAACATGCTGCAGATCATTGTGATGGCACTGCTGTTCGGATTCTCCATTATTCTGATCGGAGAGCGCAACCAGAGGATCATTGACGGAGTAAATACACTGAATGATGTCTTCATGAAGTGTATGGAGATGATCCTGAAGCTTTCCCCGATCGGTGTATTCTGCCTGCTCTGTCCGGTCATCGCAGAGAACGGTGCAAAGATCATCGGATCTCTGGCTATGGTACTTCTGGCAGCATACATCTGTTACTTTGTACATGCAGTGATCGTATACTCACTGAGTGCCAAGGTTCTTGGCGGAGTAAGTGCAGTCACCTTCTTTAAGGAGATGATGCCGGCGATCATGTTTGCATTCTCCAGCGCATCCTCTGTCGGTACACTGCCGATCAATATGGAATGTACGGAAAAGCTCGGAGTAGACCGTGAGATCTCCTCCTTCGTACTGCCGCTCGGAGCAACCATCAATATGGACGGAACTGCGATCTATCAGGGTGTCTGTGCGATCTTCATCGCATCCTGCTTCGGCATTGAGCTGACCCTGCCGCAGATGGTCACCATCGTACTTACTGCGACTCTGGCATCTATCGGAACCGCAGGTGTACCGGGTGCCGGCATGGTAATGCTTGCCATGGTGCTGACCTCTGTAGGTCTTCCGGTAGAGGGTATCGCACTGGTGGCAGGTGTGGACCGTATCTTTGATATGGGACGTACCACAGTAAATATCACAGGTGATGCCTGCTGTTCCGTTGTTGTCAGCAACCTCGAAAGAAAAAAAGAGGCAAGAAAGGGAAGTCAGAAATGATTACAATAAAAGCTTATCGCGGACATATCCGCAACTGGGAGGCGCTCTGTGCAGAGCTCTCCGTCGATCCGTCACTCTCCAGAGAGGAGCGTGAGGCAGAAATTCTGGTGAAGGCCTATCAGACCTGGGGACATGAGATGGCAGACCATATGCACGGCATGTTTGCCTTCGCCCTCTATGATGAGGAGAAGGAGGAGCTGTTCTGCCTCCGTGACCAGTTCGGTACAAAACCGTTCTATTACTATGAGACCGAGGATCACCGCCTGCTCTTCGGCACGATGATCCGTGATATTCTGGAGCAGCCGGGATTTGATAAGGAACTGAATGAGAAAATGCTGCAGCTCTACCTGAGCCTGACCTATGTGGCAGGTGAGGAGACCTTCTTTGCAGGATTAAAGAAACTGCTTCCGGGACATTATCTGGTATTCAAAGACGGCAAGCTTGAGATCACCAGATACTGGACACCGCAGTTTGCTCCGCAGGAGGACAGATCCCTGGAGGACTGGGCAGAGGAGATCCACAGCACACTCAAGAGTATTATGCCGGAGGTGCTGGCAGCAGATGAGACTGCAGAATCCTTCCTGTCCGGCGGTGTGGATTCTTCCTATGTGCTTGCCATGTCCAATGTGAAGGCAGTAGACACCTGCGGTTATGAGGAGCCGAGATTCGATGAGTCCGGACTGGCTGCAGAGACTGCAAAACTGCTGGAAAGAGACTGCAACCGCTGCCTGATCACCCCGGAGCAGTATTTTGAGATCGTTCCGTGGGTTATGAAAAACATGGAGCAGCCGCTGGGAGATGCATCGGCTATCGCCTTCGCGATCGCCTGCAGAGCTACCGCAGAGCACACGAAGATCTGCTACTCCGGTGAGGGAGCAGATGAGTTCTTCGGCGGTTACAATATGTACCGCAATGCGGAGCGCTACGGTGAGAATCTGAAGACCTTCTATGTGGGCAACACCAACATCATGAAGGAAGATGAGAAGCAGAGAATCCTGAAGAACTATGATGAGAAGGTTCTGCCGATCGGCCTGGTAAAGGATCTTTACGAGGAGATGGAGGGACTCGATCCACTTACCAAGATGTCAAATGTGGATATTCAGATCTGGCTGGAGGGAGATATCTATCTGAATGTGGATAAGATGAGCACCGCAGCAGGACTGGAGATCCGTATGCCGCTGACTGACCGCAGAATCTTTGACATTGCCTCCCGCATGCCGTCCAGATTCAAGGTAAATGAGGAGCAGAACAAGGTCGCACTGCGTACCGCAGCAGCAAAGGTACTGCCGGAGGAGATCGCTTTCCGCAAAAAGCTCGGCTTTATCGTGCCGATCCGTATCTGGATGGCGGACGACCGTTACAATCAGGATGTCAGAGCAAAATTCGCAGGTGAGACTGCAGAGAAGTTCTTTAACAAAGAAGAGATTCAGGCGATCTTTGACGAGTATGTCGGAGGCAATTCCGATAACTGGAGAAAGGTATGGACGATCTACACCTTCCTGGTTTGGTATGAGGAATACTTCAATTAAACGTCAATCGCAGATACAACGATAGATAAAAGTCAATGGCTTCGTCATGACCGCACCTCGGGACTTTTATATATAATAGAATGGTGAAAACAGATGGCAAATCAGTGTGAATACTGCGCATACTATACGTATGACGACGAATGTGAGGAATATTTCTGTGAGGTCAATCTGGATGAGGACGATCTGGCCGGCTTTCTTGCCGGCAGCCGAGAGTCCTGTCCGTATTACCGAAACGGAGATGAATATGCCGTAGTACGGCATCAGCTGTAAGAAGGGAGTGAGTTCATGGGAGAGGTACTGGTTATCGGAATCGCCGGAGGAAGCGGCAGCGGAAAGACAACACTGACCAATCAGATCGCTGCATCTCTGAAAGAGAACGTGACAGTGGTAAAGCACGACAACTATTACAAGGCACACGATGATATGACCTACGAGGAGCGCGTGACGCTTAACTATGATCATCCGAATGCATTTGACACGGATCTTCTGATCGAGCATCTCGCAAAGCTGCGCCGCGGCGAGAGCGTCGAGTGTCCGGTGTATGATTTTAAGATCCACAACCGAAGCAAGGATACGATCACGATCGTGCCGGGCCGCGTAGTGATCGTGGAGGGAATTCTGATCTTTGAAAATCCGAAGCTGTGTGAAATGATGGATATCCGCATCTTTGTGGACTGCGATGCGGACCTGCGCATCATCCGCAGAATTCAGAGAGATGTTATGGAGAGAGCCAGAAGTCTGGATTCTGTAATTTCACAGTATCTGAATACGGTAAAGCCGATGCATGAGCAGTTTGTGGAGCCGAGCAAGAAGAATGCAAACATTATCGTGCCGGAAGGCGGGTATAATCAGGTCGCAATGGAGATGATCCGCAGCCATATCCAGAAATATATGGAAGACTGATAAAAAAATTATAAACAAAGTCTTTATCTTTAGTTCAAAATTTGTTAGAATATGGAGAACACAATTATAAGCCATAGTATGGCACATAGGAGGAATTCACATGAATAAGAAAGTACTTGTAAGTGCAGCAGCAGTTGCAGCTATGTCTGTAGCAGCAATCGGCGCTACCGTATCCGCAGATGAGGTTAAGGTTGGTATCGTTACTGATGTCGGCGGCGTAAACGACGGTTCTTTCAACCAGTCCGCTTGGGAAGGTCTTCAGAGAGCACAGGAAGAGCTTGGTATCACAGCAAGCTATCTTGAGTCTGCTACAGATGCTGACTATATCCCGAACATCGAGACCTTCGTTGACGAAGACTACGATATGATCATCTGCATCGGCTATCAGCTGGCAGACGCTCTGCGTTCAGAGGCTGAGGCAAATCCGGATGTGAAGTTCGCAATCGTTGATGATGCAACCAACGCAGATATGGAAAATGTTACCTGCCTTATGTTCGAGCAGGCTCAGGCTTCCTACCTTGCAGGTTATACAGCCGGTCTGACCACTGAGAGCAACACGATAGGATTCGTACTTGGTATGGTTACCGATACCATGAACGAGTTTGGTTACGGTTACTGTGCAGGTGCTCTGGATGCTAATCCGGACGTAACGGTTCTTCAGGCAAATGCAAACAGCTTTGCTGATACCGCAGCAGGTAAGACTGCAGCAAATAACATGATCGCTGACGGCGCAGACGTTATCTTCCACGCAGCAGGCGGCACAGGTCTTGGTGTGATCGATGCTTGTAAGGAAGCTGGTATCTGGGCAATCGGTGTTGACTCTGACCAGAGCTCCATCGCTCCGGCAACCATCCTTACTTCTGCTATGAAGCGTGTAGACAACGCTGTTTACGAGATCGCTCAGGCAACTGTAGAGGGAACTGTTGAGGCTGGTGTTAAGACCTTCTCTCTTGTAGATGCAGGTGTGGACATCGCTCCGACCACAGACAACCTCTCTGAGGAGGTTCTGGCTACCATCAACGAAGTAAAAGAGAAGATCATCGCTGGCGAGATCGAAGTTCCGAAGAACAAAGAGACCTTCGAGGCAGCTCACGGCGAGGGCATCTATCAGCTTGCTGAGTAATCAGCTCGAATGAAGGATCACTCTATCGGGCAGAGCGCAATGCTCTGCCCGTTTTCTGCAGAGAGGAGTCTGAAGCTTTGCGGTTGCAGATTGTTTTGTACAGAAAACAGCTTGGTAACAGATAGAAAAACAGGAGGAATTATGAGAGATATTTCAATGGAACGCGTGAACGCGACAAGACAGGAGATCCTGGATACCGTGAAGTGCGCTTCTCTGACTCATGAGCAGAAGGTTGCCGCACTGGCAAACAAGGCGATCTCCATGATGGAAGTGCTGGATGTTCCGGCAGGACTGGATGAACTGATGCATCAGCCGATAGAGACAAAGTGCATTTGTGATCTGGTCGAAGGCAATGCACCGCTGCGTCCGCGCTATATTATTCCGGACTATGCAAAATTTATGAAGGAAGGCAGTGAATTTTTACAGCTGGATCCGCCGAAGGATCTGTTTGAGGCGCTGAACTCTCTGCTGATCTTCTACAAGCATGTACCGAGTGTAACCAATTTCCCGGTATATGTCGGTGCACTGGATGAGCTGCTGGAGCCGTTCATCGATGATGTGGATGAGGAGACTGCAAAGAAGCTGTTAAAGCTGTTCATGATCCATATGGACCGCACGATCCTGGACTCCTTCTCACATGCAAATGTCGGACCGAAGGCAACCAAGGCAGGCAGACTGCTGCTGGAGGTCGAGGGAGAGCTGGAGCATGCAGTTCCGAACCTCACAATGAAATATGATGAGAATATCACACCGGATGATTTTGCACTTGCCGGAGTGAGAGCAGCACTGAAGAGTGCAAAGCCGAGCTTTGCAAACCACGCAATGTTCCGTGAAGAGCTGACAGACGGCTACGTGATCGCCAGCTGCTATAACGGACTGCGTCTGGGCGGAGGTTCCTACACCCTCTGCCGTATGATTCTCGGAAATATCGCAAAGCGTTCAGAGAATCTGAAGGATTTCCAGGAAAATCAGCTGCCGTATGTCATGGAGACCATGGCTGCCTACATGGATGAGCGTATCCGCTTTGAAGTGGAGGAGAGCGGCTTCTTTGAGAATAACTTCCTTGCAAAGGAAGGATTCATTCGCAGAGACCTGTTTACCGCAATGTTCGGTATGGTCGGTCTGGCAGAGTGTGTCAACATTCTGATGGAGAAGGAAGGAAAGACCGGCCGCTTCGGTCACAGCGAGGAGGCAGATGCCCTCGGAGTGACGATCATGGAGCAGATCGATGCTTTCAATCAGGTGCATGTGAATCCGTACTGCGAGGCAACAGGAGGACACTTCCTGCTGCATGCACAGGTTGGTATCTCAGAAGATATCGACATTACCCCGGGTACCCGTATTCCGATCGGAGAGGAGCCGGAGGAGCTGATCGATCATCTGAAGAACTGTGCAAAGTATCACAGATACTTCCCGTCAGGAACAGGAGATATCTTCCCGATCGATGTCACCGTACATCGCAATCCGGAGTTTGTGCTGGATATCATCAAGGGTGCTTTCCGTGAGAAGCTGCGTTATCTGTCTTTCTATTCTTCAGACAGTGACGTTATCCGTATCACCGGATATCTGGTAAAACGCTCTGAGATCGAGAAGCTGGAAAAAGGACAGGCGGTACTTCAGGATACGACCGCACTCGGAATGGGAGCAAAGCAGAATGGAAAGATCTTGCAGAGAAAAGTACGTTAAGGCTCCTGTCAATAAGATCATTCCGTTCAGTTCTGTAGATGGTCCGGGCAACCGCACCGCGGTATTTCTGCAGTCCTGCAATTTCAACTGCAGATACTGTCACAATCCGGAGACCAGAAAACTTTGCATTCACTGCGGGGACTGTGTGAAGACCTGTCCTGCAGGCGCGCTTTCCATGAAAGAGGGCAGAGTCCTGTTTGATCCGGAAAAGTGCTGTTCCTGCGATACCTGCATTAAAACCTGCACCCATGATGCAAGTCCGAAAATCCTGTATCTGGATGCGGAAGAGGTCTTTGAGAGAGTCAGACGCCAGATGCCGTATATCCGAGGAGTTACGGTGTCCGGAGGAGAGTGTACGCTGCATCCGCAGTTTCTCAGAGAATTCTTTGAGATCTGTCAGAAAAACGGGCTGAATACACTGCTGGACAGCAATGGAACGCTGGATCTTTCAGAGCAGGAAGAGCTGCTGAAGGTCACAGACGGTGTGATGCTTGACATCAAGGCCTGGGATGCCAGACAGCACCGCGAGGTGACAGACTGTTCCAATGAGATGGTATTGAAAAATGCCGTATTCCTCGCAGAGCGGGGAAAGCTTGCCGAGGTACGTACTGTGGTAGTACCGGAGCTTTTTGATGCGGAGCAGACAGTCCGAAGGACTGTGCAGCTGCTGGCACCATATCTGGTTGCCGGACAGATCCGTTACAAGATCATTAACTACCGCCCGATGGGCGTCCGAAAAGAATATGCCGTTTACCGGACTCCGACCGCAGAGGAAATGCAGCATCTGAAGCGCATAGCGGAGGACGGAGGTTTTACCGACGTGATAATCGTTTAAAAAAGAGAAAAACATAAAGTAAAAGGAGGGAATATTCGGTGGCGAAGCAGAGCAGTGTAGATCTGAGTAAAACAGTGATTCGCATGAAGGATATCGTAAAGACCTTTGGCAGCTTCGTGGCAAATGACCACGTAAATCTCACCGTGCACAAGGGAGAGGTACATGCGATTCTGGGAGAAAACGGTGCCGGAAAAAGTACACTGATGAATGTACTTTACGGTCTCTATCATCCGACATCCGGAACGATCGAGATCGATGGAAAAGAGGTGCGGATCGACAGCCCGCAGAAGGCGATCGATCTGGGTATCGGTATGGTGCATCAGCACTTCATGCTGGTACAGCCGTTCACGGTAACGGAGAATATTATTCTCGGAACCGAGCCGACGAAGGGAATCGTCGTAGATACGAAAAAAGCGAGAGAGAAGATCGTCGAGCTTTCCGACCGCTACAATCTGAAGGTGGATCCGGATGCAAAGATCGAGGATATCTCTGTAGGAATGCAGCAGCGTGTAGAGATCCTGAAGGTGCTCTACCGTAATGCGGAATATCTGATCCTGGATGAGCCGACAGCATCCCTGACACCGCAGGAGATCACGGAGCTGATCGATATCATTCACCATCTGACTGCTGACGGAAAATCTGTGATCCTGATCACCCACAAACTGAAGGAGATCAAGGCAGTTGCAGATTACTGTACGATCATTCGCCGCGGAAAATATATCAACACCGTGGATGTCAGCGAATGCGATGAGAATAAGCTGGCAGCAATGATGGTTGGCCGTGATGTGGAATTCACGGTAGAGAAAAAGGAAATGACACCGGGAGAGGTAGTGCTGGATGTGAAGGATCTTCACGCAAAGGACTATCGTAAGGTCGAGATCCTGAAAGGTCTGAATCTGAACGTGCGCCGCGGTGAGATCGTCGGTCTCGCAGGTGTGGACGGAAACGGACAGTCTGAGCTGGTGGAGATCATTACCGGTCTGAAGAAGGCAGAGTCCGGAGAGATCACGATGAATGGTGAGAGTATCTTCAATCTGACACCGAAGGAGATCTTCGACAAGAGTGTGACCAGTATTCCGGAGGACCGTCAGAAACATGGTCTGGTACTGGACTTCTCTGTGGCAGAGAACCTGATCCTCCAGAATTTCTATAAGGAGCCGTATGCAAAGAGCGGTATCCTGCAGAATGCGGCCATCGAGGAGCATGCAGGAGAGATGATCGAGAAATTCGATATCCGTCCGGCAGACAGCAGTCAGCGTCCGGCAGGCACGCTTTCCGGCGGTAATCAGCAGAAGGTCATCATCGCCCGTGAGGTGACCAATGATGCAGATCTTCTGATCGCCGTAAACCCGACACGAGGTCTGGATGTAGGTGCGATCGAGTTCGTACATAAATACATTGTAGAGCAGAGAAATAAAAACAAGGCGATCCTGCTGGTATCCTTTGAGCTGGATGAGATCATGAACCTTTCTGACCGTATCGAGGTCATCTTCGACGGACAGATCGTGGGAAGTGTACCGGGCAAGGGTGCAGATGAGAAGGAACTTGGATTTATGATGGCGGGAGGTAAGAAGAATGAGTAAGAAAAAGATATGGAACAGTAATGCCATCTATACCTTTCTGGCCATTCTGGTTGGATTTGTAGTCGGCGCAGTGCTTCTGGCTGCGGCAGGAATCAACCCGCTGGTTGCCTACGGCAAGCTCTTTACCGGTGTATTCGGAAAGGTGAAATTTGTCACCTGGAGCATTATCTATGCAGCACCGCTGATCCTGACAGGACTCAGCGTAGCCTTCTCTTTCAGAACAGGTGTATTTAACATCGGTGCAGAGGGACAGTTTGTGGTCGGCTCTCTGGCTGCCTGTGTGGTAGGTATCCTGGTGAAGGCACCGGCTCCGGTCCATGTGCTGCTCTGTGTCGCTGCAGCAATGGCAGCCGGCGCACTCTGGGGAGCCATCGTCGGAGTTTTAAAAGTAAAGCGCGGCGTAAACGAAGTGCTTTCCTACATTATGTTTAACTGGCTTGCATTCTATCTCTCCAACTTTGTGGTCAATCTGACAGTCATCCACAGAGAGGGAGGCGGAGAGGCTACGAAGGATGTGGCTGAGACCGCACGTATCATGGCACCGCAGGCACTGATCACAGCTACCAGCTGTACTGCGGCAAACTGGGGTATCGTGATCGCCATTGTGGCTGCTGTCGCGATCTGGTTCATCATCAAAAAGACCACCCTCGGCTTCCAGCTGCGTGCAGTAGGATTCAGCCGCAGTGCTGCAGAGTATGCAGGTATCAACACAAATCGTATGTTCCTGACAGCTATGGCGATCTCAGGTGCCATGGCAGGACTGGGCGGAGCTGTTCAGACACTCGGTATGTCCGGACGTATCAGCCAGTTCAGCAGCCAGGAGGGCTTCGGATTCCAGGGAATCACGGTTGCCCTGATCGGTGCATCTCATCCGATCGGCTGTATCTTTGCGGGTCTGTTCTACGGAGCTATGAAGTACGGCGGAGGCAAGCTCAGTCTGGTAAATGCACCGGCTGAGGTAGTAGATATCATCATGGGTACGATCATTATCTTCATCGCTGTATCCCATGTATTTAAGAAACTGATTCTTGGAAGAGCAGAAAAAAGTAAAGGAGGAAAACAGGCATGAGCGAACTGATTAAAGATCTTGGTCTTCTGATCAATGCAATGCTGATCGCAACACCGCCGCTGCTGTTTGCAGCACTTGGCTCCTGTTTTTCAGAGCGCAGCGGTGTGGTAAACATCGGTATTGAGGGAATGATGACGATCGGTGCTTTTACCGGTGCGGTCGTAGCATATTTTACAGGAAACGGCTGGCTTGGATTCCTCTGTGGAGGTCTGGCAGGAGCAGCCTTCGGTGTGATTCACGCAATCGCCTGCATCTCCTTCAACGCAGATCAGACGATCTCCGGTACCGCGATCAACTTCCTTGCGCCGGGACTTGCAGTCTTCCTGTGTAAGGCACTGTTTGACAACTCCTCAGATTCACCGGCGCTGGACACCGCAGCAAAGCTGCCGAAGATGTTCAACGGTGTGTTTAAGGCAGGATCCTTCGGTTACAATGTACTCAACACCTACCCGGTAGCTTATCTGTGCTTTGCACTGGTGCTTCTGGTATGGTTCATTTTCTACAAGACCAGATTCGGTATGCGTCTGCGCGCGGTCGGTGAGCATCCGCAGGCATGTGCGACACTGGGTATCGATGTTTACCGTACACGTTACATCTGTGTGATTGCTTCCGGTTTCCTCGCAGGACTGGGCGGAGCATATGTAACACTTTCCACAGTAAGCCAGTTCCGTCCGAGTGTTATCGTAGGACAGGGCTTTATCGCCATCGCAGCAGTTATCTTCGGAAACTTCAAGCCGCAGGGTGCCATGAAGGCCTGCCTGCTGTTCGGTTTCTGTAACGGAGTCAAGGCACTGCTCGGTGCAAACAATATCGTGTCTCCGCACCTGATCTCCATGATCCCGTATGTGGTGACCATCCTGGCACTCATCTTCTTCGTAGGAGGATCACGAGTACCGGCTGCAAACGGAAAACCGTTTGTGAAAGCGAAATAAGAACGACAGAATTGATAATGCCGTCCCGATATCTTCAGACAGCCTGCGCAGGCTGGTGAGGATGCCGGGGCGGCATTTTCAAAAAGGGGTGGAACAAATGAAAAAACTCAGCTTAAACTATAACATCCTGTGCATTTGCATGATCACTCTTTCTGTCGCAGGAAGTCTGGTCATGCCTGTGCAGCGCGCAGAGGCTGCATCCGGGACCAAAGAGGAGGCAGTGTCCCCGGATGCGTGGGGTGACTATACTCCGGAAAAAGCATGGTTCCGTGTCACAGGCACCGGAGAGCAGGGAACGGCTCTGCTGGTAAGACCGGAAGAGACTTCGGAAGAGCTGCTCAGAATACCGGAAGGCGAAGAGGTATATGTGGAGGCACTGACCGACAGAAGATACGGCTATACGACATACAACGGGATCAGTGGCTGGATCAATACCGGACATACAAGGATCGTGACGACGAGAACGGAAGAACAGGAAGTTTCGGAGCCTCGAAAAGAGGATGAGACAGACGAAGATCAGACAGAAAAATCAGAGATACATGTCTACGAATTCTGCTATACACCGGATGATCAGAGCTGGTCGACCGCATTTCGGTGTGCAAAGGAAAATGGAGGATATCTTGCCCGAATCGACAGCGAAGCGGAATTTGAAGTGATCGTGAATCAGATCAGCCAGATGCCGTGGACGCAGGAGATGGTCATGTTCCAGATCGGCGGACGCAGAGATGCAGACAGTGAAAAATTTTACTGGGTAGATGAGGAAAATCAGTGCTTTGGTCCAGCGATCAATGAGAGCGGATCATGGGCGGAACAGCACTGGCATGATGGAGAGCCTTCTCTTCAGAATACCAGAAAGTCAGACGGCAGTATCACGGAAGAATATCAGCTGGATCTCTATAATGTATCCGGAGTCTGGAAGCTGAACGATTCCACAGATGATATCGTCAGCTGGTATCCGGAATACTCAGGAAAAGTGGGATATATCGTAGAATACGAAAAGTAAAGCGGGAAACATATAAGGGTGCTGCGGATATACAGCACCCCCTTTTATGTCTAGTAGAGATGTTTGAATGGAATCTCCGGACTGAGACCGGCGGCTATCAAAAGAAAACGGTGGTCTCCTGATGAAAATGGTGGTAAGATAAAGTTCCGACAAAAAATAACACAGGAAGGAAGAACTTGTGCCTATGACAAATATTACTTTCGGGGGTCTGGAATACTATCTTCTCGGAATCAACGTGTTTGGCTTTCTTCTCTATCTGCTGGACCTGTTCCTGCACAGGCATACACAGAAGGCGGGAATTGGGATCCTGCTGTACCCTGCAGGGGCAGCCGGAGGATCGATCGGGATTTTGCTCTGTATGCTCCTCTTTCACAGAAAACCGGAGAAGGAGACGATGATGCTTCGCGTATTCACTGTCTGCATCTGCGTGACGGAAGTACTGCTGTTTCTGATGTATAAGGGACATCGTTCAGAACCGCTGACACTGGCTTTCTGGGAATATTTTGCTGAGCGGAGATATCTGCTGATCTACCTGGCGGTGATCAACTTCGCGGCATTTGCAGCGTATGCGGTGGATAAGGTGCATGCAGCAGAGCATAAGTCAAGGATCAGGATCGTGACATTGCTGGCACTGGCCTTTATCGGCGGTTCTGCCGGCAGTCTGCTTGCGGTATATCTGCTGAATCACAAGACGAGAAAAAATTATTTCACCATCGGAATACCGATGATGATGATCATGCAGCTGACAGTATTGTTTTTTGCCATGAATATGGGCTAGATCATTGGGAGAATTATGGAAAGATATTTTGATATAAACAAACCGGGGTACAGCATCAAGTGCAAGCTGTACTGTGAACAGATCCGCGAGATTCAGCATGTGGTGGTATTTCTGCATGGATTCGGCGGACATAAGGATAACAAGACCGCGGCACGCTTTGCCGAGGCTGCGATGTCGAAATTCAAGAAAATGGCGGTGCTTGCCTTTGACTGGCCCTGCCACGGAAGTGATGTGCGAAAGAAGCTGACACTGGAGGACTGCGGCATCTACCTCGATTATGTGCTGGAATATATCAGAGAGGAGCTGCATGTGACGGATATCTGTGCCTATGCGACCAGCTTTGGCGGATATCTGACATTGAAGTACCTCCATGAAAAGGGAAATCCGTTCCGGAAGATCGCCTTTCGCTGTCCGGCAGTCATGATGTATGATGCGATGAGCAATCGAATCATGACAGAGGAAAACCGCAGACTGCTGGAAAAGGGAAAGGAAGCGCAGGTCGGCTTCGACAGAACCGTCAAAGTGGATCAGGACTTTGTCAATGAACTGCGGGAACAGGATGTGCGAGAGATGGAATTCCTGGATTTCGCAGACGATCTTCTGGTGATCCAGGGAACAAAGGATGAGATCCTTCCATATGAAGAAGTGATGAAATTCTGCGATGACAACGTGATCGAATGTATTCTGATCGAGGATGCGGATCACCGGTTTCAGGATCTGCAGAAGCTGAAGCTGGCACACAGCCATATCATTCAGTTCTTTGCCGCTCGCTGAGGAGTTCATCTGTAAAAAAGCTGCCGCTCATATCAATGATAATGATATAAGAGCGACAGCTTATTTTGCATATTCATGACAATAGAATGTTCGCAGATCGCGAATGTCAGCTTTAGAACGGAAAGACCGCTCAGCGTCTGCGGCGGTTTCCGCCCTGTGTGATCAAAATCAGGCGCAGCAGCTGAAGGATCGATGAGAACAGCGCTGCTACGTAGGTCAGGGCAGCGGCGCGAAGGACCTTCTCAGCACCGGTCATCTCATTTCCAACGAGGATCTGATGATCTCTGAGAATGCGCAGAGCTCTTGAGGAAGCATTGAACTCCACCGGAAGAGTGATCAGCTGAAAGAGAACGACGAAGGTGAAGAGGATCACGCCTGCCTGAGCCAGACCGTTTACTCCGAGCAGGATACCGATCAGGATCAGCGGCCAGGAAAGTCTGGAACCGAAGTTTGCGATCGGAACGGAAGCGGAGCGGAGAGCCAGCGGCTTGTACTCCTCCTGGTGCTGGATGGCATGTCCGCACTCATGGGCGGCAACACCGATCGCTGCGACAGAAGTGGATCCGTACACCGTATCGGAGAGGCGAAGTACCTTCTCCTTCGGAGAGTAATGATCTGTGAGAGATCCTTTGATGCGCTCAATGCGGACATCATAGATTCCGGCACTGTGCAGGATCATCTCTGCGACCGCCTCCGAAGTCAGGTGTCTGGCATTGGAGACCTTACGAAATCTGGAGTAGGTGCGGTTGACATTGGCTGAGGCGATCGCGCTGATGACGGCGCCGATCAGAACAAGGATATAAGTGGCATCCCAGTACATAAAAAACTCCTTTCTGCAAGTTTCCCCCGCTGTTGACAACGGGGGAGTCTGCTTTAAATGATGAAATTTTACTGGTTAAGCTGATACAGCTTAAGAAGTCCGAAGAGCAGCAGAGTATCATCCGTGATGATCTCATGCAGACAGTGTCTGGTGATCGCCGGGGCAAGACCGCCGGTGGCGACGACCGTTGTTTTTTTGCCGAGCTCCTGTTCGATGCGGTCGATCATTCCGTCAATGCAGGAAGCATTTCCGTAGACAGCGCCGCTTTGCATGCTGGCAATGGTATTTTTCCCGAGTACATGTGCGGGAGCCTCAAGAGCGATCCTCGGAAGCTGGGCAGCTGCACTGGACAGAGAGTCCATGGCGGTGCGCACTCCCGGAAGGATGATGGTTCCGAGATAATTATGCTGCTCGTCGATCGCCGAAAATGTGGTAGCTGTGCCGAGATCGATCATGATCAGAGGCAGCGGATAGCGGTGGATGGCAGCGACGGCACCGACGATCAGATCACTTCCGACCAGTGCCGGCTGATCCATGCAGAGATTCAGCCCGGTGCGTATGCCGGGACCGACGATCAGAGGTGCAGCTCCGGTCAGACGGCGGATGGCATTGCTCATGCTTTCCGTCACCGGAGGTACTACAGAAGAGAGCACAGATCCGCAGATCTGTGCTCCTTTCAGGTGATAAAGCTTTAAAAGCTGATGGAGCCTCACCAGATAGTCGGCGGCAGAGCGCTGACGATTGGTGGAAAGGCGTTCCAGGAAGAGCAGCTGCTCATTTTCGTCGAAGCAGCCGATCACTACATTTGTATTTCCAATATCAACAGTTAAAATCATTCTTTTCTCCCTATGGGATCAGGTGTGCTCTGGAAAGTGCGGCACCGACAGCTCCGGTGATGATCGTAGAAGAGATCATCTCGCAGACAGCGTTGACACCGACAAAGGCACAGATAAAGACAATGATGTTTCTTCCGTTTATGAGACTCTGTACATATTCTGTGCTGCCGAAAAGTGCAACCAGAAGCGTCATAAAGAACAGAGTGTTCAGAAAAGCGGAACAGAAACCGGTAATCAGGCAGCCGACATGCACGCCGAAAACTTTTCTGGTACCCTTAAAGATATATCCGAGAAGAAAACCGTCGAGCAGACGCGGGATAAATCTCTGGATGAAGGCAAGTACCGGATTGATCGAAAACAGGGTAGCACCCATGGCGCTGGTACCGCCGACACCGATACACTGCAGAAAACTGGTGAGTCCGAAGACGGCTCCGGCAATAGCTCCTCCCTTTGGTCCGAGTGCGATCGCACAGATCGCTACCGGTATCACGTTGAAGGTGATCGCCAGCGGTCCGATGTTCAGGTAACCGAGTGGTGTGTACGCCATCAGGAGAAGTACTCCCGTCATGAGACCGAGGATGGCAAGCTGCGTGGCTTTGGTTTGATGTCTTTCCATATTAAATTGTCCTCCTTCGCTATTATTCCCTCTTAAGTCAGGGATACAATGCGTTTGCTGATACCGATTTTCCGATATCGCCAAGGTAAAGTATAGCATGTGGGGGCATGGGTTACAAGAAAAAAGGAAAAAGTTTCTTTTTGAGTGATTGCAGGACAGAAAACTTTGCTATATAATGAGTCGGGAGTACGTTCACAAATAAGGTTACAGTTTTTTCAGGAAAGTTTTTATGAAGGAGTAAATTGTGGAAGAGGGTAGAAGAAGGAGGCGCAGAGAGGCGCAGCCTCAGAAGCAGTCGATAGAGAGAAAACAGCTGCTGGCAAAGGCACAGAAACAGGTGCAGAAGCAGATGCAGAAACAGCAGAGTAAAGCTGCACAGAGACAGCAGAACAAGGCAGCAGTGCCGAAGCCGGCAAAAGCTGCGCAGACAAAGCAGGCGCAGGCAAGACAGAACCGGCAGACAGCAGCACAGCAGAATGCAGTGCAGCAGAACGGCCGCGTGAGAAGACGCCAGGTGGAGCAGCAGACACAGATGCTGCGCAGACAGCAGTCAGACAGACTATACGGCATTCTGAAAAAGGCAGGAATTGCAGCGGGCGTGGTACTTGCGGCAATTTATGTCGGAATCTCCATTTATTACAGCGGTCACTTTATGAAGGGCTCCTATATGAACGGAGTGGACATCTCAGGCATGACTGCAGAGGAAGCGAAGGAACAGGCGAGAGAGCAGATGGCTGCTTACACCCTGACCATACATGCAAGAGAGCTGGGAGACGAGGTGATAGGCGGCAGTTCGATCGACTACGTATATCAGGAAAATGACAATGTATCAAAGCAGCTCTCATCCCAGCTGTCATTTTTGTGGATCTTCCGTTCGCTTTTCCCGGGAAATCATCCGGTGGAGATCGATACATCCTATGATAATGCACTTCTGTCGCAGAGACTGCAGACCTTATCCGCATTCAGCGAGGAGAGTCAGAGAGCGCCGGTGGATGCACATATCGAGTTTGGAAAAGAAGGCTTTGAAGTGGTTCCGGAGGATGAGGGAACGACTCTGAAGGCAGATGAGGCGATTCAGCTGATCAGAGAAGCACTGGATCTCGGACTGAGAGAGGTGGATCTCGATGAGAGCGGCGTCTATGAGACAGTGACGGTTCGTCAGGATGATCCGTCCCTGATGGAAAAGATCAAACCGTACACAGAATACGCAAATGCCAGTGTCACCTATCTGATGGGTAATGAGCGCGTCGTGCTTGACGGCAATACGCTGAAAGACTGGCTGACCGTCGATGCAGACGGAAATCTCACCAGAGATGATGAGGTATTCAAGCAGAAGCTGCAGACCTATGTAGAAGTGTTTGCATCAAAATACGATACGATCGATACTTATCGCACCATGACCAGTACCAATGGCGAGCGAAAGACCGCTTACGCCTATGAGTACGGATGGCAGGTGGACCAGGAGGCAGAACTTGCCCAGCTGACCGAGGAGATCCTGGGAGGCAAATTTGTGGAGCGTGAGCCGAACTATTCCAGCACGGCACACGGTCACGGAGAAAATGACCTCGGTAATTCCTATATTGAAGTAGATCTCGGATATCAGCATATGTATTATTACATGGATGGACAGATGGTATTTGAGAGTGCCTTTATTTCCGGAAAACCGGACGGAGAGCATGATACCCACGTCGGTATCTTCAAGATCCACAATATGGAGAGCCCGTCTGTGCTGACCGGTGAGATGAGAACCGACGGTACGCCGGAGTATCAGACCACGGTACAGTACTGGATCGCCTTCGACGGAGGCATCGGCTTCCACGATGCGACCTGGCAGACCATGGGCTTTGGCGGAGACCTCTATCTGAGTGTCGGTTCCCACGGCTGTATCAATCTGCCGCTGGATGCCGCTGCAGAGCTCTACAGCATTATCCGCTGGGAGGATCCTGTAGTAGTAATACAGTGATCATGAAAGAATAGTTTTAAAGTTTTGGAGGAATAATACGTGACCGATATCACAAACGAAATAAAGAAACGCCGTACCTTTGCAATTATTTCACATCCGGATGCCGGTAAGACGACTCTGACAGAGAAGTTTCTTCTCTACGGAGGAGCAATCAATCTGGCCGGATCCGTCAAAGGAAAGGCAACGGCGCGCCACGCAGTGTCCGACTGGATGGAGATCGAGAAGGAGAGAGGTATCTCTGTAACCTCCTCCGTGCTGCAGTTCAATTATGACGGCTTCTGCATCAACATCCTGGACACCCCGGGACATCAGGACTTCTCGGAGGATACCTACCGTACCCTGATGGCAGCAGATTCCGCAGTCATGGTCATTGACGCAAGCAAGGGAGTAGAGGCACAGACCAGAAAGCTGTTTAAGGTCTGCGTTATGCGCCATATTCCGATCTTTACCTTTATCAACAAGATGGACCGTGATGCAAATGATACCTTTGAGCTCCTCGATGACATCGAGAAGGAGCTGGGCATTGCAACCTGCCCGATCAACTGGCCGATCGGCTCCGGTAAGAATTTTAAGGGTGTCTACGAGCGAGGAAGCCGCAAGGTGACTGTGTTCACCGGCACCGAGAAGGGTACCAAAGAGGGTGAAGCCAGAGAAATTTCCGTGGATTCCGAGGAGCTGCAGGACTTTGTCGGCGAGGACCACATGGCACAGCTGCTCGACGAGATCGAGCTTCTGGACGGTGCAAGCGCAGAGTTTGACCAGGAGCTGGTCAGCAAGGGAGAGCTTTCTCCGGTATTCTTCGGTTCTGCACTGACCAACTTCGGTGTCGAGATCTTCCTGAAGCATTTCCTGAAGATGACCTCCACTCCGCTGCCTCGTACTGCGGACTGCGGCGTGATCGATCCGATGAAGGAGGATTTCTCAGCCTTTGTATTTAAGATCCAGGCAAACATGAACAAGGCGCACCGTGACCGTATCGCCTTCATGCGTATCTGTTCCGGTAAGTTTGATGCCGGCATGGAAGTTTACCATGTACAGGGAGATAAAAAGCAGCGTCTGTCACAGCCGCAGCAGATGATGGCGCAGGAGCGTCACATTGTGGACGAGGCCTATGCGGGAGATATCATCGGAGTCTTTGATCCGGGTATCTATTCGATCGGAGATACGATCTGCATGCCGGGCAAAAACTTCCGCTATGAGGGTATTCCGACCTTCGCACCGGAGCATTTCGCAAGGGTAAGACAGGTCGATACGATGAAGCGTAAGCAGTTCGTCAAGGGAATCACACAGATCGCGCAGGAAGGTGCGATCCAGATCTTCCAGGAGTACAATACCGGACTGGAGGAGATCATTGTCGGCGTAGTCGGCGTGCTGCAGTTTGAGGTGCTGAAGTACCGTCTGGAGAATGAGTACAACGTAGATATCCGTATGGAGAATCTTCCGTATGAGCATATCCGCTGGATCGAAAATGAGGAACTGGATCTGAACAGCCTGGTCGGCACCTCAGATATGAAGAAGATCCGTGATCTGAAGGGAAATCCGCTGCTGATCTGGGTAAATTCCTGGAGCATCGGCATGACACTGGATCGAAATCCGGGTCTGAAGCTGGCGGAGTTCGGAAGATAGGACGAACTAATTCCGGTTTACAAAAAAATGAAAATTTGCTATACTAAACAGAATAGACGATAACCTGCGTCAGGAGGACATGGATATGGCAAAAGAAGAAATCAACAACAATAATTATACAGTTGCAAGCACCGACGGCATGAAGGTTCAGATCTCCAAGGAGGTCGTTACGATCATTGCAGGTCTGGCTGCTACGGAAGTGAAGGGTGTCACCAGCATGGCAGGCAATATCACCAATGAGCTGGTAGGCAGACTCGGCATGAAAAACCTTGCAAAAGGTGTGCGCATTTCTGTGGAAGAGGACCGTGTGACAGTGGACCTGAATCTGAATCTTGACTACGGCTATTCCATCCCGAAGACCTGCCAGAAGGTTCAGGAAAAGGTGAAGAGTTCGATTGAGAATATGACCGGACTGACGGTGGAGAGCGTTAATATTAAGATTGCAAATGTGACAATGGAAGACGAAAAGTAGGGAGCGGACTGTCTCAAGAGTGTGATCTTTTGGGGCAGTTTTTTCTTTGAATAAAATAATTGAGGAAGATGAGATGACAAGAAGAGAAATCAGAGAGCATATTTTCAAATTACTGTTTTTACTTGAGTTTTACCGCGGTGAGGAGCTGACAGAGCAGGCTGAGCGCTATCTGGACGAGGTCGAGGAGGTCACTCCGACCGAGGAAGAGAATGCCTACATGCTCGGCAAATTCCACAAGATCGAGGAGCATCTGGAGGAGATCGATGAGATGATCTCAGAGGTTTCCGCAGGATGGAAGCTTTCCCGCATGGCAAAGGTGGATCTTACCCTGCTGCGTCTGGCAGCTTATGAGATGAAGCTGGACGAGGATATCCCGGTCGGCGTAGCGATCAACGAGGCCGTAGAACTTGCGAAAAAGTACGGCGGAGATGAGTCACCGGCATTCGTAAACGGAGTTCTGGGCAAGCTCAGCAGAAAAGAACTGAAAGCTGAGAAGGCCGAGGAAAAGAAAACCGAAGAAGCAGCGGAAAAGGCAGAGGAAAAGACAGAAGAGAATGCGTAATGTGTATTCGGTAGGGCAGGTAAACCGCTACATTCAGACGATGTTCACACAGGATTATCTGCTGAAGCGCCTGTATGTCAAGGGAGAGCTGTCGAATGTAAAGTATCACAGCTCCGGACATATCTACTTCTCACTGAAGGATGAGAGCGGAAGCATTGCCTGTGTTATGTTTGCGGGAAACCGCAGAGGACTGGCTTTCCGCATGCAGGACGGACAGAGCGTGATCGTTCTCGGCAGTGTCAGTGTCTATGAGCGCGACGGAAAATATCAGCTGTATGCAAATGAGATACGGCTGGACGGTCTTGGACTGCTCTATGAAAAATATGAGGCATTAAAGAAAGAGCTCGAGGAGATGGGGATGTTTGCCGAGGAATACAAGCAGCAGATTCCGACCCATATCCGAAAGCTCGGGATCGTGACCGCATCGACCGGTGCGGCGATCCGCGATATCATGAACGTCGCACATCGGAGAAATCCGTATGTGCAGCTGATCCTCTATCCCGCGCAGGTGCAGGGCGAGGGTGCCGCGCAGAGTGTCGTGCGCGGAATCGAGACCCTGGATAAGGCAGGCGTGGATACGATCATCATCGGACGCGGCGGAGGCTCCATTGAGGATCTCTGGGCCTTCAACGAGGAGATCGTGGCGAGGGCGGTATTTGAATGCCGCACACCGGTGATCTCGGCAGTCGGCCATGAGACGGATTTTACGATCGCGGATTTTGTGGCGGATCTTCGCGCACCGACACCGTCGGCAGCGGCAGAGCTTGCCGTCGAGGATATTTCAGCCGTGCTGCAGGAGCTGAAGGAAGGCGAACAGAAGCTGGGATATCTGATGCAGCAGCATCTGTCTCAGGCACATCAGAGAGCAGATTATCTCGGAAAGCGGCTGCAGGGACAGAGTCCGATGCAGCAGCTGCGAGAGAACAGACAGCGTCTGATAGAGAAGGAAGACCGTCTGCAGCTGCAGATGCAGCGGCAGATCCAGGAGAAGCGTCACAGACTGCAGATCCTGATCGAGCAGTATAGGGGGCTGTCCCCGTTGGAAAAGCTGAATCAGGGCTACAGCTACACGGCCGACGAAGAAGGAAGGGCTGTGTACAGTGTCGCCGATGTTCAGGAGAAGGATGAACTGAAGGTCTATGTATCGGACGGGATCATCCGTGCGGAGGTGAAGTCCACAGAGACAGGCATCGCTGCACTGCAGAAATAATATTCAGAAATGACAGAGAAATCGCAGAAGAGGATATACAGATAAGAATGAAGGAAAAGGAACTGACCCTGGAGGAGGGTTTTGCACAGCTGGAGGAGCTGATCAAGGTGCTTGAAAACCGTGAGACGACGCTCGAACAGTCCTTTGAGACATATCGTCAGGGGATGGAACTGCTGAAAAAGTGCAATGCTCTGATCGACCGGGTGGAAAAAAAGATGCAGGTGATCAGTGAGGAAGGTGAATTAAGTGACTTTTGAGGAAACACTGGCAGAGGCTGCCGGGGAAGTACAGGAGATCGTATACCGTTTTCTGCCGGAGGAGACCGGCACACAGAAAGAGCTGCTCAGCGCGATGAACTACAGCATGACTGCGGGGGGAAAGCGTCTTCGCCCGATGCTGATGCTGGAGACCTACCGCCTGTTCGGAGGGACCTCTGAGAGCATCTATCCGTTTATGGCGGCGATCGAGATGATCCATACACATTCACTGATCCATGACGATCTTCCGGCGATGGATAATGACGAGTATCGCAGAGGACGCAAGACAACACATATTGTCTACGGAGAAGCGATGGCGATTCTGGCAGGTGACGGCCTGCTGAATCTGGCATATGAGACAGCCTGCAGAGCATTTGCGGTGGAGCAGGATGCGCTGCGGGTGGGAAAGGCACTTCAGGTACTTTCCGCAAAGACAGGAATCAGCGGTATGATGGGAGGACAGTCTGTGGACGTTGCCTCCTGCGGCTGCAACCTCAGCGAGGAGCAGCTGGACTTCATCTACCGACTGAAGACGGGAGCCCTGATCGAGGCTTCCATGAAGATCGGTGCAATTCTTGCCGGAGCTTCCGATGAGGAGGCTGCCGTGGTCGAGCGTGTGGCTGCGGATGTCGGCATGGCATTTCAGATCCAGGATGACATCCTGGATGTGACGAGCTCCCAGCAGGTGCTCGGAAAGCCGATCAACAGTGATGAAAAGAACCATAAGACGACCTTCGTGACCATGAAGGGACTGGAAAACGCAAAAAAAGAGGTCGCAGCAATTTCTGAACGGGCGATCGACACCCTGGACGGACTGAACAGAAAGAACCCGTTTTTGCGTGAGCTCATTTTTTCACTGATTACCAGAAAAAAATAAGAGGGCTGTTATGATTCTGGAAAAGATACAGAAGGAAAATGATATCAAAAATATAGACCGGGAAGAGCTGCCGCAGCTGGCGGAGGAGATCCGTCAGTTTCTGATCGAGAAGATCAGTGAGAGCGGAGGACATCTGGGATCAAACCTCGGGGTGATCGAGCTGACCATGGCTCTGCATCTTGTCTGCAATCTTCCTGAGGATAAGATCATCTGGGATGTCGGACATCAGTCTTACACACATAAGCTGCTGACCGGCCGAAGAGATGGCTTTGATACACTGCGAAAATTCGGCGGAATGAGCGGATTTCCGAAGCGGAGCGAGAGCAGCTGTGATGCGTTTAATACCGGACACAGCACGACTTCGATCTCAGCAGGACTCGGCTATGCGATGGCGAGAGATCTGAAAGGTGAGGATCACGCGGTCATTTCCGTGATCGGTGACGGTTCAATGACCGGAGGAATGGCCTGGGAGGCCATGAACAATGCCGCCCGTCTGGATACGAATTTCATCATCGTGCTGAACGACAATAACATGTCGATCTCAGAAAATGTCGGAGGTCTTTCCAGCTATCTGAATGCCGCCCGCACCGGAGACGGTTATCAGAATCTGAAGGCAGGGGTGGAAAAATCACTTCTGAGGATTCCGGTGTACGGAGACAACATTGTCAGAGGTATCCGCAAAACGAAAAACGGCCTGAAGCAGTTTTTTGTGCCTGGAATGCTGTTTGAGGAGATCGGGCTGACCTATCTCGGACCGGTGGACGGACATGATATTCAGGCACTCTGCCGCAGTCTTGCAGAGGCGCGCAAGGTCAAGGGAGCAGTCGTCCTTCATGTGATCACACAGAAGGGAAACGGCTATGCACCGGCGATCCGCCATCCGGCAAGATTTCACGGGGCAGTGCCTTTTGATATTGAGACAGGTCTTCCGAAGAAAAGGCAGCAGAAGGCCAGTTATACAGATATTTTTTCCACAGTGATGCGGAAAATGGGAGACCGCGAGAAGGATGTGGTGGCTATTACGGCTGCCATGCCGGACGGAACCGGTCTGAAGCGTTTTCGAAACATGTTTCCGGACCGCTTCTTCGATGTGGGCATTGCCGAGCAGCACGCAGTGACCTTTGCAGCGGGAATGGCAGCGGCAGGCTTAAAGCCGGTGGTTGCGGTATATTCCTCCTTCCTGCAGAGAGCCTATGATCAGCTGATCCACGATGTCTGTCTGCAGAACCTGCATGTGGTGTTTGCAGTGGACCGTGCAGGACTGGTCGGAAGCGACGGAGAAACACATCAGGGTATTTTTGATCTCTCCTATCTCTCCTCGATCCCGAACATGTGCGTGATGGCTCCGAAGAATAAATGGGAGCTCTCCGACATGCTGAAATTTGCGATCGCCTACGACGGACCGATCGCACTGCGCTATCCGAGAGGAGAGGCCTACGACGGACTGGAGCGTTTCCGCGCACCGGTCGTATACGGCAGATCCGAGGTGATCTATGATGAGACAGAGATCGCGCTGATCGCCGTCGGAAGCATGGTGAAGACCGCAGTCGAGGTGCGCAGAAAGCTCAGGGAGATGGGCTATTCCTGTACCCTGATCAACGCAAGGTTTGTCAAGCCGCTGGATGAGGAGCTGCTGAGAAAGACAGCTTCCGAGCACAGACTGGTTGTGACGATGGAGGAAAATGTCAGAAGCGGCGGATTCGGAGAAGCAGTTCTGGCATATCTGAATGATGTAAGCGCACAGACGAGAGTGATCAATATCGCACTGCCGGACGAGTATGTGGAACATGGCAGTGTTGACCGCCTGCATGAGGAGGTCTGTATTGACAGTCTCTCGATCGTGAAGAAAATAGTTGCCGAATATATTGGGAAATAAGCATATGAAAAAAGAACGACTGGATCTGCTGGTAGTACAGCAGGGGCTGGCACCGTCCAGAGAAAAAGCCAAGGCTATGATCATGGCCGGCTGTGTTCTGGTAGACGGACAGCGTGAGGATAAGGCAGGAACACAGTTTCCTGACACTGTAAAAATAGAGATCAAGGGAAATACCTTAAAATATGTCAGCCGCGGAGGCCTGAAGCTTGAGAAGGCGATGGATCATTTTGATCTGACGCTGGATGGCAAGGTCTGCATGGATATCGGAGCTTCCACCGGAGGCTTTACCGACTGCATGCTTCAGAACGGGGCAGTCAAGGTGTATTCCATCGATGTCGGATACGGACAGCTGGACTGGAAGCTGCGTAATGATCCGAGGGTAGTCTGCATGGAGAAGACCAACATCCGCTATGTGACGCCGGAGGATATCGATGAGCCGGCAGCCTTTGCATCCGTGGATGTGTCCTTTATTTCACTGACCAAGGTACTTCAGCCGGCCTGGGAGCTTCTGACACCGGATGCACAGATGGTGTGTCTGATCAAGCCGCAGTTTGAGGCGGGCAGAGAGAAGGTTGGAAAGAAGGGCGTTGTCCGTGATCCGAAGGTGCATCTTGAGGTGATCGAGAAGGTCATCGACTATGCACAGAGCATCGGATTTTCCATCCTGAATCTGGAGTTCTCCCCGATCAAGGGACCGGAGGGAAATATCGAATATCTGGTACATCTCCAGAAAAACGGAGAAAAACAGCCGCTGCCGGTAGAGCCGGCAGAGATCGTGCGCCTGGCGCATGCGTCACTGGATAAAGAGGAAGCAAAATGAAACGGTTCTATGTAATTACCAATCTGCCGAAGGATCCGGCAATGATGGTAGCCAGCCGGATCCGGAATTATCTGCAGACACACGGCAGAGAGTGTATTCTTCAGACCGGTTCTACGACAGGGGAGCATTCCCGTTACAAGTACACAGATCCGGCGACACTTCCGGAGGGTGTGGACTGCGTACTGGTGCTCGGAGGAGACGGTACGGTGCTGAGAGCTTCGAGAGATCTGGCAGAGTGCCGGATCCCGATCTTTGGCGTAAATCTGGGAACGCTCGGCTATCTGGCACAGACCGATGAGGAGCACCTGGAGCAGGCGCTGGATCATCTGATGCTGGATGAATATGAGCTTGAGGAGCGCATGATGCTCCAGGGAACCGTATATCATAACGGTGAAGTGGTTTTGTCGGATACGGTACTGAACGATATTGTGATCGCGCGAAGTGCAGTGGTTCAGATGCGTCGGTTTCATATTTTTGTAAATGACCGTCTGCTGAATTCCTACAACGCGGACGGCATCATTGTGTCCACGCCGACCGGTTCCACAGGCTACAGTCTTTCTGTCGGCGGACCGATCGTCTCACCGGCAGCATCACTGATTCTGATCTCACCGATCTCACCGCACACACTGACCTCGCGCAGTGTCGTGCTTCCGGACGATGCAAAGATCCGTGTGGAACTCGGCGTGCGGTCCAATGAGTTTGCTGAGGCAGAAGCCTCCTTTGACGGAGATTCCTCCGCAAGAATGGTCTGCGGAGATTATATTACTATTGAAAAAGCACCCGGGCGGATCCCCTTCGCAAAGGTAGATCAGGTTAGTTTTCTGGAGATACTGCGCCGGAAAATGAGCGGTACTTAGGAGAATAGATTTTCATGAAAAATGAACGACATGCAAAAATTGTGGAGCTGATCAATCGCTATCACATCGAGACGCAGGAAGAGCTTGCGGAAAAACTGAAGGAAGCAGGATTTCAGGTAACACAGGCCACCGTTTCAAGAGATATCCGACAGCTCCGCCTGACGAAGATCTCTGTGGAGGGCGGTCGTCAGAAATATGCCGTGATGAGTCCGGCAAATTCAGAGCTGGATGAAAAATATCTGCGTATCTTAAGAGACGGATTTGTCTCCATGGATATGGCGCAGAATATTCTGGTGATCCGTACGGTATCCGGAATGGCCATGGCTGTGGCTGCAGCGATGGATGCCATGCACTGGCAGGAGATCGCCGGCTGCATCGCCGGAGACGATACGATCATGTGCGCCATCCGAAGTGTGGATGAGACACTTCTGGTGATGGATAAAATCAGAAAAATACTGTAATAACAGTGAAAATACCGGGCTGCACAGTCAGACCGGAAATGCTTCTTCCTGCCGGGAGAGCAAAAGGATGATTATGGAATGTTAGTAAATTTACATGTAAAAAACATGGCGTTGATCCGGGATCTGGATATGGATTTCACGGAGGGGCTGAATATTCTGACCGGTGAGACCGGAGCAGGTAAATCAATTCTGATCGGTTCTATCAACGTCGCACTTGGCATGCAGAACTTCCGCGGATTTGCGCGGGAGGACAGCAGCACCGCACTTGTGGAGCTGGTTTTCTCCACTGAGCGGGCATCGGTAAAACAGTGGATGCAGGAACATGAGCTGCCGTTTGAGGACGGACAGCTGATCCTGAGTCGAAGACTGACAGGCAGCCGCACTATCAGCAAGGTCAATGAGGTGACCGTGCCGGTGAGCACGATCCGTGAGCTGGCGGCACTGTTGATCGATATTCACGGACAGCATGAGCATCAGTCTCTGCTGTACCGGAAAAATCATCTGCACATTCTGGATGAATTTGCCGGCGAGGAGCTTCGCGGCTTCCGGGAAAAGGGCAGAGAGATCTACCGCGAATACACACGGCTGAGAACACAGCTTTCTGAAATGAAGATGGATGAGGCTGCACGGAAGAAGGAGATCGACTTCCTGCAGTATGAGCTGGATGAGATCAGCCAGGCGGAGTTAAAGCGCGGTGAGGACGAGGAACTGGAGTATCAGTACCGTCGTCAGGTAAATGCACAGAAGATCTCGCAGGAGGCCGGAGCCGCCTATGAGAGGACTTCCGGGATGCAGAACAGTGCCTCGGAGCAGATCACAGATGCTCTGCAGAGGCTGAATTCTGTGGGAAGCATGGATGAAGCACTGGAGAGTATCTCCGGACAGCTGGCGGAGATCGAGAGTCTGCTCTTTGATTTCAACCGAGAGCTCTCGGGGTATCTCTCAGAGATGACCTTTGATGCGGCTGCCTTTGAAGAACTGACGGAACGACTGAATCTGATCAATCATCTGAAGAGCAAATACGGCGAGAGCATCGAAGAGATCGAGGAGTATGCGAAGAACAGCCAGATACGGCTGGACGAGCTGATGGATTACGATGCTGTGCTGGCAGCACTGGAAACGAAGTTTCAGAGGCAGGAGCAGCTGCTCTGGGAGAACGGCCGTCAGATGACAAAGATCCGCCGCAGGTATGCGAAGGAGCTCTCCGCAAAGATCCGTGAGGAGCTGAAAGATCTGAACTTCCTGAATACAGAGTTCGAGATCGAGCTGAGCGAGACGCAGAACTGCACTGAGAACGGCTGCGATGAAGCCTGCTTTATGATGTCCATGAATCCGGGCAGTCCGAAAAAGCCGCTGGATGCGGTGGCCAGCGGTGGTGAGCTTTCACGTATCATGCTGGCGATCAAGACGGTCCTGGCAGACAGAGATCAGACGGAGACACTGATCTTTGATGAGATCGATGTCGGTATCAGCGGACGGACAGCGCAGAAGGTCTCGGAGAAGATGGCAATGATCGCGGGAAGCCGTCAGGTGCTCTGCATCACCCATCTGGCACAGATCGCCTCCATGGCAGATGCACATTACTGCATCGAAAAAAATGTCCGTGATCAGGAGACGGAGACGACCATCCGCGTGCTGGAATCTGAGGAGCGCAAAGAAGAACTGGCACGCATTCTCGGGGGAGCAGAGATCACGGAGACCACCATGCAGAGTGCTGTGGAAATGAAGCAGCTTGCAGATGAGAAGAAAAGGGTATTACGAAAAAAATAACTATTCTGAATAGTTACAAATAAAATGGAGAAAGAGGTAAAAAGCTATGTGGAAGGTATTGGCAGCACTGCCGAACTATTCAAAGTACTGCAGTAAGGCAAAGGCTTACCTGCAGGAGAACGGTGTCGAGGTCATTGAGAATGAGACCGGAGGTCCGTTAGATCCGGAGCAGCTGAAGGAACTCGTCGGAGATATCGATGCGGCTGTCTGCGGTGTGGAAGTCTGGAATTCAGAAATTTTTGACGTGGCAAAGAATCTGAAGGTCCTTGCCAGATTCGGTGTCGGCGTGGACAACTATGATCTGGAAGAGGCAAAGAAGCGCGGGATCATCTGCACAAACTGCCCGGGGGTCAACTCAACATCTGTCGCTGAGCATGCAGTGATGCTGATCCTCAACCTGCTGCGTGAGTGTCCGCAGCTGAACCAGGAGACCAAGGAAGGCAGCTGGAGACGTCTGATGGTCACAGAGCTGCACGGAAAGACCGTCGGCCTGCTCGGTTTCGGCGCAGTTGCAAGAAAGACCGCAGAGATCCTCAATGGATTTTCCTGCAAAATCCTTGCCTATGACAAATATCCGAATGCGGAGGCTGCTGCAAAACTCGGTGTTACGATGTGCAGCAGAGAAGAGGTATTGCAGCAGAGCGATATTATCTCCGTACATGTTCCGGCAATGCCGGAGACCTACCATTTTATCGACCGTGAGGCACTTGCACTGTGCAAGGACGGCGTATATATGGTAAATACCTCCCGCGGTACAAACGTGGATGAGGCAGCAATTGCAGAAGCTCTGGAGTCTAAAAAGCTGGCAGGCTTTGGCTCTGACGTATTCGAGTTCGAACCGGTGACAAAGGATTACCCTCTGTTCCGTTTCCCGAATTATATCTGTACCCCGCACACAGCTGCGGAATCCTATGAAAACTATGCTGAGACCGGCATGCGTACAGCACAGGCCATCCTCGATGTCATGAACGGCAAGGATGATCCGTGGAACCGGTTAGTATAGCAAAAAAATATAAAGGAGAAAGAACGATGAAAATTGCAATTGGATGCGATCCGAACGCGGAGGCCTTCAAACAGGCACTGATCCCGACCATTGAAAAGCTGGGACATGAGGTAACAGATTTTGGAAGTGATGACCCGATCTATGCAAATGTTGCATTTGCAGTAGGTGAGGCAGTTGCAGCAAAGAAGTACGACAGAGGTATCCTGTTCTGCGGAACCGGTCTCGGTGTAATGCTGGCGGCAAACAAGGTCAAAGGTGTTTATGCTGCAGTGCTCGGCGATATCTATTCCGCACAGCGTGCAGTACTGAGCAACAACTGCAACGTGATCACGCTCGGAAGCCAGGTTACCGGAATCAAGCTGGCAGAGATGATCATCACAGAGTACCTGTCCCAGACCTACGTATATAATGAGAGATCCGGAAAGAAAGTGGACCGCATTCTGGAGTACGAGAGAGAGCATTGAGACGGACACTGAATTATCGCATTGAAAATGAAGAGTCATGCACGGTGGGAGAATTCCTTCGAAAGAAGGGATTCTCCCGTCACATTCTCACGGAAGTGCGAAGAAGCGGGGAACGCATCAGAAAAAACGGGGAACCTGTCTGGATGTCCACGGTGCTTGAGGCGGGAGATGAGATCACGGTAACACTGCCGCAGGAACAGTCCTCCGAGCAGATCGTACCCAGAAAGATCGCATTTGAGATCGTCTACGAGGATGAAGATCTGATGGTGATCCACAAAGGAGCGGATATCCCGGTGCACCCGTCGATCAATAACTTTGAGAATACACTGGCGAACGGTCTGGCCTGGTATTTTCAGGAAAAGGGAGAGCCGTTTGTATTTCGCTGTATCAACCGCCTGGATCGCGATACCACAGGACTGCTGATCGTCGCAAAGCATATGCTGAGTGCGGGGATCCTGTCCGAGCAGGGAAAAAGAAGAGAGATCCACAGAAAATACCTCGCAGTCGTCTCCGGGGAGCTTCCTGCGGAAGGAACCGTGGATGCACCGATCGCGAGAAAAGAGGAGTCCGTCATTGAGCGCTGTGTGGATCATGAACGCGGAGAGAGGGCAGTGACGCATTATCGAAGGCTGGCCTTCTGCGGCGGATATTCCCTTGTTCTGCTGCAGCTTGAGACCGGACGGACGCATCAGATCCGCGTGCATATGAAGCACATCGGTCATCCGCTGATCGGAGATTTTCTCTACAATCCGGACTGTCGGCTGATCGATCATCAGGCACTGCATTCCTTCTGTCTCTCTTTCCGCCATCCGATCACAGGGGAAGAGATGCATTTTGTGCGGGAACCGGACTGGTCCTGTATCACAGAGAGAGCGCCGGAACTTGGCATGTTCAGAGAAAAGTGGGAAGAGGAGATGCAGCAGTGGAAAAATGCCTGCGTGCAGAATCCGGTTTCACAAAAAATTTAGATTTTTTATAAGGAGTTTGTTTGAGTTTTTGACCGCAGAAGACTATACTGTGGAATAGAGCCGGAGGGCTTGTCTGTATCAGGAGGAAAAGGAAATGGGTGACTTTCGAAGAAGATTCGAAGACTTTATGAGAGGAAGACACGGCATTGATCAGTTTGGGCAGTTTCTGATGTTCGTATCGCTGGCATTTCTGGTGCTTGGCGGAGTATTCAGGATCTATCTTTTCAGAATGCTGGCGTTTGCAGGTCTGATCTATCTGTACTACCGTGCCTTTTCTAAGAATCTTTCTAAAAGACAGGAGGAAAACCGCAGATATCTCGCGGAGACAGAGAGACTGCGCTTTCGATTCCAGAGTATCAAGCTCCAGCTCAGCATGCGCAAGACGCACAAGTATTTTAAGTGCAAGTCCTGCAAAAAGAAGCTGAGAGTACCGCGCGGAAAAGGAAAGATCGAAGTGACCTGCCCGCACTGCGGAGCAAAATTCATAAAGAGATCCGGAAAAAAGAAAAATAAGTAACACATAGTAACACATGCAAAACGCCCGGCGTCAGCCTCAGGGAAAGATCCCCAAGGTTGATGCCGGGCGTTGTTTTTTGCTTAGGCATTTAACGGATATTTATCGGTAAGTTTCTTGATGATCGCTTTTGCCTGCTCTTTGTTGTCTGCGCTCTTGACCATCAGGCTGATCGCCTCTGCGATATCTTCCATATCCTCCGGAACGAGTCCGCGGGAGGTGACTGCAGCTGTACCGAGACGCACACCGCTGGTAACGAACGGTGACTCCGGATCGTTCGGGATGGCATTCTTGTTGCAGGTGATGTTTGCCTCATCGAGCAGCTTCTCCATAACCTTTCCGGTGATGCCGGTGCCGCGAAGGTCAACGAGCATCAGATGATTGTCGGTTCCGCCGGAAACGATGTTGATGCCGCGCTTGATCAGGCCGGCGCAGAGTGCCTTGCTGTTAGCGACAAGTCTGGTCTGATATTCTTTGTACTCCGGCTGAAGAGCTTCCTTGAAGCAGACAGCTTTTGCAGCGATGACATGCATCAGAGGACCGCCCTGGATACCCGGGAAGACCGCTTTGTTGAAGTTGAACTTCTTTGCGATCTCGTTGCTGCTCATGATCATGCCGCCGCGCGGTCCGCGCAGGGTCTTATGAGTGGTAGTGGTAGTTACATGTGCATACGGGATCGGGCTCGGATGAAGACCTGCAGCAACCAGACCTGCGATGTGTGCGATATCTACCATCAGATAAGCGCCGACTTCATCAGCGATCTCACGGAATTTCTTGAAGTCGATGATGCGCGCATAAGCACTTGCACCTGCTACGATCAGCTTCGGCTTTGCCTCGATGGCAATGCGGCGCACTTCCTCATAATCGATCACGCCGTCGTCATTGACACCGTACGGAACGATGTTGAAGTAAGCACCGGAGAAGTTTGCAGGGCTTCCGTGTGAGAGGTGACCGCCGTGTGCGAGGTTCATACCGAGCACGGTATCACCCGGCTTTAACATAGCGAAGAAAACAGCCATATTTGCCTGTGCGCCTGAGTGCGGCTGTACATTTACATATTCACATCCGAAGAGCTCACGTGCACGAGCATTTGCCAGCTCCTCAACAACATCCACGCACTCACATCCGCCGTAGTAGCGTTTTCCCGGGTAACCTTCTGCATATTTGTTGGTTAACGGACTGCCCATGGCAGCCATGACAGCTTTGCTGACCCAGTTCTCAGAAGCGATCAGCTCAATGTGTGAATTCTGACGGGCAATTTCATCCTGGATCGCGTTTGCGATCTCGATGTCTGCACTCTGAATCTCTTCAAATGAATACATCTCATGTCCTCCATATTTTTCATAATAATGCAATATTCTAACGCGGAATATAGAATGTGTCAACTGCAAAAGAACAAATATCCGTACAGGAAAGACAGTGTGGCGGCAGGGAAACAGGGAGAGGGATTGTCTTTCCGGCATAGCTTTTCGGACAAAAATCTGGTATAATACCGAAACAAAACGAATGATCAGGAGGAAAAACATGGCTTGGGAATTTACAGTTCTGGACTTTCTGCAGACCCTGCACGGTCCGGTACAGGATACCTTTTTTAAGACGGTCACGCATCTGGGCGACGCAGGGATCTTCTTTATTCTGCTGGGATTTCTGCTTCTCTTTTCCCGTAAGACAAGGGAGTACGGAATCGCGATCCTGTCGGCCCTGGTGATGGGAGCGCTGCTCTGCAATGTGATCTTAAAACCGCTGGTGGCACGCGCGCGTCCGTGCTGGATCAATGAGGCAGTGCAGATGCTGGTGGCTGTCCCGAAGGATTATTCCTTCCCGTCCGGGCACTCACAGGCGGCATTTGCGACAGCGAGCGCAGTGTTTGTCAGAAACCGCAGAGCAGGAATCGCGCTTGGCATTCTTGCCGTGCTGATCGCTTTTTCCAGACTTTATCTGTATGTACATTTTCCGACAGATGTGCTGGTCGGTACCGCGATCGGTATCTGCATGGGAGCGCTCTCTGTATATCCGACAAGGTGGATTACACAGAGACTGGAAAAAAACAGAAGAAAATGACAGTGAAAGGCATGGAAAGAATGAATATGGAAAAGATCATACTGGCAAGTGCATCACCGAGAAGAAGGGAACTGCTCACACAGGCACAGATTCCGTTTGAGGTGCAGGTCAGTGAGGCTGAGGAGATCATCACGAAGACAGATCCGGGAGAAGTGGTAGAAGAACTTTCTTATATAAAGGCTTCGGCGGTTGCCGAAAAGTTTCCGGGACGCTGGGTGCTTGGAGCGGATACGGTAGTTGCACTGCAGGGAGAGATCCTCGGAAAGCCGGCAGATGAGACGGATGCCCGCAGAATGCTTGGGGAACTGCAGGGACAGACACACCAGGTATACACAGGTGTGACATTGATGAAGGATGGTGAGATCCACACCTTTCATGAGGCAACACAGGTGAAGGTGTCGGAGATGAGTGAGGAGGAGATCCTGCACTATATTGCCGGAGGCGAACCGATGGATAAGGCGGGAGCCTACGGAATCCAGGGAAGCTTCGCGGTGTTTATCGAAGGCATTGAAGGGGATTATAACAACGTTGTCGGTCTGCCGATCGCAGCAGTATATCGTGCGATCAGAAGACTTCAGATTGCAGAGTGAAAGTTCCTGTGATATAATAATTCGGCAACTGTTGTTTCACCTGATCAGGAAAACTGGGAAGCCGGTGCAAGTCCGGCACAGCTACCTCTACTGTAAGCGGAGACGAGGGAACAAGAGCCACTGAAGGTATACTTTGGGAAGGCGTTCCTGAGGAAGAAACGCAAGTCAGGAGACCGACTGAGCAGGGAACATGATTTCCTCTGGGTAGATGAGGAGAAAGGGAAAAAATGAAGAGAAAAGTATTAGCAATGATGCTGGCTGCAGCAATGACAGTTTCAGCAGCAGGTGTTCTGGCATCTGCAGAGGGACAGTATCCGGTAACTTATTCCGAGAATCTGGACGGAAACGATTATGAGTTTTCCATCGAGCAGTCTCCGACAAGGGCAGTGTCCATGTCTCAGGCAACGACCGAGATGATGCTGGCACTCGGACTCTCAGACAAGATGGCAGGCACCGCCTTCCTTGAGGAGGAGATCTACGAGCCGCTTGCAGCAGAGTATGAGAAGGTTCCGGTACTGGCAGAGAAGTGGCCTTCCTATGAAGTATTTATGGCAGCAGATCCGGACTTTACGACCGGATGGGCAGTGCCGTTCACGAAGAGAGCCATCGAGGCAGCAACGATCGTAGAGCAGAATATTCCGATCTTTGTTCCGGAGTCCATGCTGAGTTCCGAGGCAGATCTGGATACCTTCTTTGGAGATATGCTGACCTATGGAAAGATCTTTGATGCAGAGGAAACTGCAGAGAAGTTTGTCGCTGACGAGAAGGAAAAGCTTGCAGCAGTGCAGGAGCAGCTCACCGATCTTCAGGAGAAGAGCGTATTTATCTATGACTCTGAGGATGATCAGCCGTACACCGTCTACGAAGGATATACTACAAATCTGCTGAACCTGATCGGCGCAAAGAATGTGCTCTCAGGACAGGGTGTGGATAAGACCTGGGATACCGCAAGCTGGGAAGAAGTCGTTGCGGCAAATCCGGAATATATTCTGATCTGTGATTACGGTGTAAGTGCCAGAAATACCGATGACTTTGACCAGAAGGTTGAAAAGCTGAAGGCAAATGAGGCACTTGCAGATGTAGATGCAGTGAAAAACGGCAACTTTGTACGAGTTAAGCTTTCCGAGATTACACCGGGTGTCCGCAGCGTAGATGCGCTGGTTCGTCTGGCAGGAGAAATTCATGGAATCGAGACAGAGTAAGGTGATTCGGAAAAATGGGGGACTTTCCCCCATTTTTCTTATTTTACTGCTGATACTGATCACAGCAGCAGTCGGCATCGGCTCACTGTTTGTCGGCTCGGTCAGGCTGGATGTCTCAGAGGTGCTGGGAATCCTGGCTGATGCACTGAAGGGCAGGAAGGGTGAGAATGCCAACCTTTGGAATCTGATCATCAGGATCCGGCTTCCGAGAATTCTGATGACACTTCTGGCAGGAGCTATTCTGAGCGTCGTCGGAATTCTGATGCAGACGATCACGAGAAATCCGCTGGCAGAGCCGTTCGTGCTCGGCGTATCCTCAGGTGCAAGTACCGGTGCGGTCGGGGCGATCGTTCTGGGATGGTGTTCCTTTATGGGCAATGGCAAGACCTTCTTTGCTGCCTTTGTCGGCAGCTTCGCAGCGATCGTTATCGTTTTGCTGCTGCAGGGCAGGAGTGCCAGTCCGGTGCGGCTGGTCCTGACCGGTATGGGAGTTTCCTCCTTCTTTCAGGCGGCAACCACACTGATCGTCTATTCCGCACAGAACGAATCACAGTCCAGATCGGCAATGTTCTGGATCACGGGTTCTTTTTCCGGAGTTTCCTGGAAGGATCTTCCGCTTCCGCTGGCAGCATTTCTGCTCCTTCTGTTATTCTGCCAGATCATAGGAAAGGAGCTGGATCTGCTTCTGCTTGGTCAGACAGCGGCGGCTCAGACCGGTCTGAATGTCAGAAGACTGCAGCTGATCGTGGTGGCAGCTGCATCCGCGGCGGTGGCGGTGATCGTTGCAGAGTCCGGCGTGATCGGATTTGTGGGACTGATCATTCCGCATATTATGAGAAAATTTGCAGGCGTAAAGCATCGTCTGCTGGTGCTGGCCTCCGCACTTGGAGGAGCGGCATTTCTGGCAGCGGCAGATTCCATTGCGAGGACTGTCTTCGCACCGAGAGAGGTTCCGATCGGAATCATGACCTCATTCGTAGGCGCACCGATTTTTATTTTGATCATTAAGAGGGCATACAGTGAAGATAGAGATTAAAAACCTGGATTACCGGATCGGAAAAAAACAGCTGCTGAACAATATTTCCATGGAATTTTCCGGAAAAAGAATGATCGGTCTGCTCGGCCCGAACGGTTCCGGAAAGACTACGCTTTTGCGGCATCTCTACCGTGAGCTTCCGTCAAAGGGGGCGGTCTGTGTGGACGGGCAGGACATTGCCGATTGCAATCGGAGAGCACTTGCTCAGAAGATTGCCGTGATGGCGCAGAGAATGTCTCAGACGGACAGCGGGCTGACGGTGTCGGATATCGTGCAGATGGGCAGATATCCGTACAAGGGACTGCTCGAACAGTATGACGAGCAGGATGAACGCATGGTGGAGGAGGCTCTTGCGAGGACCGGTCTCACCGAACTGCGGCATCGCAGACTGGGAACCATGAGCGGCGGAGAAGTGCAGAGGGCAATGATCGCAAAGTGCTTTGTGCAGGATCCGGAAGTGATCATTCTGGATGAGCCGACGAATCATCTGGATATCAAATACAAGTTGGAGCTGATGCAGCTGCTGACAGACTACGACGGGCTGGTGATCCTGACCCTGCATGACCTGGATCTGGCGGCGAGATACTGTGATTATCTGTATATTCTGAAGGACGGAAGCCTCTGTGCGGAAGGAAAACCAGCGGAAGTGCTGACGGAAGAGCTGCTGGAGCAGGTATTTGAAGTTCACTTTCATGTGATGAGAGATGGAGATCAGATTTATCTGAATATCGGTTAGAAAAGAACGGAGAACAGAATGTCAACCAACTGTAAAAAGTGGTTGACATTTTTTGCGTTCTCGCATAGAATCGTATCTGTTAACTGAAACTTCAAAATGGTTAACGGAAATAATGAACTTAATTGATATAAACGGAGGATATGTTTTATGTCTGAGAAAAGAAGCTCAAAGACCATGATCGTTGTGCTGACGGGAATGTTCGCAGCAGTGCTGGCAGTGCTTTCACAGCTGTCGATTCCGATGCCGTCAGGAGTTCCGGTGACCCTGCAGACTTTTGCAGTTGCACTGACCGCCTATGTGCTTGGATGGAAGGTGGGAACGCTTGCAACGGTAGTCTATGTCCTGATCGGAGCAGTAGGAGTACCGGTATTTGCAAATCTCCATGGCGGCGTGGGAGTGCTGGTTGGCGCGACCGGTGGATTTATCTGGGGCTTCATTCTGATGGTGCTGCTTCTGGGATTTGCACTGGAGGCAAAGAATAAGGTGCTTCTGGTGGTGCTGTCTGCAGCAGGACTGGCAGTGTGTCATCTGCTCGGTATTCTGCAGTTTATGGCTGTCATGAATGCGAACGGAAAGGGCATGAGTTTCGCAGCAGCTGCCATGCTGGTATCCGTTCCGTATCTTCTGAAAGATATCATCTCTGTTGCGGCTGCTTACTTCCTGGCAATGGCAGTGCGCAGAGGTCTGCGTGCGGCGAATCTTCAGGTGGCTGTATAATGCGTGCCCTGAGAGTTCACCATGTGCTCTGCCTGCCGCTGTTTGTCGGTGAGGGATACAGCGACGGCTTCAGCAGAAATATGAGTGAGAAAAAATCCTGGCTGAATGCACATCGGGAGGAAAAACTGACGATCGTCTGTCAGCCGGATGAGATCTGTGCTCACTGTCCGAATCTCAAAACAGTGTCGATGGACTGGCAGACTCTGGTCTGCAGTGACAAGGGAAATCAGGTACAGAAAAAGGATGAAGATCTGGCAGAGATGCTGGGTCTTTCCTGCCCTATAGAACTGAGCTGGAGAGAACTGCTGAACTGTGCGGTGGAAAAGATGAACGAGGAACGCTTTCTGAAGTCCTGCGGCCGCTGTGAATGGTATGAAAGAGGGCTCTGCAATTATCAGCTCTGGAGAGAAAATGCGGACAGAATTCTTGAATAGTGCTATAATAGAAGCAGCCTGAAAAGCTTGCTCTGATGCCGTTTGGAGCGAGAGTGGTGTGATCAAATACAAATATGATGATTATGAAGGAGCTGTCGCTTCTTGCAACACAGTTGTTGTGAGTGGGCGATGGCTCCTTTTTTGCTCAATCGCCGTCAGAGCTGTCTGCGCGGTATGAAATAAGGATGAAAAACAATGTTTTCATATATGAAAATACGGATTCCAAAAATGAAAATAATCCTTGACAGCTAATTGTTCAAATGCTACAATAATTTCAATGAAAAGTTCGGAAAATTAAAAAATATATGAAAAATATAAAAACATCAAAAATGTGCTGACGTTGTAATGACGAGAAAAACGTTTTCATATTTGAAAAATATGTGCAAAACAGAAAGTGATGGCGCCGATGCTTTCTGTGCGAGATAAAGTATACAAAATTTATAAGGAGGAAAAATTATTATGAGCAGAAAGATGTTGAGAAACCTGTTAGTTGCAGGAGTTGCAGCTGGTACATTGGCTGGATTTGGTATGACCGGCCAGGCAGCAGACGGTGGTTATACGTTCGCTATGCTGGTTCCGACGATGAACCACGAGTACTTTGAGAACTGTGTATCATTTGCAAACAGCTGTGCTGAGGCATTTGGATGTACAGTAAATGTCTACAACGCAGATAATAACGCTGATACGATGAGCAAAAACGTAGAGGATGCGATCGCAGCAGGCGTTGACGGTATCCTGATCGACCCGTACTATGCTTCCGGTATGAAGTGTGCAGAGATGTGCGAAGCAGCTGGTATCCCGATGATCGCATTTGACTCTGATATCGAAGAGTTTGGACCGCAGGGCGACTATACACAGTACATCAGCTTTATCGGACCGGATGATGCTGACGCTGGTTACAACATGGCATGCAATCTGTTTGATATGGCAACTCCGGATGAGGACGGCACCATCTATGTAGGTGTTGTACAGGGAACTCCGGGTACCGCAGTAGCGATCAACCGTGAGGTTGGTTTCGACAAGGCTCTGGCAGAGTACACCGATAAGGGCGTTAAGATCGAAGTCGTAGGTCGTGTAAACGGTGACTTCGCAGCAGAGACATCCCTTCCGGCAACCGAGGATCTTCTGCAGAAGGCAGAGAAGATCAATGGTATCTGGGCAGCGAACGGCGGAACAGCTACCGGCGTTATGGCAGCATGTAAGAATGCAGGCCTTGAGCTTGGCAAGGACATCACCATCGTTGGTATGGATCTGAACTCCTCCAATGTTAAGGCAGTAGAAGACGGCGAGCTCCAGTATGATATCGGCGGACACTGGCTGATCGGCGGTTACGCAGTGATCCAGATGGTAGATTACCTGAACGGTTATGAGATCAAGAACCCGAAGACGATCCTGAAGCTTCTCCCGATCACTCAGGATACCGTTGACAAGTTCTATAAAGATTATCCGGACAACATCCCGGCAAACTTTGATATCAAGGCAGCCAGCCAGGCAAACGGCGGCGATGCTGAGTACAGCTCTTTCGAATTCAAGTTCAGTGAGTAATCAGCTGTATTGTAAAATAATGTGATAATGTAAATAGGAAGAGGGTTTTTACTGAAGTAAATTTCGGGAAAAACCCTTTTCCTGAAAATATTCTCCAATGACCGGAGGGGACTAGATGATACTCGAAGCAAGAAATGTGAAAAAAAGATTTGGTCCGACGATTGCGCTTGACCGGGCGTATGTGCAGCTTCGTTCCGGTGAGGTCAATGCGCTGGTAGGTGAAAATGGAGCGGGAAAATCGACGATCCTGAAAGCAATTGCCGGAGTGCACCATATGGACGAAGGTGCAATCACCATTGATGGAAAAGAAATTGAGATCCACAGCATGAAAGATGCAGTGGCCAACGGAATCAGCATCGTATTCCAGGAGAGTACGATCAATCCGTATATTACGATCGCTGAAAATATTTTTATTGACAGATTGAGTGATTACAGAAAATTACTTCTGGGAATCGACTGGAAGAGACTGAACAGTGATGCTCAGAAAATTCTCGATTCCATGGAGTCTGGAATAGACGTAAAGACAGATATCCGGGATCTGAATCTCGGACAGTGGAAGCTGATCGAGGTAGCGAGAGCTCTTTCCAATGATCCGCAGATTCTTCTGCTGGATGAATCCACAGCTTTCCTGAATCATAATGAGACGATCAGTTTTATTTCCTCAGTAAAGAAACTGAGAGAGCGCGGGATGGCGATCGGATTTGTATCCCATCATATGCAGGAGGTCTATGATCTTGCAGACCGCATCACAGTCATGCGAGACGGCAAGTTTGTGATCGAGATGCTTCGAAATGAGGTGACACAGGAACGCCTGGAGTCAGCAATGGTAGGAAGAAGCATCGGAGAAAAGCTGTATCCTCCGAAGCGCGAGACCCCGGCGGAAGAGGTAGTGCTGAAGGTTGAAAATCTGAGCGTGGAAGGACAGCTGGAGCACGCAGACTTCGAACTGAGAAGAGGAGAGATCCTCGGCATCGGCGGACTGAAGCAGTCGGGCGGAGATGCGATCATCAATGCGATCTATGGTGCGGTTCCGATCAGTGAGGGAAGTGTCACGATGGGTAAGGAGACCTACAGCTCCACCAGACCGACAGAGAGTCTTGATCGAAAGATCGCACTGCTGCCGGGTGAGAGAACTCTGGAGGGACTGATCGTCAACTTCAGTATCGGTGATAATATCGTCATGTCTGCGGGACCGAGAAAGGGTGTTCTGCGTGACAAGAAAAAAGAAAAAGAAATGATTGCGCAGTATGTGGATCAGGTGAGAATCAAGACGGACAATCCGAACAATCCTGCTTCCTCTCTGAGCGGTGGTAATATGCAGAAGGTGGTCATCGGAAAGTGTCTGGCAACAAACCCTGAGGTTCTGCTGCTGAACAACCCGACCCGAGGTATCGATATCAGTGCAAGACAGGAGATCTACACACTGATTCGAGGGCTGGCGGATCAGGGACTTTCGATCATCATGCTGACAGAGGATCTGCTGGAGCTTCTTGGCATGAGTGACCGAATACTGATTACACGTCATAACAAAATCAGCAAGCAGTTTGAGAAAAATGACGGTCTGACAGAAGAAGATGTGATCAGCTACATTGTATAGCAAGAGAGGTGCAGAATATGGGCGTAAGCAGTGAAAAGAAAAAAGCGATTCAAATAAGAAAATATTTTCCATTTATCCTTCTGGTCGTGCTGGTGGTGATCTTCACCATCGGAAACAGACGTTTCCTGACATTAAAGAACTTCACGACCATTGCGCAGCAGATGGTAGTAACTCTGATAGCAGCCTATGGTATGCTGTTTGTCATTGTCGAAGGCAGTATTGATCTGTCGGTCGGCGGTATTGTGGCACTTTCTGCAATTGCAGTTGCACGGAGTGTGGAGACACTCGGAATTTTTGCAGTCATCCCGGCGATCCTGGTAGGTATCCTTTGCGGGTTCGTCAACGGAGCCTGTTTCACTTATCTGAGGATTCCGACCTTCATTACTACGATGGCGACGATGACCGCCTTCCGAGGCATTGTCCTGATCCTGACCGGCGGTGCTCAGATCATGATCACCAACAAACCGTATCTGAATTTCTACAATGGCAAGACCATTCCGGAAGTTCCGAACAACGTCATCATGGTTGCGATCATCACTGCAATTATGTGGTACATCTATAAGAACTTTGCATTTGCCAGAGAGGTACGCGCAGTCGGCGGTGCCGAGAAAGTAGCGGCACTGGCAGGTATCCGCATCAACAAGATCAAGCTTGGTGTGTTTGTATTGTGCGGGGCCATGGCAGGACTTGCAGGCTGCTTCCAGGCAGCACGTTCCTACGCAGCTACACCGACCATGGGAGACGGCATGGAGATGGATGTTATCGCAGCCGTAGTACTCGGCGGAACCCCGATGTCCGGCGGAGTCGGAAGTGTTATGACGACCGTTCTAGGTGCACTGATCATGTGTATCCTCAGTAACGGTATGAATATCATCGGCCTGTCCGCAGATGTGCAGAAGGTAGTAAAAGGTATCATCCTGATCTTCGCGGTATGCATGACTGTAGACAGAAAGAGAATGAGTGTCATCAAATAAGAATATAAGAATAACAGAATGCATGCTCAGCGAACATTCTCATAGTTCAAAGATCGGCATGGACGCAGACAGCGCCTGTGCCGATTTTTTGCACTTTACGGAAGTGACCGATAGATCTGCCTGATAATTACCGTAATTCTGTGTCTATCAGAAGCCGGCGGAAAGCAAGATTTAGCAGTTTACGGAAGAATTCATGGAAAAAGCATGATCAGTTCCGTAAAAAGACAGGTGTTGGAGCAAATTTCAAGGATGATTCAAGCTGAACAGCAGGATTTTACGGAAATATTTACAGAAAGATCATAAGACTTCCGTAATCGAACATAAAAGTCAACTTAATCTGATGCCGGAACTGCAATTTTACGGAAAAACAGAAAAAACAGGCTGGTTACTTCCGTAACAGGAGATTTTCTTCAATAATACAGCTTGTTGTGATATACTTACATTAATTAAATCTTTGCAAAGGAGACAGAGTTTGAAAACAGAAGAATGGAACCAGATACAGCTTCCATGGCCGGAGTGGAAAGTGACCGGTGTTCTGGGCCGCGGAACTTTTGGAGAGGTTTATGAAGCTCATAAACAGGAAGGAAACCGTGTCCTGAAAGCTGCGGTAAAGGTATTGAAGATTCCGAAGGACAGTCAGGAAAGATATACACTGCGTGCAGACGGGTTCGGAGATCAGGAGATCGATCAGTACTTTTATAAAGAAGTAAAGAAGCTGGAAAGGGAGATCGTCCTGATGGAGGAACTCCAGACGGCCGCAAATATTGTGTCGATCAAAGACAGCAAGATCGTGAAGCAGGAGGAAGGCTATCGTCTGTTCATGATGATGGAGCTGCTCACGAGCCTGGACAAATATTTCTATGGAAGACATCCGGTAAAGACACCGAAGGTCCTGGATGTCATTAAGATCGGATGTGACATCTGCGATGCACTGTCAGCATGCGAGAAGAGAAATATCATTCACCGGGATATCAAGCCGTCCAACATTTTTGTGTCAGAGTACGGTGATTTTAAACTCGGTGATTTTGGCGTGTCCAGACAGAAGGAGTATACACAGGCAAACATGTCTGTGCAGGGAACCGTAAACTATATGGCACCGGAGGTCTATCTGAATCAACACCAGTATGATCATACGGTGGATATTTACTCATTGTCACTGGTGCTGTATCGACTGCTGAACAGAAACAGACTTCCCTTTGTCGATCCGGGGACGGGGATTCCGACATTTGAAGAAAATTCGATCGCGGTGACAAAAAGAGTTCAGGGAAGGGAAAGTTTCCCGGATCCGCTGCTCGGAGGAAAATATCTCGCCTGGACATTGAAAAAGGCCTGCAGTTTTCGACCGGAGGACAGATATCAGAGTGCAGAGGCTTTTAAGAACGATCTCCTGCGCTGCAGATTTTCCATGGGCGAGGATGAACTGAATCGGGAACTGACCGGAAAAGAGTCGGCAGCTGCATCCGTAAGAAGAACGAATCCTCCTGAAAAACAGATGAATTCAGAGAAGACTATGGAGGATATCGGGAATCCGCCGGAGAACAGCAGAAAACAGCCAATCAGACAGGAGAAGAAGGATACTCTGAAGACGGCGAAAGCGCCGGTGCGTCAGGAGACTGCGCCTGCTGCAGAAAAGAAGAGTGGAAGTGCAAAGAATCTGGTAATCGGGATTTTGTGCGGCAGTCTTGTGCTTGCAGGCGGAGCAGGTGCTGTGCTCTGGAATAGCACAGAGCATTCCGGTCAGAGTCAGCAGGAAAACAGGCAGAAAACCGTGACAGAAGCAACGCCTGAAACACCGGCAGAAGTAACTGCGACAGAAATTGCAGCAGATCCTGTTCTCGAAGCTGCGGAAACGGCAGGATATCCATCTGAGTATTATCCGGATGCACCGGGAGTACAGCTGACTGCTGCGGATTACAATGAAGCGGCTCCGGACTGGACAGAGTATGACAATCTGATCCAGGAGATAAAGACAGAGACAGATACAGACGTCCGTGCTGCAAAGATGCATCAGGCGGAGGATCTGCTGATGGCGACCGCTGCGGTACTGCCGCTGTATCAGTATAACAGTCTGTATCTTCAGAAATCGGATGTGGAGGGAATCTATACGGACATCCATGGTATAAAGTATTTCCGGTTTGCAGAAACCCAGAGAGAAAATCTGTGGATAAATGTCTGTGCAGTACTGGATTCCGCTGATCCTGCACTGATCAGAGACACCAACGACGCCAGCCTTATAGTAAATCTGTTTGCAGGCCTCTTTACCTACGAGGCAGACGGAAGGCTGGCTATGGATCTCTGTGAAAGTTATAGTATCTCGGAGGATGGTCTGAAGTGGACCTTCAGTCTCAGAGACGGGCTCAGATGGTCAGACGGATCTGCACTGACAGCGGAGGACTTTGCGTATGCATGGAAGCGTGCGGCAGATCCGAAGACCGATGCTGCGTATGGATATCTGTTTGATATATTTGCAAAAGATGACAGCGGAGAACTCGATGTGACTGCAGAGGATGACACAACGCTTACGGTAAGACTCAATGCACCGTGTGCGTATCTTCCGGATCTCTGCGCCTTCCCGGTATTTTTCCCGGTTCCCAAGGCACAGGTGGAGGCAGATGCGGATGGCAGAAATGCCGGTACCTGGGCATCAGAGGCAGGATTTCTGACAAACGGGGCCTACAGCGTATCAGAATGGGTGCATTTAGCATTCATGACTTTGAAGAAAAACGAGGATTACCATCGTGCCGAGGAGGTATCTGTCAGAGAGCTGGAAATGACACTGAGTGATATTGCTGAGAGTATGTATACAAGCTATCTGTCAGGAACGATTGATCTGGCATCATTTCTTCCGGCTTACAGAACTAATATTTCGCAGCGGGCACGCGAAGCTTTCACATCTGCATATTCGGATTATATGGACAATGATATGCTCGATGAAAATGAAGTGCATGTGCAGGATATCCTCGGAACCTACTATGTTGAATTTAATGTGAACAGTGATCTGTTCCGTGGAAAGACTGTGGCACAGGCAGTGGCAATGAGAAAGGCGATATCACTGCTGATCGACCGGCAGGACATTGCGGAAGCTGCAAGCAATGGCGGAGCAGGACGGATCGCAACTTCTTTTGTACCGGCAGGCATGGCAGACGGAGACGGTGGTATCTTTAAAACATATTCAGAAAAATACACCTATCCGCTGGAATATATGATCGGGTACTATGAAAGTAACTCAGCAGGACATAATGAGTCAATGATGGAAGAGGTGCGCGGTATGCTGGAATTTGCAGGATATGAGTTTGACAGTGACGGAAAGCTGTCAGCTAAGACACCGCTCAGTCTGAACTATCTGGTGAATGAAGCTTCTGGCAATATGATGGTCGCAGAGCTGATGCGGCAGGATCTTGCACAGATCGGAATCGATATGACGATCGAGCGCTGTGATGACTGGGATACTTTTCTTGCACGGTGCAGAGAAGGTGACTTCGATCTTGCCCGCGGCGGATGGATCGCAGACTTCGACGATCCGATCAATTTGCTGGAGTTATTTGCCTCAGAATCCTATAACAATGATACACAGCTTGGAGTTCACAGCTGAGAAGGCTGTGATAAATTCTAATGAAAAGGTATTTTTGGACAAGGAAAAATACAAAAATTACGAAATATTTCATAGATGTTAAATAGACAAGCAAAAAAAACTGTGATAATATATAACCATATGAGCTAATATATCATATCGCAAGAAAAGAGTTCAGCCAGGGACTCATAATAAGGAGGAAATCAAAATGGCAAGAAAAATGAAGACCATGGATGGTAATCATGCTGCAGCTCATGCTTCATATGCATACACTGATGTAGCAGCGATCTATCCGATTACCCCTTCATCTGTTATGGCGGAAGCAACAGACGAATGGGCTACTCAGGGCAGAAAAAATATCTTCGGTCAGGAGGTTCAGGTAACTGAGATGCAGTCCGAGGCAGGTGCTGCAGGTACCGTACACGGATCTCTGGCAGCAGGTGCTCTGACTACTACTTATACTGCTTCACAGGGTCTTCTTCTGATGATCCCGAACCTGTATAAGATCGCAGGTGAGCAGCTTCCGGGCGTGTTCAACGTATCCGCTCGTGCACTGGCAAGCCATGCACTGTCTATCTTCGGTGATCACTCCGACGTTTACGCATGTCGTCAGACTGGTGCAGCTATGCTGTGTGAGTCTTCCGTACAGGAGGTTATGGACCTGACACCGGTTGCACACTGTGCAGCAATCAAGGGACGTATTCCGTTCATCAACTTCTTTGATGGTTTCCGTACTTCTCACGAGATCCAGAAGATCGAGACCTGGGATTACGAAGATCTGAAGGATATGGTAGATATGGATGCAGTTGATGCTTTCAGAAAGCATGCTCTGAATCCGAATCATCCGTGTCAGAGAGGTTCAGCTCAGAACCCGGATATCTTCTTCCAGGCTAGAGAAGCATGTAACCCGTTCTACGATGCTATGCCGGCAATCGTACAGGAGTACATGGACAAAGTAAATGCTAAGATCGGTACCAACTACAAGCTGTTCAACTACTATGGTGCAGCTGATGCAGAGAAGGTTATCGTAGCTATGGGTTCCGTATGTGATACCATCGAGGAGACCATCGACTACCTTACCGCTGCAGGCGAGAAGGTTGGTGTTGTTAAGGTTCGTCTGTACAGACCGTTCAGCGCTGAGGCTCTGATCGCAGCTATTCCGGAGACTGTTAAGCAGATCACCGTTCTGGACAGAACCAAAGAGCCGGGTGCTATCGGCGAGCCGCTGTACCTGGATGTTGTAGCTTCCTTAAAGGGCAGCAAGTTCGAGAACGTTCCGGTATTCACAGGCCGTTACGGACTTGGTTCCAAGGATACTACTCCGGCACAGATCGTTGCTGTATACAAGAATACTGAGAAGCAGAAATTCACTCTTGGTATCGTAGATGATGTTACCAACCTGTCTCTTGAGCTTGGTGCTCCGCTGGTAACCACTCCGGAAGGAACCATCAACTGCAAGTTCTGGGGTCTGGGTGCTGACGGTACCGTTGGTGCTAACAAGAACTCCATCAAGATCATTGGTGACAATACCGACATGTACGCTCAGGCTTACTTCGACTATGACTCCAAGAAGTCCGGCGGTGTTACAATGTCTCACCTTCGTTTCGGTAAGACCCCGATCAAGTCTACTTACCTGATCAGAAAGGCTAACTTCGTAGCATGTCACAACCCGTCCTATGTTAACAAGTATAACATGGTACAGGAGCTGGTTGACGGCGGAACATTCCTTCTGAACTGCCCGTGGGATATGGAAGGTATCGAGCAGCATCTTCCGGGACAGGTTAAGAGCTTCATCGCTAACCACAATATCAAATTCTATGTGATCGACGGTATCAAGATCGGTAAGGAGATCGGACTTGGCGGACGTATCAACACCGTTCT